>CAINUM010000070.1 GCA_903853785.1 Candidatus Magasanikiibacteriota bacterium
ATAAATAATAAAATTATTATTATCAGATAAATATAATTTTGATGCATTGTTGTTAGAAAGTTTTTGTGGTTCCGACTTTTGGATCAATTTGATTTCCTTTATATATATAGTTTGTTTATTTTCTACAACAACCTCTTTTTCCCAATCATAAAAACCATCAGCGGTTAATCTAATTTTGTATTTACCGCTCGCAAGATTTTTTAGGCGTATTGGAATTTTGGTCTGCAATTTAGCGCCATTTAAATAAGCCACAGTATTCTTTGGTAGTATATCAATACTGATTGCTCCCGTTTCACGTATTATTCCATTTGAAAAATCATATCGATAACCGGACGAGTATAAAATCAAAATTGGTGAAATAATTAAAAAGGCTAGTATGAATAAGCCTAAAAAAGTTCGTCGCCATGGGCGAGTAAAATTTGTACCTGGATATTCCATATTAGTCTTTATTTAAGCCATTATTAAGCAAATAAATGGTTTGCAAAAATTTATAGTTTGTAGTATAGTATAGAATGATAAAAAAATAAAGGTGTAAATATGTCCTATCTTATTATAAATGGTGGCAAAAAATTAAGCGGTTCGATTGAGAATCAGTCAGCAAAAAATTCTGCTGTGGCAATTTTGTGTGCTTGCGCAGCCATCAAAGGCAAAACTACTTTGGTAGATATGCCAGAAATAGAAGAAGTAAAAAGAATTATTGAATTATTACGAAGTATTGGAATTAAGATTCAGTGGTTGGGCAAGGGGACCTTAGAGGTTGATGCGTCAGGAGATTTGCATATGGATAAAATCGATCCAGTTGCTTCGGAAAAGACAAGAGCTTCTATTTTTTTATGGGGAGCTCTTGCAGCGCGAGTAAAATCATATAAAATTCCAAAATCAGGCGGCTGTCATTTAGGTGAACGTACTGTGAGACCGCATTGGTATGCTTTGGAAAAATTGGGAGTAAAAGTTGAATCGAATGATTGTTTCTATTTGGTTAAAAATTCTGCCTTAAAGGGGGCAAGCATCATAATGTATGAATCCGGGGATACTACCACGGAAAATGCGATTATGGCTGCAGTATTGGCAAAAGGAAAAACAACAATCAAAATGGCTTCAGCCAATTATATGGTTCAGGATTTGTGTTATTTTTTAATCAAAGCAGGAGCTAAAATAAATGGAATAGGTACAACCACATTGCAAATAAATGGAATAAGCAAATTAAAACCGGTAAAAAATTATTCAATCATGCCAGATCCAATCGTGGCTATGACGTATATTGCGATTGGCATTACTACCGGTTCAAACATTACGGTAAAAAGTTGCCCATTAGAATTTTTGGAATTGGAATTGTGTAAGCTTGAAGTCATGGGGCAAAAATACAAAATAAAAAATGAAAGAAAATCTAAAAATGGCAAATTTACTCTGGTTGATGTAGAAACTATACCTAGTAAATTATTGGCTTTACCAGATAAGATTTACGGTCGTCCTTTTCCTGGTTTGAATATTGATAATTTGCCATTATTTATTCCTATTTTAACCCAAGCTCACGGACGAACGTTGGTGCATGATTGGGCATATGAAAATCGAGCCGTTCATGCTCTAGAGTTACAAAAACTTGGTGCTTCAGTAACGTTGTTGGATTCACATCGTCTTTGGGTTGAAGGTCCTACAAAGTTTTTGGCGAATGAAGTAATTTGCCCTCCGGCATTGCGTCCTGCAGTAAATATTTTAATTTGTATGTTGGCGGCAAACGGGAAATCTGTTTTACGAAATACTTATGCTATCGATCGAGGTTATGAAAATTTATATGAAACTTTAAATACTATCGGAGCCGATATTAAAATTATCAATGAATAAAAATATGCAAGAAGAAAATCTCACTCCAATTAAACTGCGCGCCCGTAAATATGCAGGTGTATATTTTACTGTAATAATGGCGATAGTATTATTTGGTGGCGGTGTTTTGGCCGGTCAATTTTTGGCACTAAAGAAAACAGTGACAAATGCGGCAGAAAATAGTACATGGAGTACTAATGTTATTAACTTAACTACCGATAAAAACTTAACTAAAGATGTTCAGTTTAATCAGTTTTGGGAAGTTTGGCAGAAAGTTAAAACTAAATATGCAAAACAACCTGTAAAGGATTCAGATCTTTTTTATGGTGCTATGCAAGGATTAGCAGCTGGGGTTGGAGATCCATACACAGTTTATTTTCCACCTAAAGCAGCGGATGAATTCAATAAGAGTTTAGACGGTGAATTTAGTGGTATTGGTGCTGAGATTGGTGTAAAGAACAACCAGTTAGTAGTGATAGCTCCTTTACCAAGTACCCCAGCGGACAAAGCAGGACTACTTGCAGGTGATAAAATCTATGCAATTGATAAAGTTGTAAGTATTGGTATGGATGCTAATACCGCCGTTCAAAAAATTCGTGGGTTGGCGGGTACTCCGGTTGTTTTAACTATCATGCGTAACGGATTCACAAAAACAAAAGAAATTTCAATTGTACGAGAAAAGATTAATATTCCTTCAGTGTCATTCTCGATTAAAAATAAAAATGTTGCCTATTTGCGTGTAATGCAATTTAATCAAAGTACTTTGCCAGAATTTGATAAATACGTAAAACAAATTCAAGATAAGAAAATTAATAAATTAATTATTGATTTAAGAAATAATCCTGGTGGATATTTAGATACTGCTGTCGATTTGGCAAGTAAATGGGTCGTAGATGGTAAAATTGTGTCTGAAAAATTTAGTAACGGTGATGTCAATGATCATTATACAACTGGCGACCATTCTCTTAGTGGGATGAAGACCGTGATATTACAAAACGGTGGTTCCGCGTCTGCTTCGGAAATTTTAGCTGGTGCCTTACAAGATCACAAATTAGCAACAATTGTTGGTGAAAAATCGTTTGGAAAAGGTTCGGTACAAGACTATGAGAATCTGTCTGATGGTTCATCATTAAAAATTACTGTTGCTCTTTGGTATACACCTAATGATAAAAATATAAACGAGCTCGGTATAAAACCTGATGTTGAGGTAAAAGAAGATTGGACTAAAGAAAAAATTGGTGAAGACGTGATGATAAAGAAAGCTTTGGAAATATTAAATCCAAAACCAGCTACAATCAAACCGGTGGCTGCAGTAAAAAAATAAAGTTAAATAAAAAAATCCTCCACATAATTGGAGGATTTTTTTATTTATATGTTTGAATTAAGCTCGATCTTCCCAATGACGATCAGTTTCTACTTCAAGTTCTAAAAATATTTTCTTATTCAAAGCAGTTTCCAATTCTTTTCTAGCAGCGATACCAATTTCTTTGATTGAGCGACCACCAGCACCGATAATCATTTTTTTGTATCTTGAATCGGAAGTTAAAATTACCGCTTCAATTACGATGATGTCTGTCTTTTCTTCAATATCACGAACTTCTACGTTGATCGAATAAGGTACTTCTTTGCGTAGTGCTAATAATATTTTTTCACGAATTACTTCTGCGATCCATTTACCTTTACCAATATTTGTAATTTGATCACCTTCATACATTTGTTCACCTTCTGGTAAAAATTCAAATACTTTTTCTTTTAAAGGTTGGATATGGCGATTGAGCAGTGCGGAGAGCTCGAAAGTGGCGTCGAATTCTTCAGATAGCTGTTTGTAATCTTCTAAATATTTTTTTTCTTCTTCTGGTAAATCAGATTTGTTGATTACCAAAATCTTAGGAACTTCCAATTTTCGTAGAATAGATAGAATAAATCTTTCTTCAGCCCCGATCGCTTTTGTAGGATCAACTACATATAAAATCTCATCGATTTCTTTTAAAGCTTCTTGAGCACGTTCAGTCAGCTTTCCAGCCAACGGATTGTGTCTTTCTTTTAATATACCAGGAGTATCAACAAAAATTGCTTGTCCTTGCACTGTATTTAATACTCCGTGTATAATATCTCTAGTAGTTTGAGGTTTGTGGGTAACTGCAGCCAACTTTGTTCCTACTAAAGTATTCAACAAAGTAGATTTACCACTGTTTGAGCGGCCAACCATTGTGATAAAACCGGCTTTAAACGTTGGTTTTTCTTCAATATGTTTAACTTTGGTCATAATTGCATTCTTAATTCATTAGTGTTATAATACTAGCGTAAATTAGAGGAAAAAGCAAGATGCCTATGCAAGTTGTTCTAATGCAGGATGTTAAGGGGGTAGGGAAAACAGATGAAATAAAGGAAGTCAGCGAAGGTTATGCACGCAATTTTTTGTTCCCAAAACACTTGGCGGTTCAAGCTTTGGAGAAGAATATAAAGGAAGTAAGCGAAAGAAAGCGCAAAGAATCTAGAGAATCCGAAAGAGAATTACAAGAATTGCAAGGTTTAGCTGGGCGATTGGATGATTTGGAACTTTTGATCAAAGAAAAAGCCAGCGAAACTGGTGTGTTATATGCTTCGGTCGGTCCTCAGCGATTGTCGCAAGAGCTGAATAAGAGGGGGTTTAAAATTGATAAAAATCAAATTCAAAACCTAAATATTAAAAAAGCGGGAGAATATTCAGTAGGTGTAAAACTAAGCCATGGCCTTGAAGGGCAGATCACGGTTAGAGTTGAAACCCTTTAAAAAACGGACGTACCACTGTCCGTTTTTAGTTTGTAAATTTTTAAATAGTTCACTTTCAATAAATTATCATTTATGCAAAAAACGAAATACATTTTTGTTATTGGCGGGGTAATGAGTGGGGTAGGAAAAGGTATTACCGCAGCCTCAATAGGTCGTATATTTAAAAACTACGGATTTAGAACTTCGGCCATAAAGATTGATGCTTATATTAATGTTGATGCTGGTACAATGAATCCAATCGAACACGGAGAGGTGTTTGTGACTGAAGATGGTGATGAAACTGATCAAGATATCGGTAATTATGAAAGATTTTTAGATGTCGATTTATTTTCGACTAACTATATGACTACCGGACGTATATATCTTAGCGTGATTGAAAAAGAACGTAATATGGGATATAAGGGCAGGTGTGTTCAGGTTGTACCTCATATTCCCATGGAAATTGTTTCGCGAATTAAAGCGGCGGCAGAAAAAACAAAAGCAGAAGTCATGTTGGTTGAGATTGGTGGTACAGTAGGTGAATATGAAAATATTTTGTTTTTAGATGCAGCCCGCATGATGAAACTCGACAATCCTGAAGACGTTTCTTTTGTTTTGGTTAGTTATTTACCTGTGCCTTCTCATTTGGGTGAAATGAAAACTAAGCCGACTCAGCACGCCGCACGCATGTTAAATAATAGTGGCATCCAACCAGATTTTATTGTAGCCCGTGGAAAAGGTGAGTTGGACAAACCCCGTCGTGAAAAATTAGCATTTTTTTGTTGGTTACAATCTAAAGAGGATGTGATTTCTGCTCCAGATGTTGAAAGTATTTATGATATACCTAGTGTGTTTGAAAAACAAAAATTTGGTCACTTGTTGGCAAAACGCATGAAGATGAAATTGAACCGACCACACAAAAGTGCAGAGTGGGATCAGTTTATATTAAAAATGAAATCGGCTAAAAAATCTGTAAAAATTGCCATGGTTGGAAAATATTTTGCTACTGGAAATTTTACTTTAGCCGATTCGTATATTTCTGTAATTCAAGCGGTAAAACATGCTGCTTGGAGTCAAGGTGCAGAAGCCGAAATGACCTGGATTGATAGTGAAGATTATGAAAAAGATCCTAAAAAATTAAAAGAATTATCTGCATACGATGCGGTAATTGTACCTGGTGGATTTGGTACTCGTGGAATTGAAGGTATAATTTCGGTTATTCAGTATGCTCGCGAAAATAATTTACCATACCTAGGTTTGTGTTATGGTATGCAACTAGCCACTATTGAATTTGCAAGAAATGTTTTAGGGATTAAAGATGCTCATACAGTGGAAGTAAACGCTAAAACAAAAAATCCAATTATTCACATTAATCCGCAACAAGCACAAAATGTTAGTCACAATCGCTATGGCGGAACAATGCGTTTAGGAGCTTATGACTGTGATTTAGAAGAGGGGAGTAAAGTTGCAAAATTGTATGATGCAAAAAAAATCAGCGAACGTCATCGTCATCGTTATGAGTTTAATAATGATTATCGCGAAGCTATCAATAAAGCAGGTTTAAAAATTGTTGGAACTAACAAAGAACAAAATTTAGTAGAAATAGTTGAATTAAAAAATCATCCATTTTTTGTAGGAACTCAATTTCATCCTGAATTAAAATCTCGACCTACTCACGCCCATCCGTTGTTTGTGGGATTGATAAAAGCTGCATTAAAATAAAACTTACTTTAGTTATCCACCTTTTAGCATTATCAAAATTCGTTTTTTATGTTAGTATATAATTCATAGGATAATAAGTAAGAATATTCGTGATATGTATAAAAAAATAATTTCATTTGCATCAATCATTTTTTTATTATCAGCAGTATTTTTTTCTTTTGAAGGTTCGGTTGTTAGTGCTGATCAAACTGCTTCAACCACTCCAACTTCTACTTTAACCTTCGGAGTTACTTTAACTGTTTCAAGTGAGCTTTCTCTTACATGCCCATCATCTGTTTCGATGAGTGCTATTTCCGGTTTAACAGGAGGCACTTCTTTTAGTACTGCTGATTGCAATGTAAAGAGTAATGATGCTGCGGGTTATTTATTATATGTTAAAGCTTCTTCTACTCCAGCGATGGTAAGTGTGGCAAGTACCAGTGTCTATTTTGATGATTACCGTACTTCTACTCCTGAATTTACCTGGACAAACAACACGGCTTCGTCATCCTTTGGTATATCAGTATCATCCACCGGTGCAGTTTCTGCTTTTAGAAGTTCTGGTTCTGCTTGTGGTGGTGGTGCTACTTCTACTTATTCAAACTGTTTCCGTTCGTTATCTACAAGTAATATAAATGTTGCTTCAGCTTCAGCGGCTACTGTATCTGCTGGTGTTACAACCACCATTGGTTTTAAAGCTGAAGTAGGTGCTACTCGCAACCAACCGACTGGTTCATATACTGCAGGTATTACTGTTACAGCGTTCAACCAATAGTTGATTATTTTGTTGTGAAGTGCTAGGCTACTCATATAAATATTGAGTAGCTTTACTTATGGAGATTATGAATAAAAATAAGTTGATTCTGGTATTAATATTTAGTTTACTGCTTCTTTTGCCAAACAGCAGTGTTTTGGCATCTAAAGTAGAACAATTAGATAGAACTCCTATTGCCGGTGATTATGTAATTGGTCCGGGTAAAAATGAAGTAAGATTAAATCCTGGAGAACAAGTCACCAAAATATTAACTGTAACAAATCGTTATGGTAAAGAAATGGATTTTAAGATTGAAATTGAAGATTTTACTGGCTCAAACAATCCGCAAGAACCTTTGATTTTGTTAGGTCAAGAAAAAGGCCCATATTCATTAAAGGATTTTTTACATCCTGAAATGATGGAGTTTAGATTACAACATGGAGATAGGATTTCTATTCCAATTGTGATCGATATTCCAAAAGATGCTCAACCTGGAGGTTTGTATGGTTCAATCATCGTATCGACTAAACCGGTGGCTAATAAAGATTCGCTAGATTCTACAGCCACAAATGGCAATGTTACTATTGTTTCACGCTTAGCATCGTTATTTTTTGTGCGTGTAAACGGTCCTGTAAATGAAGAAGGTAAGTTGGCAAGTTTCACTGCGGATAAATCATTTTATACTCAGCCTGAAATAGTATTTAAATCGCTTTTTGTAAATAATGGTAATATTTATCTAAACCCTTACGGTTTATTGCGTATTGAAAATATTATTGGTACTCAAGTAGATGAAACTAAAATTGATCCATATTTTGTCATGCCAGGATCGGTTCGACAAAAAGACTATTTGACGAAAAGATCAGTAATGTTCGGACGTTACAAAGCGACACTACAATTAAATCGTGGTTATGAAAATGTTGTAGATGAGCAGTCTATATATTTTTGGGTATTACCTTGGAAATTAATGGCTTTGGTAGTTATCGTTGTGTTTGTTTTTGTATTCTTTTCAAAATCGGTAATTGACTGGTTTAAAAATAACTTCGAAATTAAGCGGAAAGTTTAAAGCGAGCTTCATATGCATATTCACAGAAAATTTAGTTTTTATCTGTTGATGTTTGTTTTTTTGATAACTCTTTTTTCTGTTACTCCTGTTTTGGCTTATATGATGTCGAGTACAAATTATCGTATTCAATTTGATTCGATAAATACTGGAGGTGGTATGGGTACGTCTACTAATTTTAAAATCGAGGATACAGTTGGTGAAGTGGCTACGGGAAATTCGTCTAGTACTTCGTACAATTTATATGCTGGATATCAAAATATGGACCAGAATACGACACTCTCAATCACTGCTCCAAGTTCGGTAGTTTTGTTGCCTAGTATAGGTGGCTTGACTGGAGGTACAGCGGATGGTCAATCTGCTGTGGCGGTTTCTACCAACGGAAGCTCTGGATATTCTCTTTATGTAAATGCCAGCTCTAATCCGGCGTTGGCGTCAGCGTCAAGTTCGTTTAATAATTTATCTACTACAAACAATACTCCCAATTTTAATTGGCAGGTTCCGGCTACCTCTAGTGCTTTTGGTTTTACTCCAGAAGGGACTGATATTGTAACAAGATTTAGAGATAGTGGTCCCAGCTGTAATCAAGTAGCGGGTAGTGATTCAGCGTTTCGTTGTTGGGATTATTTACCAATAAATATTTTGCAAATAAGTCAGTCAGCTGCTTCAAATTATCCTAGTTACACTACCACCACTTTATACCTTCGTGCTGAGTCTGGAACACAAAATGTGCAAGCGCCAGGTTCTTATTCAGCGAGTATCGTAGTTACAGCACACGTTAATTAAAATTTTGTAAATGAAGAAATTGCTTTTTTTTATAATCTTAATGTTTTTACCACTTGATGTTTCGGCAAATACGCCTTCATCATCTTTTAATGTTGATATTGAAATTAATAATTGCAATTATAACAATGTCTGCGAAGCATCAATTGGCGAAGATTTTCCTTCCTGTCCAGTCGACTGTCCAGCAACGTGCACGATTAATGGTGTATGTGAAACTCGTTTGGGTGAAGATATAATAAATTGTGCTGCTGATTGCGTTGTAATAGTAATACCAACTACCACCACTTCTACTATTCCAACAGCCCCTAGTGTCGGTAATGGGGGTGGTGGTGCATTTACAAACCCTCACGACGTAGTTTTTAATGTTATTGACTTGGCTGTAAAATCTGGCGACTCATTCGTAAAAATTTCTTGGAAAGTACCAAACCAGTCAGATTATGGTGGTGTTTTGATAAGACGGTCAGAAATTTTTACACCAAGCACCATAAATGATGGTGGAATTTTATATAATGGTTTTGGTGAATCGGACGGCAATAGCGGTTATCATTTAAATGATCTGAATTTAACAAACGGTAGATGGTATTTTTATACTATATTTCTATATAACAAGAATGGTAGTTTTGCCTCTGGGGCATCTGTAGCGGCCTTACCACAAAGTAAAACAATGCAAGAATATTTAATTGATTTGTTTGTTCCACCAAAACGATTGCCTCCAGAATTAAGCATACCATCGGTATTGCCTATTTTATTAGAGAAAGATTTGCTTTTACCCAAAATTAACTATATTCAGGAGTCTGGGATTGTTGTTCCCGAAAATCCCGGCACGCACGTATATTATATAAAACCAATCGTTACAACAACAGTTGTTGTTGAAAATCAATATGTGCCAAAAAATACCAAATCAATTGCCGCTACTATTGATGATGGAGTTGGTTTTATTACATATTTATTAAGTAGGGATGAATATGGTAATTATCTATTAAATATTCCCGGGGGAGTGCTGTTTAACAATAACAAGATCATTTTTACTTTTATAGATCAAAATAATCAATCGATAAATAGGGTTGAAACTGTTGTAAATACGATAAAGAATCCCGTTATATCACCAAATCAATCAATCAAATATTTAAACATACTGATTCTTACTATAAATTGGTTTATAAGTCTTATATATTTGATATTTGATATAGTAGTTTTACTTGTTAAGCTGCTACAACACTGGGTAAGTATTTTAGGGGTCTTAGTTATCCACACTTAAATAATTATGATAAAAAAACGTTCTTAAAGAACGTTTTTTGTGTTATAATAGTTATGTAGTTTAAATCGGATAGACGATATATAAATATCGGCAATCCGATATCGTAATATTTTGGCTATATGAGCGGCCTTATCTCACTTCGTGAAGCGGCCAATATTTCTGGTTATCACCCAGATTATTTGAGTTTTTTAATTAGAAATAATAAACTTCATGGTGAAAAAATAGGAAGAGCCTGGTGTGTAAGAGAGGGTGAATTAAGAAAATTTATTTTAGATAAAAATAATAATACAAAAAATCCACAAAATAGAGCTGGAAGTGGTTTTAACTTTTTATTTTTTATTTTTATAATTTTATTTATTTTCTTAATTATTTGGTTAAATGAAGGTGAAAATATTGGTGTAAAATCCAATAAAGAGAATGATTTTACTGTAAAGACTATTTATTCTGAGACAAGTAGTGAGGTTTTTTCGGAAACTTCAACTAAAAACTAGACTATGGGTTGTTGGCAGACAAAATTAATCATATTATTATCAACATTTTTTATATGTTTGATTAGTTTTGATTCTGCATCAGCGTCTTTTAATCCAATGATAAATTATCAGGGAAAACTGACAAACAATAGCGATAGTCCTGTGGCAAACGGTACTTATAATTTAAAAATTAGATTATGTGCCGATAGCGCATGTAGTAGTGTTTTATGGACTGAAGATAGGGTAAATGCAGATAAAGTTCAAGTCACAAACGGTCTGTTCAGTATTTTGTTGGGAGAAGTTTCTACAAGTAGTTTGTCTTCAATAAATTTTAATCAAAATATATATCTTGAACTCCAAGTTGGTGGTACCGGCACTCCTAGCTTTGAAACATTATTACCACGTAAGCGATTTGCAGCCGTACCAGCCGCTTTTGAGGCCGCTAATTTGGGGGGGTTATCTTCTTCTGCTTATGCTAAATTATCAACAAACGAAACTGTTTCAGGTGCTTGGAATTTTAACAATTTGCTAAATATAACAGCAAATTCAATATCACCAATTTTAACGGTTTTACAGACAGGTGTTGGGCCTGGTATGTATGTCGGAAATGGAACTGCAACAACAAGTATAAGAGGTAACGCTACTTCCACATTTCCATATGGTGCCACATTTGCAACATCTGGTGGTAATGTTGGTATTGGTGTTGCTAATCCGACCGCTATGTTGGATGTGGCTGGAACTACAAACTCTAAACTATTTAACTCCTATCTATTTTCGCTAGGTCAAGTAGGAGCTTGGACAAACGCCGCTGACGCCTATACACCTAGAAACTTCTTCAATCTTGGTGCTGATTGGCACGGTTCAGCTGTATTTTCTGAAAATGTATATATAGTCAATGACACTCTAAAGATAGCCAATTCCCACTCAACAATCTCAGGGTCCGTTCTAAAAATACCTGGAAATGGAAAGACTAACCAAGGTGCTTTTGTGTTTTACACTGCTCCTCCAGCGGCTGTTGTAGCAGACGCTGCATATGCTGGTGCACAAAGATTTATGATTGGTTCAGATGGTAAAATTAGCATTGGTACAGGTACAGCCCCAGCTCATGATTTGAGTTTTGATAATACAATTGCTCGTGTTATTGGTATTGATTCGTCATCTTCGAGTACAATTGGCAGGTCGCTGTCCATTACAGCAGGGGCCACGACTGGCGGTGGTACAAACATTGCAGGCGGTGATTTAATTGTTAAATCAGGTGCGGGCACAGGAACAGGAACAAGTAATATACTTTTCCAAACGGCTACTACATTGACATCGGGTGCGACTTTACAGTCACTTTCAACAAAAGCAACAATTTTGGGAAATGGATATTTTGGTATTGGTACATCATCTCCTTCGTACCTTCTATCTGTTGCTGGTGATATTAATACTACCGGAACTATTCGTATAAACGGAGCTGACTATGGTCAATATTTTATTTCTACCGCCGGATTACTTGGACAGGTTTGGCAATCTGATGGTAGCGGGGCAGGAATATGGACAAACACTTCTTCGCTTGGAATAATGCCGGGAGCAAGTCCTGGTCAAGTGATGAGATACGGTCCGACAGGTTGGGAAGGAAGTTATGATCTGTCTTTTAATGGTAGTGGATATATTGGAATTGGCACATCGTCTGCATCATACAAATTGGATGTAATGGGTGATATAAATTCAACAGGAGTTTTGAGATTAAACGGAAATAATTACAGTCAATATTTCATTGATTCGAGCGGTACTTCTGGGTCGCTTTGGCAGTCAGCTGGTAGTGGGGCAGGACACTGGGTAACGACTTCCTCCTTAGGATTGGGCGGCAGCTCTCTTCCATCCGGTTCGTTGAATCAAATTTTAACATACGGAGGTTCTGGCTGGGTTTCAACGAGTTCGTTATATTTGAGTGGGGTTAGCACCTTTGTGTCAACTTCTACATTTAATAGTAGTATTATTAGTGATACTGGATTATTTATTTCAAATGTCGCAAATGGTACTACTGGATCCGGGACTGATTTGATAACCAACGGGACTTTCGAATCATGGACGAGTGGTGTTCCGACGAATTGGGTTACGACTACTTTTGCAGGGAATGGAACTATGGTACAGACAACCACAGCGCATACTGGTTCATATGCTATGTATTTTACCGGTGATGTGAATGCAATGGATTTAATTTCTGCCGAAAGTGACGCTATTTCAGTGACACCAGCCGCGTCTTATCAAATTAAATTATGGCAAAGAAATTTAGGGGATAATGTTTCTGGTGGTACAGTTATTGCTTTAAATGGATCGGTAGCACTAGCAACTCAAGTTTATAATTTTGCATCGTCGACTTGGGATTCTTGGGCTGGTCCTGGAACAATTTTCGGAGCACCAAATCCTGCTATCTATCTTGTTGCTGGTACGCCAAGTATTACTTTTAGAGAAGAAACCGCAACATTAAGTGCACCTGCGAATGGTAGTTTGCATCTAGTCGCTTTGGTTGTTCCATTTGGAAACGGTTCTCTTATTTATGGAATCATCGATGACGTATCACTAACTGCAGTTGGTGGTGGTACAGCAGGTACTTCAACAGCGTTTAATTTTAATGCTACAAATTTTTCGGCTACTAGTACCACCGATACTTTATTTTCAGTTAGATCAAATAATACAGAAAAATTTAATTTGAGTGCGGCTGGAAATTTATCTTTAGTTGGTAATGTAGATGTGGCTGGTACTTACAAAATAAATGGTGCCGACGTTGGACAATATTTTATTAATTCCGCTGGTACGTCTGGTCAAATATGGAAATCCAACGGTGCTGGTTCTGGCTCCTGGGTGAGTACTTCATCACTCGGAATTACGCCTAGTGGAAGTTCAGGTCAAGTAATGAGATATGGAGCTGTTGGTTGGGAAGGGAGTTATGATCTATCATTTAATGGTAGTGGTTATGTGGGTATAGGGACATCTTCCGCTTCATACAAATTAGATGTAATGGGGGATATAAATACGACAGGTACTATTAGAATGAACGGAAATGATTATGGTCAGTTTTTTATTTCTTCCGCCGGTACTTCTGGGCAGGTTTGGCAGTCAGATGGCAGTGGCGCAGGTGCATGGGCAAACACATCAACACTAGGTTTTGGAAATATTTCTGGTACTGGTAGTGCTGGTCAATTATCATATTTCACAAACAGTTCCACTCTTTCTTCAACCTCAAGCTTGAGTTGGGATAGTGTTAATGGTCGTTTGGGAGTTGGAATTTCACCAACTCAAAAATTTCATGTATTTAATTCGACTGGTAATTTTACGGTATATGCGCAAAATCAATACGCAGGTACATCGGTTGATGAATTCAACAATGCGCAAGCGGCCAATTATGGTGAATATGTTGCAACGACAAATGGTTATATAGTTGGTCAGGCTGGATACGCTGCTGGCGGTAACCGAAGTTATGGTGGTATGTTTCGCGCTATCGTAAATAAGGCAAGTGCGACCAATATTGGTGTGGCTGGGTATGCTTTAAACGGCAGCGCGGGCGGGGTCCAGATTGGTGGTTATTTTGGTCTTCAAAATTCATCCCCGTCATTTACTTCGGCAGCTCTTATTGCGGACAATGGCTCACAGACATCTTCCATTTTTATTGCACGTGATAATGGTTCGAATGTTTTCACCGTCCTTGATGGAGGTAATATTGGTATTGGAACTTCAACTCCTTCTCAAAAACTTGATGTTTGGGGTGGAAATATTTTACAAACTTCATATGGTAATCCGACATTAAAAGGGAGTGTAGCTACAACTGACGCACTTGGAGTTTATATATCTGGAAAATACGCATATGTTGCAGATCGTGCATCAGGTTTAAGGATAATAGATATTTCTAATCCATCGATGCCAACAATTGTTGGTTCTGTTACAACGTCAGTATCAGAAATTGCACAAGATGTTTATGTGTCTGGAAAATACGCATATCTAGCTGACGGAAATCTTGGTCTTAGTGTGATAGATATTTCGATCCCATCATCTCCAAAAATAGTTGGTACAGTCGCCACAAACGCATATGGGGTTTCTGTTTCTGGAAACTATGCATATGTCGGTGCTTTGACGAGTGGTATGAGAGTTATTGATATTTCAAACCCTCTTTTACCAGTTATAGTTACTACTGTAAGTACAACTGGAGCTAGCAATATTAGTATTTTTGGAAATTATGCTTATGTAGCAGCTGGTTCATCCGGGGTAAGAATAGTTGATATTTCAAATCCTTCTTCCCCGGTTTTAATTGGGACAATATCCTCCTCAACTGATGCACAAGGTACTTATGTTTCTGGTAAATTTGCATATGTATCAGATAATGCTTCTGGTTTAAGAATTGTAGATATTTCCAATCCCGCTTCTCCGGTTTTGGTGAGTACTGCGGCTATTGGCTATAGTGTCGGATCGTTTATTTCTGGAAAATATGCATATTCAGTTGGTGCTTCGGTCAGCGGTATGAAGGTGGTAGATATCTCAAGCTCAACGGCTCCTTTTTTGGTAGGAACAATAGCTACTACAGATGCACAAGGCATTTTTGTTTCTGGAAAATATGCATACGTGGCTGATAGGACCGGAGGGTTCAAGATATTTGATATAAACGGCACTGATGTCCCTGCTTTAAATGCCGGAAATATCTCTACCAACGCATTAACAATTTCTGAAAATGTAGATATCGGAAATAATCTAAGTATACGTAATGCGTTAAACGTTGGAATGGGAGGTATATTTTCAAATGGTGCCGTGGCCATTACCGTCTCCACTACAATTAGTACTTCTACGCTATTTAGTGTCGGAACGACAACTCCAAATATATTTTCTGTAAAAGGAAATGGATATATTGGCATGGGTACATCCACTCCAGCGTATAAACTCGACGTATATGGTGATGTAAATCTTACTGGTGCTTTAAGAATTAACGGTAATGATTATGGTCAATATTTTATAACTACTGCCGGTACCTCTGGGCAGGTTTGGCAATCAGATGGTAGTGGGGCAGGTGCATGGGTAAATACATCTACACTAGGAATAATGCCTAGTGGAAGTCTTGGTCAAATAATGAGTTATGGAATTGCTGGTTGGGAATCAAATTCAAATATACTATTTTATCAATCTAATGTTGGTATTGGTACTTCCACTCCTGCAGCTAAACTTCACGTTGTTTCTACCACTGAACAATTTAGATTGGCCTATGATAGTTCTAAGTATGTTTCGTTTACTGTTGATAGCAATAATGGTCTAACAATATCTCCAGCTAACAGTGGTACTACTACTATTGCTAACGGTTTAGTTGTGAATACTAATAGCTTGGCCGTAGATAAGGCTACCGGGTATGTTGGTGTTGGTACCACTACTCCAAGTGTAAGGTTTGATGTTGTCGGCGGAACAGTTTCAACTTTGGCAAAATTTAGTGGTACAGAAGCTTCTGGAGCTGGCGTTAGTTTGACGGTACAAAATAACGACGTTTCCACTGCTTCGTATGCTTTGTATCAAATGTTTGCTGGTGATGCCAATCACGGCGGTATTTTCTTTGGTTCCCGTGCCGCTAATAACGCATATGGAATTGCAAACGGTATAACTTTTCGTTCCATGGCTGGTCAGGATATTGGTTTAACAGCCGCCGCAGCTTTTGGTGCTTTGAGCGGACCAAGTATTTTGATTCAAGGTAGTACTGGAAATGTGGGTATTGGTACTACAACTCCAGCCGCAAAATTACAGATTGTTAAAACCTCCGAACAATTGCGCTTGTCATATGACAGCGCAGACTATTCCTCGTTTACAGTGGGTACCGATGGAGGTCTGACAATATTTTCAACAAATTCTGCAACCACAACAATCGCCAATGGTTTGGTAGTAAACACAAATAGTTTGGTGGTAAACAAAGCAACAGGGAATGTTGGTGTTGGTTTAACAAACCCTATCGCTAAATTTCAAGTCGTAACAACTACTGAACAATTTAGAATAGGGTATGATACTTCAAGATATTCCTCATTTACTGTTGGTAGTGATGGTGGTTTAACAATATTTTCTACTTCTGCTACTACTACAATATCTACTGGCTTGGTGGTCAATACTAATAGTTTGGTAGTAAATAAGGATACTGGGTATGTTGGTGTTAACACCACCAGCCCAACCAATGACTTTACTGTAAGTGGTAATGGATATTTTGCTCTTAAGCGAGAAGGTTTTGAAAGAAGCACAATTCCACCATCTGGTTATACTGCATCTGGTTATAATACTACGTGGCGGACGACATCGACCAATCCGTATGCTGGTAGTGTTTCATTACAAACTCCAATTGGTGCTGACTTAACTTCTTCTACTTTGACGGTAACTTCTTTCTTTAGCGTATCTACCACAATTAGTTTTTGGTGGAGAGTATCTTCTGAACCAACTTTTGATTATTTTGGATTTTGTATTGATAAACCGACATGTAATGTAACGGGCGCAGTTTACGATTTACGTATTTCAAGTACTACTAGTTGGGCACAGGTAACATCGACTGTTTCGTCAGGTTTACATACCTTTAAATGGCAATATGGAAAAGATTCATCTGCGGCGGTAGGATCCGATGCTGGTTTTCTAGATGAAGTATATATTGGTGAAGGAGGAAAAGTTGTGCTTGAAAATTCACTCAGAGTAAATGGAAATATCCTAGTTAATACTACTACGGCAGGAAATGCCGGTTATAAAATTTTTGTAGATAGTGGATCTAGTAGTGGCGCCGGTATTGGTGTCAACGGCTACATTAAAGCCAGCGGGTTTATCACCGGTACCACCACATTAGATTTAGCAGAAACATATCCGTTTGATTCAGCGTGTACTGTTAGTAGTACTTGTCCAGAATCTGGTGACTTAGTTTGTTCTGACAAAAACCTTTCATCAGGTGTAAAAAAATGTAGCGCCAATTCAAATGAAACTATGATGGGTGTAGTGTCAGACAATCCTGGTTTCTTGTTGGGGGGATCTGAGTTTGGAGATTCGCAAGCGACAAATACGGCAAAGATTGCTTTGTCGGGTCGTGTTCCAGTAAAAGTAAATATATCATCTGGGACAATTAAAATAGGTGACGAGTTGGTTTTGGGAGATGTTGATGGGGCTGTCAAAAAAAGCAGAGAACCCGGTCAGGTGATTGGTGTCGCTTTAGAAAATTTTGGTGATGAAAGTGTTGTATATCCTCAATCGGGAAAAGTTTTGGTATTTGTAAATCCACATTGGTCTATCGGTAGTTTGGAAGAAAAAGATATTCCTATGGAATTACCAGATTTTTCACCAACATCAACTTTGACGGTTTTAGATAAATTTAGCATTGCAATAGAAAACTCGTTACAAAAATTGGGATTGGTAATTAAAAATGGTGTTGCAAAATTAAAAGAAATTATTGTGGAAAAATTATTTGTCACCCAACTTTGTGTTGGAGATACTTGTATTGGAGAACAACAGCTGAAAGATATGTTGGATAAAAATCAGATAGTTCAAATGGAACAATCTGGTTCGAGCGGTGCTTCCATAACAAATAGCAGTCCGCAAATTTCACCTCCAGTTGTAATAAATGAATCTACGTCATCTTTTTCTTCGACAGAAATTATTGGTAGTACGGAAGTCTCAAATCCTCCCCCTGCTGTTGTAGATAGCGTAGTCACACCACCACCAGTAGTAGATGTGGTTGTTCCTATTTCAGAGCCACCACCATTGGTCGAAGCCATTGTTCCAATACCAGATTCACCACCTGTTGAACCTGTTAATTAAACAATATGAATATTTTACGTAATAAAAAAAATAACTATATTGTTTTGAAGATAAGTCGGCGTACAATTTTTATAGTTTTGGCTATAATCGTATTTTTTATAGTTTCATTTTTTCTTTATACTTTTGTTCACAAACAAGAAAAATTAAAAGAAATTGCTTTAGCAAACAAAATTGCTCAACAAGGGGAAAAGAATGATGTGTATTGGAGAAAGCTGGGAGATGAAAAATTTGTTAAAATGAGAAAGATGGTAGATACTAAAAAGGAAATATCTGGTGAAGACGGAAAAATATTTCAAGATGATATTGGAAATGCTCTGAGTTATTTTAAAAAG
>CAINUM010000071.1 GCA_903853785.1 Candidatus Magasanikiibacteriota bacterium
ATATATCCATCCCCATCCGTATCGACATTTTGTGGGTCTGTGCCCAATTTTAATTCTATATCATCACTAAGACCATCGTTGTCAGAATCGACAACAGACGCTGCTGCCACTTGGTGGGCACAGAATAAAAATAATATTACAAATAATATTACAAACTTTTTCATTTCACTATTATATCATTTAATTGGTCCGTACGCCAGATTTGAGCACCTTCTCGAGAGATCTTCCGTAGAGTTCTTAACGACGGATGACCATACTTATTTGGCCCGACAGAAACAATGGTGAATTTTGGATCGACCAACTTAATAAAGTTGGCTCCCGACGAACTATCACTACCATGATGTCCAACTTTTAAATAATCAGCTTTAAGTTCAGAACACTTTTCAAAACCGGAGCAATATTTATTAATCAACGCATTTTCAAGCAAATTTTCCATATCTCCTGTAAACAAAAATTTTCCTAAACTATTTGCCAACGAAAAGACAATGGAATGATTGTTGCCGGCGGACTTATTTATATCAACACCCAAACTTTCGTCAGGTGACAAAAAATCAAACCGACTACTTCCAATCATCATTGTTTCCTTGCCTAAAATAATTTTGGAATTTGCTTGTTCTAACTTCAAATACTTATTCCAGGCCACCCAATACGGATCGTTAGATTTCTGGTCGCCATTTACTATTACATTTTTGACATCATACCGTTCTAATACTGCCGGACATCCACCATAATGATCCCCGTCGGGATGGGTAACCAGCAAATAATCTATTGTCCGATCAAAAAACGGCATTGCTGAACCGAGTTTGGACAAGATTTTACGATTTACACCGCAGTCTACCAACATTTTTTGGCCATTATCAAAAGTGATCAAGGCGGAATCGCCCTGACCTACATCAAAAAAAGTAACCGAATTAAAGTATTTTAATGTTGAATTTCTATAATAAAAATATCCGCCCAGAACTAGTAGCAAAAAACAAGCTGCCAAAATAATTATTTTCTTGCGCTTCCCCTCCATAAAAATTATTTAGTAGCCACCACAATCTGATTTATCCAAATATCATTTTCGTAAACGAAAATATTTTTTTCAATTGTAAAAGCCAAACTTTCCAATCCCTCAATAATTTTTTCTGGACGATGATAATAGGATTCAATTTTTATTTTACCTTGTTTTGTTTTTACTTCCGGAGGTTCTTTTTGATTAATGTTGGTTATGATTAATTTACCACCATCTTTTAATACTCGAAATGCTTCATCAAAAAAAGATAATGGATTTTTTAAGTGAACCACTAAAAATGCCGCGGTAACAAAATCAAAAGAGTTATCTTCGAACGGCAAATTTTGTGCTTCTCCTACCACTGTTTCTATTTTATTATTTTTATCCTTCAATACTTTCAACATCTCAAACGAAACATCCAAAGCCGTCACCTTCGCACCGATATTGTGCAAAGCCAAAGCCAACCTCCCCGTCCCTGCCCCCACATCCAATATCTGTTTACCTTTTAATTCTCCAAACAAAGGAACTACTTTGTTTTGTTCAAAACTATTTAAAAATTTTTCTTTTTTATCGTATTCCGCCGCAGCTAAGTCATAACCGACCGTTGAGTTAAGCATTTTTATCTTTGCCATATTTATAAATAAAATAAATAATCAAGCTGTACATTATTATCATTTCCCACAACGATACCGAAATATTCACACTTGCCAAGGACCACGAGGCTAAAGTGTGTGCCATTATTATAACATATTTCAAACCTAAATATGCCACCCAAGCCACCAACCACCCCAAAGGAAAAAAAACCACACTCAAAACAATTGCAACAAACCCAACCAACATCAAATATGGCACAATCCAAACTATCAATAGATTTGCTAATGGCGCCACTACTGATAATCTCCCAAATTGAAATAATATTAATGGTAGAGTAGCAATAATTGCCGACATTGTAGTGATGATATTTTCCACCAGATTTTTTAACACAACTCGTTTATTATCAATAACAAAATAACTATTCAGTATCGGAGATAAATATACTAATCCCATAGTCGATAAAAATGACAACTGAAAACCAGCGTCCCAAACCAACACAAACGGATTTAACAACAACATTATCACCGCGGTAAACACCAATACATTTCCAATTTTCGATAACCTCCCCATTTGCGAAGCCATCAATACTATGACCCCCATAATGCCCGCTCTCACTACCGACGCTGATGCTCCTGTAAATAATACAAACAACATTATTCCTATTATCGCCCACCAAAATGCTCGACGCCGATTAAAACCCACCACCAGCAGAAAACCCATCAAAACATTGGCTAAAACACTAATATTGTAACCAGAGATAGCGATTATATGGGTAATTCCTGCCCGACTAAAGTCACCGTTCACTTCTGGACTAAAACCCGTTCGTGCCCCATACAATAAGCCGGCCATTAATGAGCTTTCTGGTTCTACCCATAATTTATCGACTTGAGATTGAATTTGAATCTTGAAATTATAAAATTTAATAACGATCTGTTCGAGCCATGACGAGGCGTGTGATAATTTTTCAATTTTTGGCCAACTACACTGTGACCAAATTTCATCTTTCGCCAAATATTTATCGTAATTTATAAAACTGTCCGTTCCTTCTGGTTTTTTTAATAAACACTCTACTTTGATTTGATCACCAAATTTAAAATCTGCATAAGGTGGTAAAAATAATAAAATTTTACCAGTTACTTTTTTGTCACCGACTGAAATCACCGACACCACCGCTTGATTATTATTTTCTTTTATTACCACTTCCTGAGACACTTTTCCAACAAACTGCACGAGATGCCCATTATAATAAACTAAATTATCGGCTTGATAACTCGGTACTGACCAACAAAAACGTAGTCCACCTAAAATAAACAAAACTAAACCAATAATTGCTTTTCTTTTTAAAATATCATGCCAACATATAATTAAAATAAACAATCCAATAAACAAAGAAATATACAGGTAGTATTGAAACCGGACTGCGTTCTCAATCGTAGAAAATACTGTCACTCCCACAATATAACAAAAACAGAACGCTAAAAAGGTTCTGCTTTTTGATTTGGTTATTTTTTTTATCCCGTGCTGAAACATAATTCCGCCCACCTAACAAATAATTATTTTTCTGCCAAAACTTTTTTTACTTCTTTGGAAATATCATCTAAGGTATAGTGAGCTTTTATAAAATACCCTCGTGCCCCCATCGCGACACAGCGACTGATTGATTCTGGATCGGATTTTACTGTAGAAACCACCACCGGTATTTCACTCAATTTAGGATCTTGTTTGACCTGTCTCAAAACCTCTTCACCAGAAAATTTAGGTATAATGAGATCTAACAAGATAAGATCTGGGTTGAATTGCCTTACTTTCAACATAGCGTCTTCTCCATCAACGGCGACCAATGTGTCATGGCCATCCTCGGTCAATTGTATTTTAAAAGCCTTTGCCAAGATATTATCATCCTCCACAATTAGAACTTTCTTCTTGTCCATATGATTTATTAATTACTTAATTGGTAATGAAAAATAAAAAGTTGTACCCTTGTTTTCTTTTGATTCAAACCACATTTTACCCCCATGCCCCTCCACAATATATCTAGCAATATATAGGCCCAAACCAGTACCAGAACCAACGGTAATAACATTGTCCGCTCTGAAGAATTTTTCAAAAACTCGATTCTGTTGGTAAACTGGGATACCGACGCCTTTATCTTTAAATGAACAAACGTAGTTGCTATTTTCTTTTTTAAAATCTACAGTAATAGTCCCGCCAACTGGTGAATATTTAATCGCATTATTTAAAATATTTTGTAAAACTTGGCCGATTTTTTCACGATCTACTTTTAACATAGCCACTTTCAAACAAGATGGACTTAATTTGATTTTTAAATTTTTCTGTTTAGCCAACATTTTCTGCTGGTCTACTATCTCCCTAATAATATTAGAAAAATCTTGTTTAACCAAAAGTATCTTGAATTTACCAACATCATCAATATGCGACACATCTAACAAATCGTCAACCAACTGAATCATACGTTCATTACTGTCCGAAACTTGAGTAATATAGTCTTTCTGTTCAGTTTTTAATACTCCAGCTTTACCTTTCAACAAAAGTTCGGTAAACCACTTTATCCCGGTCAACGGTGTTCTTAGTTGATGAGAAGTAATTGAAATAAACTCAGACTTCATCCGATCCATTTCTTTGCTTTTGGAAATATCTGTCTCCACCCCCACAAAAAAATGCACGCCGCCCAATTTGTCAAATAAAGGGTAAAACCTTGCGTTTACAAAATATTCTTCGCCGTTTTTTCTACGATTTCGAATTTCTCCAACAAAGCCTTTCTTTTCATCTTTAATAGTATGCCACATTTTTTCATAGAAATTTTTATCCATGTGACCGCCCCACATGTGACCAATATAATTATTCAATATTTCTTTATTTGAAAAACCTGTCATATTTTCGGCTGCTTTATTTGCATATAACACCCGCGAATTATTATCAGTAATAACGATCGCATCAGTCGATGAATCTGTCGCAAGTTTGAATTTTTCTAATTCCAACATTTGGCTTACTAAATTGTCTTCTGCTTTTTTTTCTTTCGTCACGTCACGAACAATCATAGAGGTTCCGACAATTACACCAAAACTATCTTTAACTGGAGAAAGTGTTAGGGAAACGTTAAACAATTCTCCATTTTTCCTCACGTGTTCAGTTTCAAAAACATCAACAACTGCTCCTGTGGCAATTCGATCGAGTACTTTTTTGTTTTGATGGTAACTACTAGGAGGAATTATGAGAGAAATATTTTTATTTAAAATTTCACTTTTTTTATAACCATAAATTTTTTCAGCACCGTCATTCCAACTAATTATTTTACCTAATAAATCTTTACCGACTATAGCATCATTACTAGAGGATAAAATCGCTGCAAAATACGCTAACGATGATTCACGACGAACATACTGAAGAATTAAAAAGAAAGACACTAGCAAAAAATATAGTATCGAAGATAAAACAATACCAAACAATCGATAGTAAGAGATCAAATATATTTTATATCCAACGTACATATTCCACCCACTGCCGTTAATCGGAAAAATATCCAACATGTAGGAAACTCCGTCCAGTGTCACTACACTGTCGTTTGTTGGTTTTTCAGTAAACAGTGGTTCAAAACTACTTCTTCCATATATTTTTTGTTCAACCAACATTTTTACTTGTTCTGGTGGGATCGGAGCAAGACTTTTTAAGTCATACTTTGGATTTGCCGATATAAACACTACACCTGCTGGATCTACCAATAACATCACTCCATCTTTATATAAATTTTTTGCAATTTTAACTAAACTTCCTTTTACTACTACTACACCAATAATTTCACCATTATTGTTTCTGATTGGGGTACCGGTAAAATAACCAGGTTTTTTTGTAGTTATTCCATAAGCAAACATTGAAGACTGCTTACCCGCCATTGCTCCTGAAAAATATGATCTAAAAATATAATTATTTCCAACCAGGTTTTCCGCAGAATTACGATTCGAACTGGCCACTACAGTGCCATCTCGATTAATTATAAAAGTAATATCAATGTCGGCAGTATTTTTATAGCGATCCAAAACTAAATTTGCTGCCTCTAAATTTTCCGGATTTTCATCTTGCAGCAACTGAATAACACTTGGAGACCCTGACAATAACTGGGATAAGTCTTGTACTCCTATCAAAAAACGACTCATATCCCCAGTCAATAGAGTCGAAAATTCTTGATCCTTATAATCAATTTCATTAAAAGCGATTTTGCCTAAGTAATTCGTAATGAGCCAACCTAATAGAAACATTATTATCAAACTAATAGCGACGTAGCGATTAAACTTATCTTTTTTTATATTTTTTTCTGAATATAT
>CAINUM010000072.1 GCA_903853785.1 Candidatus Magasanikiibacteriota bacterium
ATAATTTGGATAATAATGGTGCAAGCAGGTAAATACCTATAAAAGAAACTACTAGATCAAATATAGCGTAATTAAAAATGCGGAATTGTCTTAGGTAGGTAATGTTGTCCATATTTTAAAAATAGTTATTTATTATAAAAATTAATTCTGGGTGAAACTTCTCACCGTTTTTTATCATAGCTTTTATCTCGTTTATTTCAAAGGCGGTTATTTCTGACACCTCGTCTGGATTTAGGTTGAAGGGTCCGTTAAATTGAGTTTTAAATACAGCAAAAAATTCATTGGTGCTGTCGGTTTGAAAAAAAATCTTTCCTAAAAATTCTAAGTCACTGGTAGCACCAAGTTCTTCTTTGTATTCGCGCAAAGCAGCCTGTTCGTAGGTTTCTCCAGTGCCAACATGACCACCTGCAGCTGTCGACCAGTGGTCTGGGCAAAACGATAGGTTGGAATTTCTTTTTTGTAGTATCATTTTGCCCGCATCATTAAACACTAAAACATGTATGATGCGGTGACATAAATATTTCTTATAAATATCAGCTCTGGTGGCGGTGCCGACGACATTGTCGTTCTCATCTACAATATCCAAGATTTCCATATTTAATTATCAGATAGTTTATTTACTTAATAGAGATATCCAAAATGGTAAAGTTAATACAGAAAGGACAGTGCTCATCACGATTGAGCGAGCAATAAAATCCTTGTCCAAATTATATTTGTCTGCTAACGCAAACGGAGTGATAGCAAGCGGCATAGCCGAAAGAATAATAGAACTAGACAATTCACTAGGATTAAAACCGAGTGCTTTTAGGCCGTAATGAAAACAAGCCGGTAATACAGTAAGTATAAAAATTGAGAATATTAAAACTGGAATCCAAGATTTGAGTTTTCCAATTTTAGATTTTCCAATAAATAAGCCGATTACTATCAAAACTGTAGGTGTGACAGAAGCTGTAATCATGTCTAGCGATTTTAGTAACACAGACGGCAGGATTATTTGTGTACTTCCTACTACAATACCCAGTAATACTGAAATTAAAAGTGGGTTCTTGAAAATATTTTTAAAAATATTTTTTAAAGCCGTCTTCTTATTTTTATCAATTGAATAGTCCAAATATCCAATTCCTACTGTGAATAACCAAAATAAATAAATTGCTACAATTAAACTGGCGGTAGGAAGAACTTTTTCTCCATATATTTGTGTTAATATTGGAAAGCCGAGATAGGCTACGTTGCTAAAACCAAGACAGATAAAGAGTGTTCTAAAAGCTTCCTTTTTTAGACGTAGAATTTTTCCGATCAGAAAAGCAAGGAGAAAACCACCTAAAATAAAAACTGAATTTATAATAATAATCTGCGTTTGGTTCGCAAATGAAAAAGGGGTTTTGGAAAGTGCGGAGAATAGTAATACTGGCAATCCAATTTTAAGAGCAAATTCATTTAATACTTCGGACCAGTGGTCTCCGATATAATGAATTTTTTGTAAAATAGCACTCATTAATATAATGAGAAAAAGCGGAAGAATAACCATCAATATTTGAAGCATATTTATTATAAATTTTTTACGGCTGTATTGTATCATTAAGCAGGTAAGCTCTACAAATATTGCATATTGTTAAACACCATATATAAGCTTGTTTTTAACACCATATTCTGCTAATATACGTATAATATGGAGTCAAAGATAAAGATAATATTAAATGATTTGCTAGATGTACCAGGAGTATATATTTTTTATAATTCCAAAAAAGAGATAGTTTATGTAGGCAAAGCCTCATCTCTAAAAAGTAGAGTTCGAAGTTATTTTGCTGGCAAAAAGTCACCTCGTCCGATTGAAGAAATGATTCACGAGGTGATAGATATTAAAACGGAGATTACAGATTCAGCTTTGGAAGCGGCAATTTTAGAGGGGTGTTATATTAAAAAATATCGCCCTAAATATAATATTCAATGGCGCGATGATAAAAGTTGGAATTTTATAGGTATTAGCAAAGATAAATTTCCAAAGGTTTTGACTGTTCGCCAACACGAATTGACCGCACAAAAGAAAAAAGAATATAAATATTTATTTGGTCCTTATCCAGGTCTAAACACCAAAGAAGCATTGAAGCTGTTGCGTAAAATTTTTGGTTTTTCTCAATGTGAACCAAACGCCAAACGACCATGTTTTTATTATCAACTTGGGCAGTGTTTGGGGGTCTGTACTGGTGAAATTTCGCCAAAAGATTATTTTGCCAAAGTAATTCGTCCGCTTTGTTTATTTTTGGGTGGTCAAAAAAAATTGTTGTTAAAAAAGATTGAAAAAGAAATGATGATTGCTTCAAAAGAACAAAACTCTGAGGAGGCTACTCGGCTTAGAAACCAAATTTATCATTTACAAAAAATTCAAGATATTGCTTTACTAAACGATAGTTTTTTGAAAGATAAAATATTTACAAGTGGAAATATAGTAAAAAGAATAGAAGGTTACGATATCTCAAATTTGGGTAGTAGTGATAAGGTTGGCAGTATGGTGGTGTTTGATGAAGTTGGACCAGTGAAAAGTCAATATCGCAAATTTAAAATCAAAACAGTACCTGGACAAAGCGATGTGGATTGTTTGGAGGAAGTTTTAAATCGCCGTTTGAAGCACGAAGAGTGGATGATGCCGGAAATATTTTTGATCGACGGTGGACTGCCACAAGTAAATAAAGCCAAATTTGTTTTGCGAAACGCTGGTATAAAAACCCCAATTGTTGGTATCGCTAAAGGATCTGAGCGAAAAAGAAATGATTTTTTTGTAGTCGCTGAATCCGACGAAATCAAAAACTGGATTAAAGAAAATAAAAAGTTGTTAATTCAAGTACGCGATGAGGCTCATCGATTTGCAATCGCTTTCAATCGTTTACAAAGGAAAATAAAAAATTAATATGTCAAAAAGACATTATTTTATAGGTCAATTTAATTGGAGCGACACATCGGTAAATTCTCATGATTCTGAAATGATCCATCAGATTAAAGATGTTTTGAAAATAAATATCGGAGAAGAAGTTGTGTTATGTGATGGTGAGGGGAAAGCAGTAATCGCAACTTTAAGACAAATGGATAAAAAAGATATTAAGTTTTCTGTAATAAAACTTTTACCACCAAAAAATATTGGTAGAAATGTGGTTTTGTGTGCCGCGATCCTTAAACGAGATAATTTCGAATGGTTGTTACAAAAAGCGGTAGAGGTGGGTGTCGATGAAATCGTTCCGCTCATTTCTGAAAGAACGGTTAAAATTGGATCAAATGAAAAGCGTTGGCAAAAAATTATTAAAGAAGCAGCCGAACAGAGTGAGCGCCAAACATTGCCAAAATTACACAGCACACTATCTTTTAAAGAAGCCCTTAAAATTAAAAATGGAAAAGCGGTTCTTTTTGATCCGTCAGGAGAGAGTTTTGCTAAAGTAAATACTACTGAAAATATGTTGACTGTATTTATTGGGCCTGAAGGTGGCTGGAGTGATAGTGAGATCAAGCAAGCGAAAGAGGCAAAGTGTGAGGTTGCGAATTTGGGGGAAACTATTTTACGTGGGGAGACCGCAGGGATAGTGGCGGTATATTTGGTTAAAAATCATATTTAATGTAGAATGTAATATTATATGGTAGACATTAACAAAATCAAGTCAGAAGGACTACAATTTAGGCAAGAAGTTCGCCAAAAGAGTATGGATTTAATCTTGGCTGCTTTCGGTTTTGTGGCTGGTTTGGCTTGGAATGAGGCTATAAAAGCCTTAATTGAAGAGGTTTTTCCTCAACACAATAGCTCTGTTTGGGCTAAATTAACATATGCTTTGCTTGTAACCTTGTTGGTAGTCCTCGTCTCTGTCTATTTTGTCCGTACTACCTCAAAAGATGTCCAGAATGGTAGTAAACAGGGGTAGAGACTTGACATTTATTCGTTTTTTGTTTATTATATTGCTGTTTATGTTAGCCAAAAATAATCGAGGCGAATCTTGGCTCGAAGCACTAAAATTCATTGGTCATTGTCCGATTTGCAATCATCGTTATGAAGAAAATCGGGCGAAGTTGTTTGCCAAACAAGATGCGGCCAATTTGGTTCACATTACTTGTGGTAAATGTTCCAGTAATTTTATTGCCATGATTGTAATCATGGGCCAGGGTCTTAGTTCAGTTGGAATGGTAACGGATCTCAACTTTAATGACGCCAAACAACTTTATAAAACAGCACCGCTAACAGTAGATGAAATAATAAGCGGTTATCAATTTATTCAAAAAAATTATTAATCATAAATTAAATTTGTAAGATATGGCATATTTATTGCAAGCGGTGACCCGCACTATCAAGGGAAAGAAAACTCGTGAACAAGGAAAACTTCCAGCTGTTACTTATGGTGCAGGAAACGATACTGTATCTTTGGATTTAGTTTACGGTGATTTTTTGAAACTTTATAAACTAGCTGGCGATTCCAGTTTGATTGATTTGGAAATTGACGGAAAAAACGTTGGTAAAGTATTGGTACACGAAGTACAACGCGATCCAGTTAAAGATACTCCTACTCACGTAGATTTACGCAGAATCGACATGAACAAATTGATGCAAGCCCCAGTGGTATTGCACTTCATCGGTGAAGCATTGGCAGTAAAAGCAATGGGCGGTACATTGGTTCAAAACCTATCTCAAGTTACCGTTGAATGTTTACCAAAAGATTTGGTTTCATTTATTGAGGTTAATTTGAGTGTTTTGAAAACTTTCGAAGATATGGTTAAGGTTAAAGACTTAGTTTTATCCGAAGGTTTGAAGGTGGTTGTACCACACGCAGATGCTTTGGTAGTGAAAGTAATTGCTGCGATGACTGATGATGAAATCAAAGCTATGGAAGACGCTGGTAAGAATTTGGATGTTAACAAGATCGAATCAGCCGGCAAGAAGAAAGAAGAAGAAGGTGCTGCTGAAGGCGCCGCTGGTGAAAAGAAAGCTGAAGAAAAGAAACCAGCTGAAAAGAAATAATTTTTTCAAAAATATTAATCCTCGCATTCAAGCGGGGATTTTTATTTTATGATATAATATGGCTGTTATGAATAAAAAAAGAATAGGTTTTAAAATTTATTTTGCAATATTTATTTTTATAATTTTAATATTGGCAATTTCTTTTTATTTAATCGAATTTAACAAAAAAAATCCTACCATAAATCCAGTTGTTTTGCAGCCGATGTATTATAGTTCGTTGAATGGAATGCCTGTAAGTAGTACAGAGAAGATGAAATCGTCGGTTGTAGGTATTATGATTGATAACCATAATGATGCTAGACCTCAAAGTGGTTTGTTGGCCGCAAAGATAGTATACGAAGCACCGGCTGAGGGTGGAATAACACGGTATTTTGCTATTTATGATAGCGAACAAAATATCGATAAGATCGGCCCAGTTCGAAGCGCTCGACCGTATTTTATAGATTGGATTGAAGAATATGATGGATTGTACATGCATTGCGGTGGCTCTCCCGAAGCTTTGGAGAGGTTAAAAAAAGGACCGGTTTTTGATCTCAACGAAATGACAAACGGTGATTATTATTGGCGAGATACAAATAAAATAGCTCCTCACAATTTATACACTAATAGTGAAAAGTGGAATAAAATACTAACAAAACGAGAGAGTAGTAAAAAATTCTTTAATAATGGCTGGTTGTTTGGTGAAATTTCGACTACTAGCACGGAGCAGGTTAAAAATATTTCTATTGATTATACTTTAGATTATGCTGTTGGCTGGACCTATGATGGTAATCAGAAAAATTACCACCGATTAATTAATGGTGTTGCAATGAATGAAGAAGGTATCAATTTATTAGCAGATAGTATAGTAATTCAATATGTAAAATCTGTAGTTGTAGACGATTACGGTCGCAAAGAAATTACTACAAGTGGACAAGGGGATATGCGTCTTTTGCGAGACGGTATTATGATCCGAGGTGTTTGGAAAAAAGATAACGGAAGAACGAGGTTTTACGACAATGCAGGACAAGAACAAAAATTAAAACCTGGGAAGATTTGGATACAAATTGTGCCCAAAGATATAAATATAAAAATATCCACTTAATCAGGTGGATATTTTTAGTATTCGATCTAAACCAGCCAAATCTTTTATTATTTTTAGTTTGCAATTTGGCAAATATTTTTTTGCCAAATTTATAATTTTTTGACTTTGGGTTGGGTCGATCTCAAATAATATTAGGAGTTTTTTGTTGTAAAAAATTTTTGATATTTGGGCTAGGAGTTGACGATATAAAGCTAAACCTTCCTCGTCTGCCACTAAAGCTATTAGCGGTTCTTTTTGTATGGTTGGTTCGTGTTTTACCTGGTCAGATGTGAGATAGGGTAAATTTGCGGTAATAATAATTTCATCAAAAGTTTTATAGTCACGACCGAGTATTTTTGTCATTAAACTACTTTGTATTAATTCAATTTTTACATTGTGTTTAGCAATATTTTTTTTTGCTACTTTTAATGCCAAATTAGAAATATCTAAGGCAATTGTTGAAAGGTTTATTTCATTATTTTTTAAAATAGAAATAGGTATACAACCACAGCCAGTTCCAACGTCAATCAGTAATATTTTTTTTGCAGAATTTTCAATCTCAGATAATACTTCTTCTACTATCAGTTCTGTTTCAGGGCGGGGGATTAAAACATGTTTATTTACAAAAAATTCAATCCCAAAAAATTCTTTTTTATGAATTATTGTTGCTACCGAATATCCCTGTTTTAACAAAAATAAACAATAAATAAAATACCAGTATTGAAATAAATCAAGCTGGTATTCTGGGTGGGTGAGTACAAAAACCTTATCTTTGTGAATAATATTTGCCAACAACAAATCAGTTTCAGTAGTTGGTTTTTTTAGAATGTTTTTTATAGAAAGATTAAACATTGTCTGTTTCTTTGTAGTCTTCTTCACGTAAAGCGAGGGTGATTTGTTCTAGCTCACCATCTAAAATATTATTGATGTTGTTCCAGTTTTGGTGAATGCGGTGATCGGTAATACGATCTTGAGGAAAATTGTATGTGCGAATTTTTTCACTGCGATCGCCAGTACCAATTTGTGATTTACGCTTATCAGACATTTCTTTTTCGTGTTTTTCTCTTTCGATCTCATATAGACGAGAACGCAATACTTTCATCGCTTTGTCTTTGTTGGCAGTTTGTGATCGCTCATCCTGACATTGTACAATTGCTCCTGTAGGAATATGAACGATACGTACTGCGGAGTAGGTAGTATTAACACTTTGTCCGCCGTTTCCACCGGCACAAAATGTATCGATACGTAAATCTTTGGCTTCAATTTTAAATTCAACCTCGTCAATTTCAGGCATCACTGCTACGGTAGTAGTAGAGGTGTGAATGCGTCCTGCTTTCTCTGTATCAGGAACGCGCTGCACACGATGTACACCCATTTCGTATTTTAAATCTTTGTAAACATAATGGCCCTTGATAGAAAAAATAATTTCTTTATAACCACCAATTCCAATTCGGTTGATATCAATAATATCTACTTTCCATCCCTTTTTTTCCGCGTAGCGTGAATACATCCGGAATAATTCGGCGGCAAATAAAGCAGACTCATCACCACCCACACCTGCACGGATTTCCACAATCACATTTTTCTTATCCATCGGGTCGTGAGGACGAGTCATTTCGGATAGTTCGGCTTCCAAAGACGAAATTTTCGTTTTTAATTCTTCGATTTCACTTTGAGTGAGTTGTTTCATTTCCTCGTCAGTTTCAGTAAGGATCATTTTTTCAGATTGAGCCAAGTCGATTTCCGATTTTTCTAAATCAAAGATTTTATCTTTAACAATTTGCAGCTCACTATATTCTTGAGATACTTCTTTAAGTTTGTTGGAATCGTTAAGAATGGCCGGATCTTGCAGTTCCGCCTCTAATTTGATGTATTTATTTTTAATATCAATGTATTTTTGAATCATACCGATTGTATTAGGAGCTTCTAATATAGCTTATTTTGGATAATTATACAAAAAAACAGACCAAAGCAAAAAAGCTAAAATGGTCTGTTTTTGGAATTGTTAAGCTTTAGCTGCTTTTTTTGCAACTTTTTTAGCGGCGGATTCAGCCTTCTTTACTTTTTTGCCTTTGCGACCAGCGGCTGCAGCAGCAACTTTACTAACTTTTTCTTGATATTTCTCTACGCGGCGGGCAGTATCAACAAATTTCTGTTTTCCAGTATAGAAAGGATGGCATTGGTTGCATAATTCAACGCGGATTTCTTTCATAGTACTGCCAGTGGTAAAAGTCTTGCCACAAGCGCAGGATACTACACAGTCTTCGTTATATTCTGGATGAATCTTCTTTTTCATAGTTTTAAAATTTGATTTTAAAAAGGTTTTATTAAAAAAGATGGTTTTTCTTAATATGGCTAGAATTATAGCAGATTATCTAAAAAAGTCAACACCCTAGACCCTTAGCCTTGATTTTGAATTAAAACTTGACTAATCAGCGCAGTTAGTATATAATCCGACCATCTTTTAATCACTCATTCGCTCACTTTTTTTCCTCCCCCGACCACTCGGTGGGTGAGAGCGAAGAGGCAATAACTCCCTTAATAGGGAAGATAAGGAAAATATGACACAGATCCCATCCATGATGGACTTACTAAAGTCCGGCATGCACTTCGGCCATCAGAAATCACGCTGGCACCCTAAAATGAAGCCATATATTTTTGGCGTTCGTAATGGTGTTCATATCGTTGATTTGGAACGCACTGTAGAACAGTTGGAGACAGCCTTGGCTTACGTCAAAGGATTGGCTGCAACCGGAAAAACTGTTTTGTTTGTAGGAACTAAACGCCAAGCTCAGCCATTGGTAAAAGCAGCTGCTGAAAGTTGTGGAATGCCATTTTTGACTGAACGCTGGATTGGTGGTTTGCTTACCAACTTTGATGAAACAAAACAACGTATTAAGAAATACAAGAATTTAAAATTACAGATTGCTAGTGGTGAAATTGAAAAATATACTAAAAAAGAACAAATTGATTTGGTAAAATCAGTAGCTAAAATGGATCGCTATTTGGCTGGTTTGACAAATTTAGACAAGATGCCAGACGCAATGTATATTATTGATATGCGCGTTTGTAAGACTGCTGTAAACGAAGGTTTGCGCACAAATGTACCAATTATCGGTGTGTGTGATACAAATGTAAATCCAGATCAAGCAACTTTTGTTATTCCTGCAAATGATGATGCTGTAAATTCAATCAGAGTTATTTCTGATTTGATGGCTGAAGCTATCAACGAAGGAAAGGCAGATTGGGAAAAGAATAAAATTGCTCAAGAAAAAGACTTCAAAAAAGCAGAAGTAAAACCTGCTTATGTAGAAAAAACTGTAACTGAAAAAGCACCAGCAAAAGCTGCAGATGCTAAACCAGTTGTAAAAAAGGAACGTCGTGCAATGACAAAAGAATCTAGTATCTAAATTATTTTTATTCCCGTGAAAGCGGGGATTTAATCCTTACATTATATGTCAATAACAGCAGCTGATATCGCCAAACTCCGCGCCGCCACTGGCGCTGGTATGATGGATTGTAAAAATGCGATGGTTGAAGCCGAAGGCGACATGGAAAAAGCCGCCGACCTTTTACGTAAAAAAGGTATTTTAAAGGCTGCTAAACGCGCAGATAAAGTTGCCAGTGAGGGTGTTGTGGTTGCAAGTTTAAGTTCAGATAGTAAAACTGGCGCTTTGGTGGAAGTGAACTGCGAAACAGATTTTGTTTCTGGCAGTGAAGATTTTATAAAGTTTGCCAACGAAGTAGTTGGTTTGGTTGCCAAAGAGAATCCAGCTGATGAAGCTGCGTTGAACTCTTTAAAATTGACTTCTGGTGAAACTATTACTGAAGCCGTTGGTGAGCTTGGTTTAAAATTGGGAGAAAAAATTTCCATCCGCAGATTTGTACGCTACCAGACCGATGGTTTGGTTGCTACTTATCTACATGGAAAGAAGATTGGTATCATGTTGGAACTAGCCGGTGGAAACGCCACTGTTGGTACTGATGTAGCAATGCATATTGCAGCTACAAATCCAAAATGTCTCGATCGTACTTCTATCGACCCAGCTTTGGTTGAGAAAGAAAGAGAAATCTATATTGATCAGCTAAAACAACAAGGCAAACCAGAAAACATGATTGAAAACATCGTTAAAGGTAAATTGGATAAATACTATGCAGAAGTTTGTTTGGTAGAACAACCATTTATCAAAAACGAAGAAATCAAGATTGAAAAATTGTTGGCAGACAACGGTGCCACATTGGTGCGTTTTACTCGCTTTGAACTTGGTGAAGGTTTTGAAAAAGTAGTCAAGAACTTTGCAGACGAAGTAGCGGAACAATTGAAATAAAAAAACAAAAAAAATTTCAAAACAACCCTCTCAAAAAGAGGGTTGTTTTAGTTGTGGATAAGCCACCCCCCCCCACAAGATATAATGTTTGAATTGTGTTATAATGTAATCATATAATGTATTAAAATATTTCAAATTTTTTATGTTTAAAATAAGCTACTGGATTAATTGGATTGAAAAAATTAATTTTAAGAAAAATATTATTACATCAACGCTCTTTGTCGGCGTTTTTTTGTTTGCAATGTTTGGGGTGAATGTGGGGCAGGCGAGTGCAACTACGTATTCAGTTTGTTCGTCGGGTTGCGCGTTTACTACAATTACCAACGCTCAAAATGCATCCATAACAGGTGATACTATAAATGTTAAATCAAATTACAATGCCACGAGTACTGATTTTGCAGGAAATTTTGAATTAAGTAGAAATTTAAATTGCGACTCTAATGTAAACCTTAGTGTCGTAAGTAGCACGCAATTACAATTACAAATTGCATTCGGTGTCAGTGGTCTTTCTATCAATAATTGTACTTTTGGAAATATTGCGATCAATGCATCTGGAGCATCAAGCAACATTAATATTTCAGATAATATTTTTACAGGTTCTTCAACCATATATTTAAAAGAAATGGTGGGACAAGTAGTGACCTCACCGATAATTTCTGGAAATTCCGGATTGAATGGTCTATTTTTGGAAAATGTCTCATCTGGATTAGTAACAAACAATACATTTCATCTGATAGACGGGGTTTTCACTTCATTTAATAGTGGCACCTCACTTTCTTTGGTAAATAGTAATAATGTTACGATCAGTGGAAACGATTTTGAATTATCGTATAGTAACAGTTCAATAAACCTTAGCGCTTTTACTGCAAATATTTCAAATATTGAGATTTCCAGTAATACCTTTCATTTAACTAATTCTGTAACGTTTAGTGGAATGGCTAATTTTATTGGTGGCCATGGTAATAATTATTCAGTTCAAAATATAAATATTAATCATAATTATTTTAACTTCAGCAATAGCAGCAATGCATTTGTTGCTATTAATTATTTTCCACAAAGTTCTCTGTTGACCCATAATACGTTTTATGGAATCAGCGCTAGTCCTGACGGTAGTGGTGATTCATATCCCGTTGTATTTTTGAACGCAAATGGTTTTGGTGTATTCGTCACATCAACATATAACCTTTTTTACAATACATCAAGTTCAAATAGTAATGCGGACGGTTTTCATTTAAAAAATACTAGTGGAGAGATCGTACATTTATATTCAGATCACGATGGTTTTTACAATTATGAAAATAATAGTCAAGCTGGTGATGGTCAAGCTAACCCAAACAGTAAATATGGTATTAAAATAGATCCATCTGATGTAGGGACCGAACATTTGACCTTGTCAGAGGGTGGTAATTCACTCTATGGTGTTGATCCTATTTTGCGTCTGTTTAATGTGGACAGTACGGATGATCTTTATCCAACTCCATTTAGTACATATTTTAGTTCTAATATTAGTTCTAGTATTGGTGCATATTCTGCTGTTCGTCGTACTACGATACATGTCGCACAGAGCGGTGTTATAGATTATTCTACGAAAGATATAATTAATAGTCAGCTTGGTGGAAATGTAGACTTTTTGAAAAGTGGGGATACTTTGGAATTTGCTGCTGGTACTTTCGACCCAATAGTTATAAATACAACTACATTGGCAACTAGCAGCATAACTGTGTCTGGCGCTGGTGCGACTACGATTTTTAATAATACCGGCTCAGGCTCTGGTATTACTTTGAATGGATTTGAAAATTCAACCATAAAAGATTTGTTAGTTCAAAATGCATCTTCTTCTGAATTGCTTTATACATTGACCAATTCCATGTTTGTTCATGGTGGGCAAACATATAATAAAAGTAGTAATTTTGGTAAAGGGTTGCCAGATGGGTATTCTGCCGTATATTCCAGCCCAGTATGCAATCCGGGAAATTGGCAGTGGTTAAATTCAAATGCAAACGTAACCTCTATAGTTAACGCTACTACAACATCCTGGAATTTAGCATTGGTTATTGGTAGTACAGTTTGGGTTCCAGATGGTTATATTACAAGTTCAGCTGCTTTTGGTGCGGCTTGCGATAATAATTTTCCTGACGTGTGGGTTAACAATGCTTTTACTTACAGCAATGGAGAGTTTACCTATAATTCTGCTGCAATTATTGCGGCAGGTCTTTCAGTCTCTAGTACTATTTCTACAAATCCTCCAAGCTTGAGTTTCACAACTACAAATGTGGCTGGCGTAAAATTAATTAATTCCAACAATAATACGGTAGAAAATGTAATATCTACCGCCAATAAATATGGTATTTGGTTTGAGGGGAGTTCCACAGAAAACGTTGCGTCGGGCACTGTTTTTTCTAGTAATTTACTATATGATGTCTATTCTAGCAGTGATGCACTCACGAGAAATTACCTTTTGAATTCTACTTTTAATACGGCTTCGAGTTCGGTGGTGGGAAATAGCGAAGTTGATATAGCGTATACTGGAAGAGCGTATGTGACCAACAACGGTGCTCCAGTTGGTGGGGTTGGCGTCGATTTTGTACCATTAAATAGTTTGCCGTCATTTACAGTTCATACAACTTCCAGTGGTGATGGTTTTACTCCATATAATCCGATGATCTCATGGGTGATGACTAGTAGCTCACCAAACAATCCAAATGTTGGTGGTTTCAATCCATATACCGTTACTGCTAATGCTTATGCTGGGTTATCGGCGTCCAGTACTACTGACAATTTAAGCAGTATGAACAAAACTTTCTATATTGCCATGGAAGGCAGTTCTGATTTGGGAGGTTGGAATGGAAATTTGCCAGTCGTAAACACAGATTCCAAAACAAAATTATTGTTGGTAAATGGTGTTTATAATTTAGGTTTTACCAGCTCAACGGCGGACGGTTCATATCATTTATTTTTTACAACTTCCACCAATGGAAGTGCAGGGAGTTGGAGTCAGCCAAATGATGTATTTGGCGTTGGTATATATCCTAGTGTTGGTAATGGAAAGCCTGACTATGGACTTTTTGACTTACAATATAATAATATTGGTGGATATTTTGGTGCGGTTATTTATGCTACCGGTACTGATAAAATTTGGTTTGCTTCATCAACATATGGCGTTTCTGGGACTTGGGCAACAAGTACAGCTGCAGGCGGTCTTTCGTTAAACGATTCAAGACGTAGACCGTCTTTGGATTTTTCAAAAACTTCCAATTTTATAGCACTTTTCTATGATACTAATGGGCAAGCCATAATGATAGCCACTTCCAGTAATAATGGTAAAAGTGGTAGTTGGTCTGATAGTCAGACTATAAATTTGGATGGAGAATTCATTCGTGGGAAAGTTACTGGTAGTGCTGGATCACACGTATTTCATTTTGGTTATTACAATACTGTCTCAACTTCTCCTGGTGCATATAATATAGTATACGCTACATCTTCAGATGCAGTTTCTTGGGCGACATCGACAGCTGCTACTCATGTGGTTTATGGTCCAATGGAATTGTATTATGCTCAAATGGTTGGTTTTGATTTAGATAGCAATTATACACCGGCGTTTACATATTATTTGCCTTCGGAAATTACAAATCCTGGTCAAGATCAACCGTTCGATACCACTTCATCTTTAATGTACAGTGTAAGTAATGGCTTAGGCGGTTGGACAACTTCCACAATAGCCAGTGATGTTCATTGGCAGATTACCAGTATTGCGCAAAGAGCAACAGATTTGTTTTTCTATGGAACTACTCCTATAATTGTTGGAGCAGGTAATGAATTTGGGCTTGGATATGGATTCAATACTAGCACCTGGGTTATTGGTGGACTAGACAATTCTCTTTCTCAAACTACAAATGTTTCTGGCGTTTATAATAATAGTAGTCATAAAATGGCAGTGGCGTATGTACAGGCTAATGGTACTTTAAAAGTTTCTGATACCAGTATGAATTTGTCAGTTGGGGGATCTCCAGCCACACCAGTAGGATTGACTATTACCGAAAATACAACCAGCAGTGTCCTATTAAGTTGGACACAAGGTAATGGTGGTAACGAAGATGCTTTTGCTTTTGAGATTTATAGTAACGGTGGTGATACTTTATTGGGAGGAAACACTGTTTCTTTGAGTCAAACATCCACCACTATTGATCATCTCCCAAATACCAATCATCATTATGTTGCTAAAGTATATTCCATATTGACTGGTGTTTCGACCTCTACAGCTGCTTTATCTTCCTTTTACACATCTTCTTCCGCCCCAATAAATTTAGTGTTTTCAAACGTGTCTACCTCCTCCATGACTTTGACTTGGGGTACTAATAATAATCCTAGTAGTACGGTCTATCACATTAGCGTTGGTTCGGCGAGCACTACCGTAACTACTAACACGCTAAATGTAGATAGTAGTGTGTTATCTCCAAACACATCCTACACATTTAATGTAAAAGCACAAAATGCAGGAAATACAAGTACATATTCTAATGTCATATCTGGTACAACGACAACCCTATCTGTTGTAGGTTCGTCACCGGTTATACCATCAAATCTTTTGGTATCAGATATTACAACTAGTTCTGCTCTCATAAATTGGACAAAGGGTGTTGGTGGTAGTGAAAATATATTTTTCTTAGAATTCTCGTTGAATGGAGTAGATTATGGTTTTTCTGCTACAACTTCGATTTCAGCTTCGAGTTTCCCATTAAATGGAATTAGTCCAAATAAAAGAATATTTGTTCGTTTAAGTTCTGCTGTTGAAGGTGTGTCTACATCATCTCCTTTGACAACATCATTTTACACTTCTTCGACCGTTCCAACTTTACCGGTAGTTTCAAACGTGGCAGACACATCACTTACATTGTCGTGGAATGCAAATGAAAATACCGATACTACAAATTATCGTGTTACTGGTAATAATGGTTTTTCACCTATAATTATCGTAGCTGCTACCACAACAAATTTATCTGGTTTGTTGCCAAATACAAGTTATGTATTTAATGTTCAAGCTCAGAATGCAGGTAATACCTCTACATATTCCGGCAGTATTGCTTCTGATACTACTATCACGTTGGCTTCACTGCCTTCAGTTGAAACTTTTGTAGCCAGCAGTATATCTACATCTACAGTTGCTTTTAACGGAAATCTGACTTCGCTTGGTGGTGTTAGTACTTTAGCTAGAGGTTTTATCTATGGCATTTCAGAAAGTTATGGTACGACCAGTACTTCAAATGGAAGTTTCAGTATAGGTACTTTTAGCACTTCGATTGATTTGCTTACTCCAGCCACACCTTATCATTACAAAGCATTTGTGACTAATGAAGTTGGTACAAGCTATGGTTCGGATGTGACATTTGTTACAGTTTCGGCACCAACTGCAATAGCACCTACTACTACTATTACAAGTGCTAATACTGCCACAACCACAGTCACCGTTTCTTCGGACGTCAGTAATTCTGTTTTAGATTTTTCTGCGCTTACTTCCGGTAATGTGGCCACATTACCCGGTCCTATTTCTTCAGATTTGAGCACTACTTTGGGTACAATTCAATTCTCAATGTCTTCTGGTACGGTCGTTACTGCCGGCGGTTCTTGGGATGGTGTGTTTACGTTGCCGACAGTTCAAGCAAATTCCTCGGTTGGTAATGTTTCAGATTCTGGTTATACAGCTACAGTTTCTGGTGTAGTTGAAATTGGTTATGGCGATGTTGCTTTGTATCTAAGTAAAGCCGCTAGGATTCTTATCCCAAATATGGCTGGGAAATTGGCTGGATATTATCGCGGATCAACGTTTACTAAAATTTCTTCAACTTGTGCTGATGATACACAGACAACTAATGATTTAATGTCTGCTAACGCTGATTGTAAAATTACTTCTGGATCTGATTTGGTAATTTGGACAAGACACTTTACCAAATTTGCCGTATATAGTCAGACTCAAAATCAAATTATTTCATCAAGCAGCGGTGGTTCTGCTCCTGCACCAGCTGCCCCAGTAGCACCTATCGTAGTTGCACCTACAATTTTAGAACAAACTTTTTCTGTTAATGGTTCTGTTGAAGTTAAAATTGGTAATACAATTCATAGAGTGAAAGTAAACAAAATAGATTTAACAAAGAATCAAGCGACTTTCACTATCGAATCTACCCCAATTACTTTTACGCTCAAGATAAACGAAGAAAAAGTATTAGACACCAACGAAGATAAAATAAACGATATTCGTGTAAAATTAAGTTCTATTAATTCCGAAAACAAAACTGTAAATCTAGTGATTATTTCAATCGCTGATTTACAATTTGCTATCAATAATTTTGATTTAACCACTATCTCTCGTGATGTAATTCTGCACTTCAATTCTCCAGAGGCAAAAACAATGGCTATTTCAGAATCAGCAGATTTTCCAGGCTCTTCTTTTGAAACATATTCAAAAACAAAGAAATGGAAATTGTCTGCCGGCGCAGGATACAAAAAACTCTATGTTAAATTTAGAACAGCTCAAGGCGGTGTGAAAGTTATTTCAAGTGAAATAAAATTACTAGAAAGCACAACTTCATCTGAAAAAACAACAGCAGAAGTAGCTTCACCCGTACTGGCCACACCAACCAATTTCACGTTCAAGAAAAATTTATCATCTGGTTCAATTAGCAATGATGTCAAACAACTACAAATAATATTAAAACAACTTGGATATTATACTTATCCAAAATTAACAAACACGTTTGGACCGTATACCGTTGAAGCAGTAAAGAAATTTCAAAAGGCCAATGCCATATCACCTGTAAATGGAATGGTGGGGGCAAAGACAAGAGAAGTGCTCAATGCACTTAATAACCCAACCGTAGACGCAGTCCCAGAAGCCTCACTGGTTTCCACTCCAGATACAAACAACAAGTTTATCTTCAAAAAGAATCTTTCAGCCGGCATGTTTAGCGACGATGTTAAACTACTTCAGGTAGCTCTAAAAGAGTTAGGATATTTCACATATCCAGACTTTACCACAAAATTTGGCGCAGCCACTCGTGAGGCAGTAAAAGCATTCCAAAAAGCCAATAACATCACCCCAGCAAACGGTTCGTTTGGGCCAAAGACTAGAGAGGTATTAAATAGTCTGCGCTAAGCGAAAATTCACTACTTCTTCATTTAAACAACCCCGATTATAGTGGGGTTGTTTTTTTATATAAATTAAGGTAAAATTTAATGAATTCGCTAGTATATACGGCGATATTAATTTTTTCGTTGTTTCCAGTAATTACAAATCATAATAATTCAAGATTATTTATAATCACTAACATTATATATATGCAAAAACTTACCGTGCTAACAAAGCGCGTTGGGCCAATTCGCGGTCGCCATCCTTGGGTATTTTCTGGGGCGTTAAAAAATATTCCAGATGGTATCAAAAGCGGTACACCGATAAAACTTTACGATGAGGGAAATTTTTTCTTAGCACAAGGATATTTTAGTTCCTATGCTCAGATTGCAGTGCGTTTGTGGAGTTGGGATGAGAAAGACGAAATAGACGAATCGTTTTTTGTTAAAAGGATTAAAGCTGCGTATGAGGTGCGCAAGGAATTAGTTGAAGACAAAAAAACAAATTCATATCGCGTGGTAAATAGCGAGAATGATTTGTTACCGGGTTTGATTGTTGATAAGTATGATGATTATTTGTCCGTTCAATTTCACAATTTAGGCATTGCTTCTTGGAAAAACGAGATTGTTTCTGCATTAACAAAAGTTTTGAAACCAAAGGGAATTTACGAACGAAGTGACGTTGGTAATCGTGAAAAAGAAGGTGGTGCAAGTACGGGAGTGTTGGCTGGAAAAGTACCAGAAAAAGTAGAAATAATGGAAAACGGTGTTAAATTTTATGTAGATATTATAAATGGCCAAAAGACTGGTTTCTTTTTGGATCAACGTGATAAACGCAATGCGTTGCAAAAATATTGTAAAGGTAAAAAAGTTTTAAATTGTTTTTCTTATACTGGTGGTTTCAGTGCATATGCAATGGGAGCCGGTGCTAAAAAAGTAGTAAGTGTAGACTCTTCACAAGGAGCTTTGGATTTGGCCAAAGCCAACATGAAATTAAATGGCTTTGACCTTAAAAAATGTGATTTTATCTGTGAGGATGTAAAGAAATATTTGCAACCAGAACAAAATCAGGACGGAAAAACTAGCAAGATTGATTTTGAGGTAATTGTATTAGATCCACCAGCCTTTGTGAAAGATCGTCATAAAATCAACGAAGGTTTGCAAGGATATAGAAAAATTAATGAGGCTGCAATTCGTGCTTTACCAGCCAACGGTATCTTGGTGACCGCTTCTTGTTCTCAACATATTTCATTATCAGATTTTCGCTATATGCTAAGTGAAGCTGCGGGTCGTGCTGGTCGCACTGTGCAGGTGCTCGAGACCTTTACACACGGCATTGATCACCCAGAATTAGCTGCTTTTACCGAAGGTGAATATTTAAAATGCGTGTTTGCTATCGTCCGTTAAAATCGGTATAATATTGAATATAAAATTAATCTATTGAACGGGTTTATTTATAATAATATTAAATTTATGAATTTAGCTATTAATGGTTTTGGACGCATTGGCCGTCATGTTTTTAAAGCTGCTTTTACAAATAAGTATATTAAAATTGTTGGTATCAATGACTTGACCGACACCAAAACTTTGGCCCATCTTTTAAAATATGATACCGCTTATCGTGGCTATAATTTAGATGTTAGTTATGATGAAAAAAATATTATTGTTAAAGGTAAAAAAATACCAGTGTTTGCCGAAAAAGATCCTTCACTTTTACCATGGGGTAAATTAAAAGTTGATGTGGTGATGGAGTGTACTGGTAGATTTACAGATAAAGTGGGAGCTGAATTACATGTAAAAGCTGGTGCTAAAAAAGTAATCATTTCTGCTCCCGCTAAAGGTACAGATGTACCAACTTATGTACGTGCAGTAAATTGTGGAAAAGTTAAAAAGGAAAAATCATTAGTAATAAACAATGCATCCTGCACTACAAATTGTATCGCTCCAGTAATGGCCGTGCTCGAAGAAAAATTTGGTATTGCTAAAGCGATGTTAAATACTATTCACGCTTATACCGCTGATCAAAATTTACAAGATGGTCCACACAAAGATTTGCGTCGTGGTCGTGCAGCTGCCGAAAATATTGTACCTACCTCTACAGGTGCGGCAAAGGCGGTTGGTGAGGTAATGGAAAGTGTAGTAGGTAAGTTTGATGGTTTGGCAATTCGCGTACCGGTCGTGACTGTTTCTCTTTCCGATATTACCGCTGTGCTAAAAAGGAAAGTAACTAAAGAAGATATAAATAATGCATTTATTGCAGCCAGTAAAACATCTCGTTTTGTTGGAGTACTATCGGTTACTAATGAACCGCTTGTATCTACTGATTTTATTGGTAATACTAGTTCATGCACAGTAGATCTTTCACTTACCAATGTTGTAGATGGGGATTTGGTAAAAATTATTGCTTGGTATGATAATGAATATGGTTATGCCCATCGTCTAGTAG
>CAINUM010000073.1 GCA_903853785.1 Candidatus Magasanikiibacteriota bacterium
GACCAACTATTCTTCTAAATGACAGCGCTGGAAACTTTAACAAAGTTGATACTTTACCAAAATTATCTTTTTCATCGTTCATATATTTATTCAAATTAGTAATAAAAAAACACGCTCGCGCATGCTTACAATACTAATTATGAATTTCCACTGTGTGGATCGACCGTAATTCAAATATTAGACTTGCTAAACATTTTCCGAGGATTTAACCTACGGTACTACAGCGTCTGCTAGTAGTTACTACCTGCGAGTTAAGATAGCAAATTAATTATAGATCACTTTTCTAACGAAGTCAAATGTTACGACATTATGACTTTTTAAATATAAATAAATGTTCATGCATAATAAGAAGAAAGTTTGATTCTTTTGACCTATTTACCCAAAATCCGGTTGCTTTACAATTAAACTGCCTCTTGATTATATCTTCTTTTAAATAAAAACCAATCTCTAAAAATTTTTGCATTACTTTGTATGCGAGGGGTTGATACATTGTGTTTCTTCGTGTATCACCCATTAAAATAGCACAGTACTTTCCTTTTTTTAAAACTCTATTTAATTCTTTCGCCACTTTTTCCATTTCACTCGAAAATTCATCAATATCGTGAATACTAGAAATATCTTCTTTGATTTTTCCGTCACTATATTTAATTATATCTGCATACGGCGGATGGGTAAGAACGAAATCAATACTTTCGTTTTCTACTTCCTTTAATTCTCGAGCGTCTTGTTTTAAAACTTTTTGCCATGATTTGTTATCTACTTCAAAATCAAGAGATTTTCTTGTACGTTCTAAAGCAATATCGTTTACATCAGAACAAACTATATGTCTATTTAAAATTTTAGCTTCAATAGCTGTTGTTCCACCGCCAATCATAGGATCAAGTAAAATATCCCCTTCTTTGGAATAACGCAAAACTAAATTACGCACCACTTCTGGAGCCCAATTACCTCTCCAATCAGATTTGTGCGTTGCCCAATTTCCACGACGAGGAAATGCCCACACCGTAGTGCATTCCAATTCAAAATTATCGGGGTGAAGTTTTGGATTTGTTAACATTACCAATCAAGATTATTGAGAATACCATTTTCCAACATAAGTAAGTTGAAAATGAACTCGTTATTATTATAAGTTTCTTCTAATGGTCGAAGTGCCGTTTTCCATCCCTGCCCATCAGTAATCCAAATAAAATCAATATTTTGTTTTTTTAATTCCGAGTATAATCCTTTAAACTCGCCACACACGGCTTTTAATTTTGACCCACCACCATTATAAAAATTTGTTTCAAACAATTTAATCTTTTTATTTTTAGGATTGTAAACAGCTACATCAAAACTTCTGCTGGATTTATCAACCTTAACTGCAAAGCCCCATTCACTTTGTATCTTTTTTGCGTTTGCTTGAGGGATGAATTTTAGCCCTTTCTTTTCGCAAAAGTTCCGGACATAAGTTTCAACAACTTCTTCCATGAGTTGTCCGCCACGGTTTTTTCTTCCGTTACTATCAAGACCAACTTCGACACCAAAAACATAATCTACTAAATTTTTAATACCATCTTCTTGAAATAATTTTGACAAACCACTTTTTTCTAAAAACAAACAATATTCTTCAACCGTATTATTGCTTGTTTTATTAAAATCAAAAAGATAGCTCTCCTTTGTGCTAATATCATATATTTCAAGCTTCTTCTCTCGTACTGCAAGCAAAACAGGTAAAACTTTAATTATTTCAGGACTATCCTTATATAATCTTGTAAATTCTTCTCTTAAATTCTTTTTACCAAGCAAGTAATTTAATTTATTTAAGATAATTTCAAATTCAGAGCTATTTTTAAAAACCTTATCCCAATTTACTAAATAACTCCATGTTTTAATCGAATCCCTGAATGTCTCAACTAAATATTTAAAATTTTTTTCCATAATTATTTTTTAATAGTTGGTGACTAAAACTTCGTTTATTTTACCCCTTTTAGATCCTTTGGAATTTATCGCTCTTCCTGCTCGAACTCGGGTAATTTTTACACCGTATTTTTCTATTTCTTTATAAATTTTATTAATGAAAGGAGTGTCAGAATTAGAAAGCATAACAAAACACCCGCGTTTAGTAAGTGCTAGGAATGTATCTCGCAATTCAATTTGTTCTTTGTCGAGAAAGTCTTCTTTTGTGTATGAGGTGAAAGAGGCAGTTTTACTAACAGGATAATATGGTGGGTCAAAGTAAACAAAGTCTCCTTTTTTAGCTTTCCCTAATACTTTTTTATAATCTTCATTTTCTATTTTAACATTTTTTAATGCAGACGAAACTTTCCTCAAATTATCTTCATCACAAATGGTCGGATTAGAGTATTTACCGAAAGGAACATTAAATCCACCATCTTTATTTACTCTATACATTCCATTGAAACAAGTTCTATTGAGATAAATAAACCGAGAGGCAATTTCCAAATCAGAAAGATTTTCAATTTTTTTGGCACGAATTTTTAGATAGTACTCTTTTTCATATTTGTATTTTTTAAGAGATCCAATCAGTGCGTTTATATCATTTTTAATAATGTTATACGTAATAACCAGCTCTTTATTTAGATCTGAAAGAACAGCTTTTTGAGGTAAAAGATCAAAAAAAACAGCGCCACCACCAACGAATGGTTCAAAATAGGCGCTACTTAATGGATTAAAATTATGAGGAGGGTACAAATCCATCTCTCTAAATTGTTTAAGTAATTGTCTTTTTCCACCCACCCACTTAACAAATGGTTTTGGTTTTTCTTGAATAATTCGTGCTATGTCCTCAAAAAGATTTGATTTGTCTGCAAGTAAAAAAGCTCTATGTGCAAATATAGTATTTATATCAAATTTTTTTTGTATTTCTTTAACAGCTTGCTGTGTAGTCATACACGTATTATTCAAACATTTTTAAATTCAATTCTACATAGATTATACCAACTAATTAGAAATCCCGCAAAGGGGGCACTGCGCTTGCGGGCACACCTTTATTTATTGGCTACTACTACCCCCTAGACAAAACCATCGCTCTATGCTAGGCTATTAGTGTTTAAAATCGTAGGTAAAGTGTTTTGAAATAAACCCATATGTCAAAAATAATTGGCATACAACCTAACCGATTGCCGAAGTTCTCAGGGAGAATTCTTATTTTACATATTTTATAAACGCTAGAACCGTCATACCATGACGGTTTTTTTGTGCGCAAGAAGTAACTAAGTTAATCCACCCTCATGAAATTGGTGATTCAGAAAACAAAGGAGAACATGTTGGAATTTACCCAATCTTTTTCTGTTGAAAGAAATACTTTTCAGCGGTTTGTTATCGTGTATAAATATGTTTCTTTTTTGAACAAAGAACCGATTGTCAAGGATATCCTCCAAAAAATATTCAACGATACGGCTAAAATTATTGGCGAGCCAGATGTTAATACCGATGAAAATGAATTTTTAAAAGTCAAAGGAGAGGTTATTTTATCTCGTGAATTTTGGACATACTACAGTAATTTAGAGATTATTCACGGCAAGATGAAACAAATACAACAATGCCAGCTTGCCGACAAGCCAGAATTTGAACAGCTTTCTAATCTATTTTCAAAGCCATACTCAGAAAAGATGTTGACTCTATCATTTGAAGTGGTAAATAGTGAGATATTTAACAGGCTAGACCAGGCCTGTTTTTATTTAGAAGACGAAAAGGAAAACGAAACATTTTTTGACGAAAAGAAAAGTATTTTGTTTATTAAGGGTGAAAAAATAATGATTAATAAACAAGCTAAAGATAGCAATTCTCACAAACTACTTAAATACATTTTTATTACTAACAAAAATAATTTGACCGATGATTTCTTTTTCTCAGAAATTGCCGAGAATGAATTTAGTGAATTGGATTATAACGAAGATAAGAATTGGCGAAAATATCATATGGCTTGCCAAGTGATAAATAGAAAAACAGAAAAAAACACCAAGGACAAAATCAACGACTTTCTTATATTCAATACTGGCAATAAAGGTAAGGTCAGTTTGAACAAAAAATACCTGTAAATTTATATAAAAGTGGATAATTTAAGCCCTAACCTTAGGGCTTTTTTTGTATTTATACAAATCTACAGTGAAACTTTTATAAATAGCCTTTGGATATCATGGATTCATACTCGCAAAGCCTAAAGGTCGATTGCGAATACTAACTATAACATATGAAAAACCTAAATATACAAATATATGTTCAAACTAACCGGAACTCTCAAAAAAGAAATGGTGCGAGAGTTCGACTACAAAGACGGCCGAAAAGGCAAAAGCAAGGTGCTGTTCATCGAACCGGAAGACAGTATGTATCCTGTTCGTGTCAGTGTTGCCGATGTCGATCTCAAAGTAGGAAAGCTTGGAGAAAAAATCACGCTTGATGTCGCTGTATTCCCCTACACCATTGTAGACGGAAAACGAAAGCGTGCATTTAATGATTTCTATATACCTAACAAAAAATAAGTATGGAATTTCTCACCGCAACCACCACCTATACGCAAATTTGTCAGGGCAACTTCTGTGCGCAATCGGCTAATACCGTAACCGCCTTAACGGATAAAGC
>CAINUM010000074.1 GCA_903853785.1 Candidatus Magasanikiibacteriota bacterium
CCCTGACAAAGAAAAAGACGATGAAGTTCCACCACCAATCGAAGAATAATTTACACCCCCCGCCAAAAGCGGGGGGTTTTGATTTGTGGATTTAATCTATACTAAACTAGTATAGCTTCTCTTGACTATCACACGATTATTACTGTATTATATATGTATAATTAATTCTAAACTATCTTATGCCAAACCCAAGTAACACCTATAACAGACTACCGATGATCGGCAGTCCAATCAACAATTTTGAACTTGATTCATTTCAAAATGGCAGACTGGGAAAAGTAAATTTAGCTGAACACCGAGGTAAGTGGCTAGTACTTTTCTTTTATCCAGCCGACTTTACATTTGTTTGTCCAACCGAACTCGAAGAAATGGCTGATAACTATGCGGAATTTCAAAAATTAAATACTGAAATTATTAGTATTAGTACTGATACTGCTTTTGTACACAAAGCTTGGCACGATACTTCACCAGCAATTAAAAAAATTACCTTCCCTATGGCCGCTGACCCAACTGGAGATCTCAGTAAAGAGCTCGGGGTTTATATCGTCAATGAAGGTTTAGCATTACGCGGCACTTTTGTTTTTGATCCTGAAGGAAAGTTGGTTGTAATGGAAGTTAATGAAAATAGTGTTGGACGCAATGTTCATGAATTAATTAGAAAATTACAGGCCGCTCAATATGTTTATAGTCACCACGGTGAGGTTTGTCCAGCTAGTTGGAAACCAGGTGCCAAAACTCTAACTCCAAACGAAGACTTAATTGGAAAATTATAAAATTATGTTTACACTACCAAAATTAAATTATGATTATGCGGCGCTTGAACCATTTGTTGATGCGGCCACAATGGAAATTCACCACAGCAAACATCACCAAACATATTTAACAAACTTTAATGCAGTAATGGAAAAATATCACGCTTTAGAAAATTTATCTGCCCAAGAATTATTAACAAATTTAAACACACTTGAAGTTTCTGACGAAGATAGAAAAAAAATAAAAAATCATGGTGGTGGTTTTTTCAACCATAGTTTTTTCTGGGAAATAATGGGACCAAAAAAAGAAGTGAACGATAAATTGGTTGCCGATATAATTACTGAATTTACTTCAATTGAAAAATTTAAAGAATTATTTACACAAGCTGCGATCTCTCAATTCGGTAGCGGTTGGGCCTGGCTTGTTTATGATGAAAATGATAAACTGAAAATCTATTCTTTACCAAACCAAGATTCACCTTTGACCGTCGGCCACAAACCGATGATCTGTCTGGATGTTTGGGAACATGCTTATTATTTAAAATACCAAAATCGTCGAGCCGATTATATAAATAACTGGTGGAACGTTCTAAAACTAATCTAAATATGTCCATCGATCAAATATCTCTAAAATTACACAAGAAACTTAAAGGAAAATTAGAGACTCGCAGTAAAGTAAAAATAAATAACAAAAAGATTTTGGCAGCTGTCTATACTCCAGGAGTGGCTGCTGTCAGCAAAGCAATTGCTGTAAATAGTGGTCTGGCCAAACTGTATACCATGAAGGGAAATACAATCGCTGTTATTAGTGACGGCACAGCAGTTTTGGGATTGGGAAACATTGGTCCTTTGGCAGCGCTTCCAGTCATGGAGGGCAAAGCTGCTTTATTTAAAGAATTTGCCAATCTTAATGCTTTTCCAATCTGTTTAGATACTCAAGACACTGAGGAGATTATAAAAACAATAAAAAATATCGCACCGGTATTTGGAGGAATAAATCTCGAAGACATTTCTGCACCTCGTTGTTTTGAGATTGAAAAAAGATTGATGAATGAATTGAATATTCCAGTGATGCATGACGACCAACGCGGAACAGCGACCGTAGTTCTGGCCGCTTTAATCAATTCTTTAAAAATTAAAAAAGTAAAATTTAATCAAGTTAAGATTGTTATAAATGGAGCGGGGGCAGCTGGAAATGCAGTTGCCAAAGCGATATATGCATATGGCGGAACTCAAATTATAGTTTGTGACAGTCATGGTGTTATTCGTCCAGATAGAACTGATTTAACTCCTGAGAAAAAAACAATTGCTAGTTGGTTGTTACCAGAAATGAAAGGCGCCACTACTCTTGAGGAGGCTTTGGTTGGGGCTGATATATTTATCGGGGTTAGCAAGGGAAACTTATTAACTCCGGTTATGATAAAAACAATGGCAAACAAACCTATAATTTTTGCATTAGCAAATCCTACGCCAGAAATCATGCCAGATGTCGCTTTGAAAGCTGGAGCATTTATTGTGGCAACTGGTCGCAGTGATTTTCCAAATCAAATTAATAATGTCTTGGCTTTTCCTGGAATTTTCCGTGGTGCGTTGGATAATAATGTCACCACAATCACAGATAGTATGCTTGTAAAAGCCGCGCAAAATTTGGCGGCTTGTGTTAAAAAACCCACGGCTAAAAAAATACTACCGGATCCATTTGATAAAAAAATAGTCGCAGCAGTTTCAAAGGCAATAAAAAATTAAACACGCTACATCCTGGCAAAACCAGGATGTTTTAGTTTAATTATCATTTTGACTTGATTATTTATCTAATTTTATGTAAAATAGCTGCTTAATAAATTTCTTATGATTGAAGAAAACTTTAACACCATTAAGCACCTAGCCATAATGATGGACGGAAATCGTCGTTGGGCGACTGAACGTGGACTACCAAAACTAATGGGCCACAGTGAAGGTACCAAAACTTTAAAGAAGATAATTCGCGCTGTAAAAGAAAGGCAAATCCCCTATCTTACTGTTTGGGCACTATCTACAGAAAATTTAAAAAATCGTAGTCAAGAAGAACTTAATCATCTTTTTTTCTTATTTGAAAAAGTAGCAGATGAATTTGCTGAATTAAATAAAGAAAATATTCGTATCAATACAATCGGTGACCTTTCAAAACTTCCTGAAAAAACACAGGGGAAATTAAATGAAATAAAAGAACTTACCAAAAGCAATACTGGACTAACTGTGAACTTAGCAATCAATTACGGTGGTCGCGATGACCTGATAAGAGCAGTAAAAAAGATTGTTGCAGCGAAATATGAAGTTCAAGATATAGACGAACAAATAATTAGTGACCATCTAGACACAGCCCAACAACCAGATATAGACCTTATGATCCGAACCGGTGGACACCAACGATTTTCCGGATATCTTATTTGGCAGAGTATTTATGCTGAATTATACTTTACTTCTGTCACTTGGCCAGCATTTACTGATGAAGAATTGGACAAATCAATTGATTGGTTCAAATTACAACAAAGGAATCGCGGTAAATAATTTCAAAACAAAAAAACTCCTGTAAATACAGGAGTTTTTTTAATATTCATTAAATTTCTATCACTAATTCTTCTCTTGAAAAACGAACCTTTTTTTCTTTTGATTCTGGAGCATCTTCACTTCGATATCCGACCGGACAAACGACCGCTGCAGTTAAGCCTAACTTTTCTAAACCAAGTATTTGATTATAAGCATTTTGATCAAACCCTTCCATCGGGCAAGAATCAATTTCTGCCAAAGCACAGGTTGTGAGCAAATTTCCCAAAGCAATATAGGTTTGTTTTACCGACCATGTTTTTAAAGACTCAACATCCTTTCCCGCTATGAATCCATATAACATGCCTTTAAATCCTTCAAGATTTTCCATCTGTAACCCCCTTACAGACGCTGTCTTATTTAGATATTCATCAACATCCGAGTTGTTTAAAGATGTCTTTGCACATATCACAATAAGACTAGACGCATCAGTAATTTGAGCTTGACCATATGAGGCCGCCTTCAATTTTTCCCTTATTTCAGGATCGTTTACTACAACAAATTTCCAAGGCTGTAATCCATAGGAAGATGCTGTAAGCCGAAGCGCTTCTAACAATAAACCGAGGTCACTCTCTGATAATTTTTTGTTAGGATCAAAAGTCTTTGTAGCCATGCGCCATTCCAACCGCGAGATGATTGACTTCAATTCCATAAGATGATTCATTATATTAATAAAGTGAACATATCATACCAGATTACTATGTTTTTGTAAAGTGTAGATAATATTGCTTTGGTTGATTTTCTTTAAGAAGTTGCTCTTTCCATGCGAGGTCGACATCGGATATACGAACCAGCTTGGCACCATCCAAAAAAACCGGGTCTATCGCGCGTGATTTTTGAACAACTTTATCTTCAAGTATATTTAGATTGTTTTCAAAATTTTCATTATGGTTCATTTGGTAATAAAATTTTTCTAACATTGGATCTTGCGACAGATATTTATTTATTTTATCCAACACTTCTTTGTCAGTAGCATACAAATCAGTTTCATCTATATATTTATTATCAAGTGAGTGTCGAATGTAATTAGAAACTGAAAAAAACATGGCGGCCGTTGGTATTCCTGAATAATAAATGCGATTAATCATTGAAAACAAATCTTTGAACTCTCGCGCTGTTTCCATTTTTTTAAATACCCAACACCCATTTTTAATATATAAATTATTCCAAAAATATTTTGCTTTTACAGGGGTTATCTCCTCAAATATAACTGCATCCCGCAAAATATAATCGATTCGATCGGCACACAAGTCGGGAGAGTCTTTTTCTTTTAATGGAAAATGGCTGTCGTCCAAAATGTACTCTAAATCGATGCCATATTTTTCTAAAATTTTTGGTATTTCAGTATTTTTAATATATTGATCATGAATAGAATCTTGATAATCTTGTTTTTCTCCACTACCTTTTAACAGATCAATACAATGTGAAAACGCCGAGTGTGAAACATCATGCAACAAACCAGCAATCTGTTCTTCTAGTGGTGCTCCAAATTTATTTAACAATATGTAAACCCCGATTGAATGATTGAAACGTGATTTCTCAAAATGAAATTCAATATTTTTTGGATTGTGAAGATAGCCGTGTTGGTCTACACCTTTTAACCTTTGCATCGCCGGGCAATTTATCAATTCTAAAATAACCGGTTCGTCTATTTCAATTTGTTCGTAAATATAATCCGTATATTTCATAATAGCGTACTTTAGCAAGTCTAGAATTTATAAACTATTAAAACAACACAATCAAAAAGTAGTTTTAATTACACCCTAGCTTATTTTTTACAAAATTAATTTCTTGCTGACTGAAACCAAACTGCGGGTTCGTTACGGCAGCATGAACATCGCCCATAGCCGAAACACCGCCTGTGGTATTTGGTTGACCTAGACATCGAAACGGTTCAATTGCTTCCGTGTGAGCCTGCCCAAAAGCATCTGTAATGCTTTGTGGTGTTACATTACAATATGATTTATACCAAATATCATTAACGGATTCAGTTAGCGCTTTGCATTTCCCTTCTATGAAATCTACGGGATTAGGAGGGTTGTATAGTTGTGGATAATAACAATACTGATCCCAAAGACCTCCAATACCATGCCCAAGTTCATGCACCAAGATGTTTGGATCTGCATCTATTGGAAACACGGCGTGGTCTGCCGTTGAACATTGTTCAGGAAAAATATCCCAAGGATGTATCAACATGTGTACGTCTGAATTGTAATTCTTTTTTAAATAGTCAGTAGCATAAATATTTTTTGGAATACAAAGATTATATAATTTGTGTATTCTTATGTTGTTCTTACATTTTAATAAATCGAGGGACAAAATAGTACTAGCTACCGCATGGTCTATAAATTTGTTAAATTCTTTTTCACTAATTCCATAGGAATAAAACACAAGCGTTGATTTTGCCTTTACACAAACGTTGTCTATATACACCTCGTCGTTTTTACAATTATTTGATTCAATAGTATTGTTGGGCAATAGTTCGCTTAGTTGTTTACAGTTACCTTGTATGCATGCTGTACCAGAAACACATATTGACGGGTCTAGGTGGCATGATTTTTTTGGTGCGTTTACTTTAGTGACCGCTTTTTTTGTCGGGACACTATAAATTGTGTCATTAATGATTTTATTTATTGTACTTTTAGAAGTGGTTTTAACCTCTCCCCATGATTTAAAATAGGTAAAAAATATTTTTGAATTACTAAATACTTGCTTTGTACATTTTGAAGTAACCAAAAATATATTTTGGTTTCCCTTATATTTATAGGCTTTCCCTGTCGTCAAAGGGCATTTCACTACAGCTAATGCTTCAGTGGCAAAAAATATGTAAATAAAAAAAATTACTAATATTACTTTTTTCATAAAATATTTACATAATTATTTTACTTTAATTATATCACAGTATGAACATAATAAAAAAACAGGGCAATAGCTCTGGTTTAAATGCCACATTGAAAATGTGGTACAATATTAGAATATAAATATTTAAAAAATGTTGCAAAAACGGAACCCAGGGGGTTCCGTAGAATTCACCGATACACCATCGTCAATTGGACGGTGGCGCAATCCGATTCGTGTGACTATAAGCCACTGCGAAGAAAGAACCATAACCGAAAAGGTGTCTTTTGAACAAAATACTCTGACACCAGAGAATAAGGACTGTTGTGGCTAGTCTACGACTTCTTACGATGATCCTTGCTGTTGTGTTCGCGGCTGTTACACCAATAACACGTTTCGTGATCGTCGCTCGAATGTTCGTGGCTACCGCACCAGTAGCACGTTTTATGATTACCCATCATTGACCTCACTCTTCAGATATTTGTTGTACTGTCACCTATTTGCATATTAACTATGACACAACAAATAACCGAAGTCAAACATTTTTAAATAAAAAACAGAGTAATAACTCTGTTTTAAATTCCGTGTCGGGGTGACAGGGTTCGAACCTGCGGCCTTCTGGTCCCAAACCAGACGCGCTACCAACTGCGCCACACCCCGATAATTGTTAAAATGTTGCCATGGTGCCTGGAGTGAGGATCGGACTCACGACGCAAGGCTCTTCAGGCCTTCGCTCTACCACTGAGCTACCCAGGCAAATATCCGTAGTGGACCAATAGGGATTCGAACCCTAGACCCCCGCGTTGCAAACGCGGTGCTCTACCAGCTGAGCTATTGGCCCAAAAATACTTTGAACAGAAATAATATACCAAATATTAACAAAATAGTCAATGAGTGGTATAATCCACATTATAAACTAACTATTATTATGTTAAATAACTACCTTAATCAAGAAGAACTAACCTATATTATTCAAATTCTTTTAGCGATCGTGCTAGGGGCAGTTTTGGGCATACAGCGTGAGCGTTGGGGAAAATGGGCCGGCCCACGCACTTATGCACTAGTCTGCACCGGATCAGCATTGTTTACTTTATTGTCGAGAAATTTTTTCTCTGGTAATCCTGCTATCATCGCCGGCTCGATTATCACTGGTATTGGTTTTTTGGGTGCAGGGACTATTTTGCACAAAGAAAACAAAGTGGAGGGACTAACTACTGCCGCTGGCCTCTGGATGGCCGCCGCTATCGGAATGACGGTTGGGGTAGAGAGATATATTTTAGCCTCAATCATTACACTAATAATATTAATAGTACTAATGATTGACGACAAGTCTATAAGCCAAAATCATTTAAAATAATTTTAATAAAAAATCCAGGTCAGACCTGGATTTTTTTATTTATTAAATTTCATTTTTTTAAATATATGTGTCCTAACCAAAACAATAAAAATACAAACAACCAATCAATGTGCAAACGTTTTAAAAGATAAAAAATATACAATAATAAAATAAACGGATAGCCAATAATTACCAGCGGATTTTTCCAAATACGTCGGTTTGCCAAAACTAAAAGAGCATGATCATCACCATCTGATGGAATGGCGTGCAAACCTATCGCCACACCAAAATATAACCAAAGCCATGAATACCAGTCATTCAGTACAAAATTAAATTTAGCGAAAGCAAACAAAGCAAATAATGTATTTACTATCAGCGGCCCCACACTAATAAGAAATCCTTGAGAAAAATTATTTGGCTCGTCATGTTCAACAAAACCCGCAGTCCTGCCAAATTGAAATAATTTTATTCTGTATACTTTTACACCAGCCGTCATACAAAAAAATGCATGCCCTAGCTCGTGCATCATCACACCAGGAGCGGTGACTAACTCGTAAAAATAATATAACCACATATTAAATAATAATTATCGCCATGATAATCCACCACAAAAAACTTAAATCATTTTTAAAATATGGAGCATCCACTAGGCCGTGAATAAATAATATTGAAAGCACCATTAAGACAGCAGTTCCAAAATATTTTTCCTTATTAAATTTTGTTAAAGATATTCGAACTGTCCATAAATAGATTGTAAAAAATATAATCATACCAAATAACCCAATTTCTGACCAAACATTTAAAATAATATTGTGTGGGAATATTAACGGTTCGATTGTTTTAAAATCATTTACAGGGCGCTGTATTTTTCTATTAAATTGGCTCAAACCAGCGCCAAAAATAAAATTTATAGGATTTTTACTTAGGTAATTTCTCGTATACGACCAAATTATTAAACGGTTTTGACCAGATCGATTTTGAAATAATATACTTTGTTTAATCGGTGTTATAAGAATTACGGCTAGCGTGCAAAACACCACTATGGCACTCGCGGTTTTTTTAAAACCAAGTAAAAACATCGCTCCGATTATTGAAATTCCCAAGGCAAGTATTGCACCTTCTGAAAATGATAATAATAGTGCAATCAAAACCAAGATAAGAATTGTAATATAATATTTTTTAATTTTAGATGTTTTTATTCCATAAAAAATTAACGGGACGACCGGTCCTAAATATAATCCAACAGCATTTGGAGAAGTAAAGAATGAAGTTACACGACCTTGAGAGTCTGGTTTAAGTAGTGTTGTTAATATTGTAGGATCAGTTATCTTTTGCAATATTGCTACCAACGAAATACTAATGGTTGAGAGCGACAAAAACCAAATTAAATCATCTCGATTTATTTTCTTTCTCGAACCAATTAGTAAAATGAAAAATAATATTGGCTCTAGAAAATATGCCCGCCAAACACCTAAAGATTTGATTGGTTCCCAAGATATAAATATTCCTAAAGTAGAAAAAGTTAGTAATAAACAAACTAACCAAACGATTATTTTGTGTTCACTATAAAAATTCTTAATTTCTACAAAATCTTTTTTTAAATATTTACAGATCCATACTAAAAAGAGTGCTCCAAAGCTCAGTTCTAACAATGTGCTTGGTAGTGGGCCTAGATCAAATCGAATAAAATAAGACGGCAGGAGAATTATCAAAAAACCCACTGCCGCCTTAAAATTCTTCTGTACTAACAGAGAAAATAATATAAAATATACAATCACTGCTAGCAATACCATAGAGATAGATTAATAACGATAATGATCTGCTTTGAACGGACCGGATTGAGAAATATTCAGATAGTCAGCCTGCTCTTTACTAAGCTTGGTCAGTTTTACACCAATTTTTTCCAAATGTAACCTGGCTACTTCTTCATCTAGTTCTTTTGGCAGTCGGTATACACCGAGTTCGTATTTGTTCTTCCACAATTCCAGCTGCGCCAAGGCTTGATTAGTAAAACTATTACTCATTACGAAGCTTGGGTGACCGGTTGCACAACCTAAATTCATCAAGCGACCTTCGGCAAGCATGTAAATTTCTTTTTTACTAGACAAAACATATTTGTCTACTTGAGGTTTAATGTTTATTTTTTTAACCCCTTTAGCCTTATTCAATTTTTCAACTTGTATCTCATTATCAAAATGTCCGATATTACAAACGATTGCTTGGTCTTTCATTTTAAGCATGTGTTCCAAACAAATAATATCTTTGTTGCCTGTAGCAGTTACATAAATGTCTGCTGTGCCAAGAGTTTCCTCTAGAGTCTTAACTTCAAAACCTTCCATAGCGGCTTGCAAAGCACAAATTGGATCGATCTCAGTAACGACTACACGGCAGCCCTGTCCCTTGAGCGCTTGGGCACAACCTTTACCAACATCACCATAACCACAAACAACTGCAATTTTACCACCCAACATTACGTCCATTGCTCTGTTCAAACCATCTACAATGGAATGACGGCAACCGTAAACATTGTCGAATTTACTTTTTGTTACGGAGTCATTAACATTGATTGCTGGAAATAATAATTTTTCTTCTTTAAATAATTGATACAAACGATGTACGCCCGTAGTGGTTTCCTCAGAAACACCTTTTACATTTTTGGAGACTTTATTCCAACGATTTTTATTTTTTGTATATTCGATTTTTAAAAGATTAATCATTTCTCGATAATCTTCTCCTTCTTTGGAATAATTTTTGGTTAAAATTTTTGGGTCATTTTCAACTTCAACGCCTTTGTGAATTAACATCGTAGCATCACTTCCATCATCTACGATCAAATCCGGACCACTGCCACTTCCAAAATCTAGTGCGCGCTCAGTACACCACCAATATTCTTCAAGTGTTTCGCCCTTCCAAGCAAACACCGAAACACCTTTTTGAGCTACCGCAGCGGCTGCATGATCTTGAGTTGAAAAAATATTACATGATGCCCAACGAACTTTTGCACCAAGCTCTACCAAGGTTTCAATCAATACTGCTGTTTGAATAGTCATATGCAAAGAACCAGTAATATTGGCTCCTTTTAGCGGTTTTTTAACACCATATTTTTTTCGAATGGACATCAAGCCAGGCATTTCCTTTTCTGCAATTTCAATTTCTTTTCTTCCCCAGTCTGCCAAACTTATATCCTTTACTTTGTATTCATGTTTCATAAATTTAGATTAAAAAACTAATTTTTCATTAAATGCTTTTTGATATCGATCACAAAATTCTTCTTGGGTAAATTTGTGCTCCTGTGTGCCATAAGTTTCAATCGCATAACTTGCCGCTACCGATCCCATTTGAGCACAGACCTTCCAATCATATCCATTTTCATATCCTACAAAAAAACCGGCTCGATAAGAATCACCAGCACCAGTTGGATCATCAAAAGAAAGCGGGGCGCAAACGCCGGCGGTAACAACTTCGCCGTCAGCAGTTTTTATAACAGACCCATTCTCACCCAATGTTGTAATTAATACATTGGTATTTTTTAAAATTTCTTCTTCACTCCAACCGGTACGTTCTTGTAACAATTTTATTTCGTAATCATTGCCAATAACAAATTCTGCCTGGCTAATCATTTTCTTTAACTCTATTTCAGAAAAAGCAGTAATCTGTTGGCCTGGATCAAAAATTGCTTTTACACCCATTTCTTTGCATTCTTTTAAATGTTGCATCATCACCTCTTTGTCGGTTGGCGAAACTAACGCCAAACTAAATTTTTCTTTTACAAATTCAGAGAGCTTTTCGTCTTTGGCTAAAGCGAGTGGTCCTCCAAAAAAAGCTGTGATTTGGTTGTCATCGGAATCTGTTGTAATATAGGCGGAGGCCGTTGCTCTTTTTTTATCAGATAAAATATAATCTGTTTTTATATTATTTTCTTTCATAAACTCTAGATAGTCGCGCCCGTCTTTCCCAAGAACAGAAAACAACAATGGTTCTCCACCAAGCAATTTCATAGTGTAAGCAATATTTCCTGCTGTACCTCCCCAACTACGCTCCAATTTATCTACCATGAAACAGACATTCAAAATATGAATTTGATCTGGCATGATATGGTTTTTAAAACTATCTGGGAAGTTCATTATGTGATCATAAACCAATGATCCGGATACCAAAATTGCCATATTAAGTGATTAATATTTTACTTGGCAATATTACCAAAGAATACATGTTTTGTCTAATATTACTTTATTACAATATTTGTGATATTATCATCATGTGCAAACTACTTTAAGTATTATTATATATTATGAAAAATAGGGTTTTTATCGGTAGTCTATCTGTCGTTATCGCAGCTATTCTCTGGAGTTTGGATGGGACTTTTTTGCGTCCACAGCTTTTTTCTCTTCCTTCACCATTGGTTGTGTTTTTAGAACACAGTTTAGGGTTGGTCATATTGCTTCCGCTATTATTTAAATATCGACAGCAAATTAAAAATATAAATAAAAAAACATACCTCGCTATATTTTGGGTAGCTTTATTTGGCGGAGCTCTTGGTACTACTTTTATGACAAAAGCTCTTTTCTTAACTGGCTTTAAAGATATTTCAGTAGTGATTTTATTACAAAAGCTCCAACCTATCTTTGCCATCGGACTAGCCGCAATTTTTTTACGAGAGCGCTTTCCTCGAGTTGTTTATCTTCATAGTTTTATTGCCATAGCCGCTGGATATTTTGTAACCTTTTCAAACCCGTGGACAATTAATAATTTAAAAACAGCTACGGCTTTAACTGCTCTTTATTCACTGTTGGCAGCATTTTCTTGGGGCTCTTCGACAACCTTTGGAAAATATTCCTTAAAAAATATTCCCTTTGGTTTGCTCGCCGTATTAAGATTTTTATTTACAGTTTTAATAATGATCGTTCCGGTTCTGTATCTATACAGTAGTAAATTTTCATCTGTATCAAACACACAGTGGACAACCCTAGCTGTAATAGTATTCTCTTCTGGTGCGGCTGCAATGTATTTATACTATTTTGGTCTTACAAAAATTTCCGCATCACTTGCCACACTTTGTGAGCTTGCGTGGCCTGTATCAGCAATATTTTTTGATTACATTTTGAATCATAATATTTTAGCTCCATCTCAATTTATTGCAACAATAATTTTGATTTTAGCAGTTTATAAAATTACAAAATTAAACCAGTCGTTTACTATTGTTGGCAAAGTAGTGAGTGGCCAAAATTTAGGTAATAAACTTGGTGCTGCGACAGCTAATCTAGATGTAAAATTAGCAAAAAAAATTCCAAAAGGACTTTACAAAGCAGAAATTATTATCGAGAATAAAAAATATTCGGGCTTATTATATTATGGATATAATTCCTTAAGTAAAATTGATTGTCTAGAAGTGCATTTATTTAATTTCTCTGAACAAATTTATAATAATGATATTGAGGTTGCGACCAATCAATATATAAGACCACCAAAAAAATATAGCGATCATGAAAAATTGAAAGAGCAGATTAAAAAAGATATTTTACTTTCAAAAATATAAAAAAATACCCCGATTTTGCTCGGGGTATTTTTTTATATAAAATGTATTACTTCTTTTTCGCAACGCAATATTTTTCTCTCGCTCATTAATCTTAGATGTTTTTTTTCGTGAAGTTTTTGAATACCTGCTCCATTAATTTTTCCATCAGCCGTATCAACATCTCCAATTATAACCCAACGAATTTGTGGTATTTCATTTATGAGCTCCGCGCAAGCAGTGTGACCGCTTCCATTGCGATAAACACACGGTTCGAGTGTTGTATACAACGCGAACTCTCTTTTTTGCCAATCTGGACAATTGATTTTTAACATTGCCAAAGCATCTTGTTCCGCATGAATATTCGAGCGCCTAAAACCCCAAGCCATGATTTCAAAATTATCGGCAGACATTATTAATGCCCCAACTTGATAACCATTTTTAGAAAAACTTGAAAAATGAGCACATTCTTTTGCTAGCTTAAAAAAGCGCTCATCTATTTGTAACCAGAGTGCTTCTTTCAAGGGGCGTGATAAAGTAACTTCAACTTTATTATTATCGTTTATAAATGTGTTAAAGAGATATTTATAATCATAGTCCTCGAAATCATCTTGTTGGTTGCCGTAATTATTTTTATTATTAATACAGTACACACCGGTAATTCCTACCGCAGGAAGTGTTTTGATCGCATCAATCATGGCTTTCATTGTGCCACCAGTTGATACCATACAATCTACCAAAGCAATGCGTTTGCCCTTAATAACGTCAGACAAATACATTGGGCGATTGTAATATCCTGTCTGTTGAACAAATTCAACACACGGTAAATTATAATGAAACGATTTAGCTATAATAAGTGGTTTGCCCAATTCCGCAGCCACAAATGATGCAACGGGAATACCATCTGATTCTATTGTAACGATCGCATCAACATCTTTGTCTATAAAACTAGCTAAATATTTACCAAGGCTATAGTATAATGAATAATCCACCATACTAAACCCCTTAAATGGGTATACAAAATACTTGTATTCAGGTACTGTTCCGCCTAGGTCTTTCACAGAATATACTGGTGAATCCTCAAAGACTTTAATAATTTTGTCGATTGTTTCTTTTTCTTTAGCTATATCAAGAGATAGTTTGCTTAACCCCTGTTCTAAGTCAAATATCTGATTATCAGTCATAGAAAATGATTTATTTAACAGACTCACTCTATCATAAAAACAGACGAACTAAAAGTGCAAAAACCACATAACGTTGACAAAAATCAAAAAAAGTATTAGTATAGGCAAGCTCTCAATTTAAAAATTACTTCTAAAAATACTATGCCAAATAAAGCTAACGCTAAAAAGGCTTTGCGCCAAGCAATAAAACGCGCTGCCTTGAACAAAACTCGCAAGGAAGCTTTCAAAAAAGCTATCAAACTTACTGTTAAATCTACTGTTGTGACAGAAGCTAAAAAATTGGCTTCAAACGCTCAACAAGCACTAGACAAGGCCGTAAAACACGGTACTATCAAAAAAAACACTGCGGCACGTAAACTTTCAAGATTGATGAAGAAAGTAAACAAGCTTGCTAAATAATAAGTAAACGTACTATAATAGCCCTGTTAATTACAGGGCTATTTTTTTAAATTTTTATGATTTTCAGAGGTGAAGCTACTCAAATAATGCCAGAATCGGTGCAGCGAGAAGTAGTGGTTACTTTACAGGCCGAATCAGCTCTCGAGGCCCAAGCAGAGCGTAGAATTACGGACCATCTTATAAAGACAGGCATAATATTGCCGGGAGCGCCACGGGAAGCGTACGAGAGTGCTAAATTGAGGTTAGATCCAGAAACAATTGCTCGAATTACAAGCAATACAAAAGAATTATTTTATGATCTTTTTGTGAAGATGGCCGAGCAACAATATGAACTGGATGCTTTAAAACATAAAAATACGCTTACTGGTTTAGCCAACAGAAAGATGGCTAACAAAACATTTGAACTATTAAGAGAACAGTTAAAAAACGAAGAAGAACAAAACCCAATGGCCGTTGTTAATTTAGATCTTGATGGATTTAAAATAATTAACGATACTTATGGCCATGACGTTGGCAACGAAGTATTAAAATTTGTAGGAAAGAAATTGAAAACAATCCGGGCAACCGATTTGGCAGTTCATTTTTCAGGTGATGAGTTCGGACTGATACTTTCAAATTTAAAACCAGCCAAAGGACAGACATTATCCGAAACTGTTGAAATAATTATTGCAAAAATTATTTCGTCCATTGAGCAAACAAAAGAATTGGTGTTTAATAACGGAAATGCTATACCGCTTTCGTTGTCTGCTAGTGCCGGTTTTAAAATCGTACAACCTGAAAATTCTGATGATTTCTTTACTGTAAATGAGGAAGCGGATTCTGCTTCTAAATTAGCAAAAAAATGCAAAGGTATTAATACCCTAAAAGCCGGATCTACTAGAATTGTCGATGCGGACAAAACAAAGGAAGAATTTCTTAAAGAAAAAGGTGTGTCTTTGGATGATTACGAACGAAGTGAGGAAGCAGGTGATTTCAAAAGACCTGCTACCGATCTATTATCAAGAATCACAAAACAAAAAAATATTTCTGTAACACCAGAAATGGTTGCGAGTGCTGATGAAATAATGCAAAGGGCTGCTCAAGATATAAAGAAACTTTTATAATTAAATAGACCGAATCAACAGGTCCAACATCAAACCCAAATCTGCCTGACCTGTCTTTGCCCTAAAATCAACTTTTAACAACTGCTCATAAATATTTATCAGTTGTTTTTTTGAATATTTTTTAATTAAAAATATATTTTTCTTTACAACAAAGGGGTGTAGCCCCAACTGTTTGGCTGCGTCTTCACTAGAAATATTTTTCTGTTCATCGAATATGCTGCTCAACTGTAGTAAAATTCTAAACTGCCAAACAATCAACCCAAATAATTTAAAATCGTCTTCACCCAAACGACGTTGTTCGGTGACCAATTTAAAAGCCTGTTTTTTGTTTCCAGAAACAATCGCCTCCACCATATTAAAAACATTGTCATCTACTTTTTCTTCCAAAAACAAATTTACATCATTTAATCCTATTTCTTTTTCTTTTGTGTACGCAGCGAGTTGGTCTAATAACGAATTTAAAAACCACATATCACCCGCCACATTTTGGGCTAAATAATTTAATGCTGTGATTGATATATGAGCATTTCTAATTTTAATTTCGTTGGTTATAAAACTAGTCAATTGAGCGCCAACCAACAATGAATGCTCTTTCGAATATTTTTCTTTTGACAATATACCATGTAAATCTTTGACCTCTTTTACTTTTCCAAGTTTTTCACCCTGCCAAAAAATAACTATATTACTTTCAGGAATTTTATTATTTTTAACCCTCTCAATCAATTCTTGTAAAAAATCTTTATCAGAAATTGATAATATATTTTCTATTATAACCATTCTTTTTTCAGCCAAAAATGGAGTAGCCAAAATTTCACTAGTAATTTTACCAGTTTCAACTTTTTGTGCATCCAAAAAAACTACATTATATCCTTGAGGATCACGTGTTTGTTTAAATCGCTCGACTTGCTCTTGCAAATATTGTCGGCTCCGAAAGGTGTCTTCGCCGTAAATGTATATAACCATATTTTATTTCATCTCACCCCAACTGTGCCCAATATTTACTTCTACCTTTACTGGGACTCTTAATTTTACCACGCTTTCCATTGTCTCTTTTACTATTTGTCCTATTTTTTCTTCCTCCCCTTTTTTTACCTCCAACACCAACTCGTCATGAACCTGTAAAATCAACCTAACATCTGAATTGTTTCTTATTTTACTATTTACTTCTATCATCGCCATTTTAATCAAATCCGCCGCCGTTCCTTGAATTGGATGATTGATTGCCATCCGTTCCCCCGCACTGCGCATTTGAAAGTTGTGTGAATTTAGCTCAGGAATATATCTCCTTCGTCCAAATAGTGTTTCACAAAATCCTTCTTTTTTTGTGAATTCGATAGTCTGGTCAATGTATTGCTTAACCCCACCAAATTGTTCAAAATATTTTTGGATAAAATCTTTTGCCTGAGCGTGTGAAATATCAGCTCTCCAGCTCAAACCATATGTCCCCATTCCATACAGCACCCCAAAATTTATCTCTTTAGCCGCACGACGCATTTCTTTGGTTACTTCGATTAGCGGTACACTATTAATGGCTGCCGCCGTCGCTATATGAATATCCAAATCTTTATCAAATATCTCAATCATCTGTTTGTCTTGAGCCATCGACGCAACAATGCGTAATTCTATTTGAGAATAATCCGCACTAATTAAAACATTACCTTCTTCTGCCACAAATGTTTTGCGTACCTCTCTTCCAATTTCCGTGCGAATTGGGATATTTTGTAAATTTGGTTCAGAGCTAGATAATCTTCCTGTGGCCGTGACCGCCTGATTAAAAGTCGTATGAATGCGCCCTGTTTTTTTATTTATTAGTGTTGGCAAAACGTCCACATAGGTATTTTGCAACTTTGCCAATTCACGATAAATTTCAATTTCTTCAATGATTGGATGTAGCCCATGCATTTTTTCAAGCTGTTCAGCTGACGTAGACAATCCGGTTTTTCCTTTTTTAATTCCTTCTACCGGTATATCCAATTTTTCAAACAAAACTTCGCGCAATTGTAATGGTGAAGAAATGTTAAATTCCATTCCAGCTAAATCAAAAATCTTTTTAGAAACTTTTTTAATATTTTCATTTACTTCTAGTGATAATTTTTTCAACATTTCTAAATCGACAGCCACACCATTTAATTCCATCTGTGCTAATACCAACATCAATGGCATTTCAATTTTTTGTAGCAAGCCTAAATTATCTGTCTTAATCAATTCTTTTTTTAATTCAAAAACAGTTTGTGACAGCAAATACAACTCTTGCACAACCGCCTTAGTGTCTACACCAAACAAACTTTCTTGGCCAACTCCAACTTTCAATTCTTTTCCTAAAACTTTTAATACTACACTAGCAGTATCGTGGGCGCGGCTTCCTGGGTTGAGTAAATACGAACCAATCATCACGTCAAATAAAGCATTTTTTATTTCTTGTTTTTGCAACAACAAAACTTTTGCCAACGGCTTTAAGTCATGTCCAACCAACTCAATATTTTCTTGCGCAAAAATTGGTGAAAAACTTTCTACTAAACTACTTTTAATATAAACACCTTCACTATCCACAATAACCGCCAATCCCAACAGTTCACCGGTCAAAATATCTTTACCGCCCATTACCGCTTTACAAGCAAATTGAGCCGTCTTTTTTATCTTCTCCACCAACTCTTTAACTTCATCTTTATTCCCAAGTTCTTTAAATTGTAATTCAGTAATTTTTTTATTTTTTGTCGCTTTAGTTTTTTCTGCTCCTTCCCCTTCAATATGTTCAAACCCAGGAATACGTTTTAGCAAAGAAACAAATTCAAATTTTTGAAATAATTTAATAATTCTGTCGCGATCAAATTCACTCATTGCACAATCGGCCAATTTTATTTCTAAATCAGGCACACCACAATCTATAGTAGCGAGCTCATAACTCATTTTGGCGCTCTCTCTACCGTCTACTAATTTTTTTAAAACAGATGCGCTAAATAATTCACTTTTAGTTTTGTCTTTTTCTGCGTCTACTACTTTATATATTTCTTCCAATGTACCAAATTTTAAAATTAATTCCGTAGCAGTTTTTTCTCCGATTCCAGGTACGCCTGGAATATTGTCTGAAGTATCACCACGTAAAGATTTATAATCAATCACTAATTCCGGACCAAAACTATAGCGTTTTTTTACTTCGGCTGGATCGTAAACCACCACATCATTCATCCCTTTGCGCAAAGTAAAAACTTTTATTTTTTCATCTACCAACTGTAGGGTGTCCATATCCCCCGTCACAATATACAACTCATCTACTTCAGATTTTAATTGTTTCACCGCCGTACCAATCACATCGTCAGCTTCATATCCCTTTTTTTCATAAATCGGAATACTAAAAGCCTCGACCAGTTCATGTACGAGTGGCATCTGATCATACAGTTCTTGATCCGCTTTAACTCGAGTAGCTTTGTATTTATCGTATTGTTCATGGCGAAAAGTTCCACCCGCCACATCAAAACTCACGCACAAATGCGTTGGTTTAAGATCTTTCCAAACTTTCATCAACATGGATGTAAATCCATATACCGCATTTACCATCACACCGTCTTTTGTGTGCATTGGTGGAAGTGCGTGATAAGCCCGATGCACAATTGCATTACCGTCTATTATTACAAATTTTTTCATAAATATATTTATTGTCCATATTTTACCTTTAAAACAAATTTTGAGCAACAAAAAATCTCCAGAGCCTGGAGATTTGCTTGAGGTACCGGTGGGAATTGCACCCACGCATAGGGGTTTTGCAGACCCCGGCCTTACTGCTTGGCAACGGTACCAAATTTCTACTGAAAGATTACCACTTTTGTTTATATAAATCAAGTAGAGGAACAATGTTCGAACCGAGCGGGTTATGAGCCGAAGCTCATCCTTTTGCCCTCGCGGGCAAAAAAAGTGAGGTCGAATATTGGTCCGATATTATCTTACATAACCCAATGGATTTACACGCGCACCATTTACAATCACCTCAAAATGCAAATGGATACCTGTGCGCCCTCGCACATTTCCAGTGTTGCCCATTAAACCGATGGTCTGACCAGCTTCAACATATTCACCAGGAGATACCAACAAGCGAGAATGATGACCATACAAAGTTTTTACCCCACCACCATGATCAATCTGAATATAACATCCATAACCGCGATTCCAACCACATTGGGCAAACTCAACTGTACCAGCTTTAGCGGCATATGTTGGTGTTTCAAATGGGCCGGCAATATCTAATCCGTGATGACTCCAACCAAAATATTGCGTTATCATGTGTACTCCAGATGGCCACACAAAACCGGATGCACTTGGTGCACGTGAAGACGACGGAGGACGTATAACCTCTCCATAACTTTCTTGTTCAGTGATATATGTTTTACCGTTCTTAACAACCTTGCCGTTTTTTGTTTGAGTTACAACAACTTTAACTTCTTGTCTTGTACCACCAGGAACCATAATTTTTTCACCAATACGCAAATCTTTGCCGTTTTCATCTAGGTTATTAAATAACACTATATCTTCTATTTTGGCACCATACAGTTTGGCAATCTTTAAGAGGCTGTCCCCTTTCTTTACTATGTGCATAACACCGCTAGCTGGTGGTATAAGAATTTTTTGTCCGAGTTTAAGTTTTGATTTGGCCACTAAACCGTTTTCCCACAAAATTGTGGCCACGTTTACACCAAAACGATTGGCAATACTATTCAAGGAATCTCCTGATACTACAACATATTCTACAGTCTGTTTTCTTCCTGATCCACCACTAATAACGCTACCTGTCATAATATGTGGTTTGTTTATAGCCATACCACCAGCAAAAGTTCCTGCTAAATCCTGATCGTAAATCACGGTTTCCGTTTGAGAAATTGTGTTTTCAGAACTTATAATACCGGCCCTCCAATTATAGGCTGGTGCAGCGTTGGTTTTGGTTGGCTCAGCACTCACTTCTTCCAAACTATATTCTTCTGGGCCTGCAAATAAATTATAGGCTAATGTTTTTTGACCTGCAGAAAAATCATTTTTTTGATTAAATAATTTTGTTTGTGGAACTGCTATTACAAATAGCAACATAAAAATAACCGGTTGTAAGACGTCGCGTGCTATTAATCCAGCATCTGTACTAATACCCAATTTTCTTAAATACAGATTGATTTTGAATCCAATATAAGCAAAAAAGCGGTATATTCGCCCAAAACCACTAGCAAACACCAAAAAGACTCCGGAACCTATCCACCAGAAGAATCGCTTAATATACACTAAAAAGCGCAAAAGTTTTAATAAAAGGTTGTATTTCATACCTTGACGGTTGAGCTATTTTATCATAAGATATGGGTCAAAGCAACCTTGTGACCATTCATTGTTGCTTCTTAATTAAAGATTTAACTATTAATTTTGACACTTATGATTATAGTGTTAGGCGGAATTTTACCAGCACTTATTGCTATCGCATATGGCGCAGTGCTTATTCGTTGGGTTTTAAAACAGCCAGCCGGTGATGATCGTATGCAATCTATCGCTCGTGCTATCCAAGACGGTGCCAAAGCATATTTAACTCGTCAATACACAACAATCGCTTATGTCGCTGTCGTTGTTTTTCTTTTACTAGGACTTTTTATTGATTGGATCACTGCTTTTGGTTTTGTGGTTGGAGCAGTATTTTCTGGTTTGGCTGGTACTATTGGTATGTTGATTTCGGTTAAAGCCAATGTTCGTACTGCTGAAGCCGCTAAAAAAGGTTTCAAACCTGCACTCGACGTCGCTGTAAAAGGCGGTTCCGTTACTGGATTATTGGTTTCCGGTCTTGGTTTGCTCGGTGTATCTGGTTTTTATTATTTAACACATGACCTATCTGCCTTGATCGGTTTAGGTTTTGGCGGCAGTTTAATTTCCGTTTTTGCTCGTATCGGTGGTGGTATTTTTACCAAAGCCGCTGATGTTGGCGCTGATTTAGTAGGTAAGGTTGAAAAAGGTATTCCTGAAGATGATCCTCGCAATCCAGCTGTGATTGCCGATAATGTCGGTGATAACGTTGGAGATTGTGCTGGTATGGCTGCTGATTTATTTGAAACTTACGCTATTACTACTATTGCTGCAATGATTTTGGGCGGTTTACTTTTCCCTGGAAATGACAAAGTTGCGGTTTTCCCAATCGTTCTTGGTGGTATTTCTATTGTTGCTTCAATATTAGGAACTTTATTCATCCGTTTGGGTGAAGACAAGAATGTAATGAAAGCATTATACAAAGGCTTAATTGCCGCTGGCTTGATTGCTTTGGTGGCTTTTTATCCTGCTACAAAATGGTTGATGAGTGGTCTTGTTGGCTATAGCGTAATGAATCTTTTCTTATGTTCTGTAATCGGTTTAGTTTTAACCGCACTAATGGTTGCACTAACTGATTATTATACTTCTACAAAGTATTCCCCAGTTCAACATATTGCCAAGGCTAGTACTACCGGACACGGCACAAATGTGATCGCTGGTTTGGCTGTCTCAATGAAATCCACTGCACTACCTGTTCTTTTGATCATGGCTGCTATGATGGGTTCTCATTATTTGGGTGGATTATACGGTGTGGCAATTGCTGCTGTAAGTATGTTGTCTTTGACAGGTATTATCGTCACTATCGACGCTTTTGGCCCAATTACTGATAACGCTGGCGGTATTGCTGAAATGGCTGAACTTTCTGAAGATGTGCGCAACGTTACTGATCCTCTTGACGCTGTTGGAAATACTACTAAAGCGGTAACAAAGGGTTACGCAATCGCTTCTGCTGCTTTAGCTTCATTAGTATTGTTTGCTGATTTTACACACAAACTTCCTGAATCATATAAATTCATGATCAATGATCCAAAAGTTTTGGTTGGATTATTTATCGGTGGATTATTACCATATTTGTTTGGTGCGATGTTGATGGAATCTGTTGGCAAAGTTGCTGGACAGGTGGTTGAAGAAGTTCGTCGTCAGTTCAAAGAAATTCCAGGTATTATGGAAGGAACTGGTCGCCCCGACTACGGCAAAGCAGTTGACATCGTTACCAAAGGGGCTATCGGCCAAATGATCGTACCATCTATGATCCCATTGCTTGCACCGATTGCCGTTGGATATTTCTTGGGCATCGAGGCTCTTGGTGGTTTATTGGTTGGAACTATCGTTACTGGAATTTTTGTAGCCATCTCTATGACTACCGGTGGTGCTGCTTGGGATAATGCTAAAAAATATATCGAACTTGGAAATTACGGTGGCAAAGGATCCTTTGCACATCAAGCTGCAGTGACTGGAGACACAGTTGGTGATCCATACAAAGATACTGCTGGCCCATCTATCAACCCAATGATCAAGGTTGCAAACATTGTTGCTTTGTTGATCGTAGGCTTACTATTGAAATAATTTTTCATTATTCTACACAAAAACCCGACACCGTTGTCGGGTTTTTTAATTTTCATTAAATGCTCACAATATTGACTTTACCTAATAATTGGGATATTATTCCCCAATAAAAATTAACCCATATTTATGCAACATATATTAAAACAACTACCAAAATCTCAAATTGAACTTGAGGTCACCGTTGTTCCTACCGACTATACCAAAGAAATGGAAGCAGCGGCCGGTCGTCTTTCTCAACGCGCCGCCATTCATGGTTTCCGTCCAGGTAAGGCTCCTTATGATATTGTAAAACAAAGTTTGGGTGAAATTAAAATTTTAGAAGAAGCCATCCAATCAATTGTTGAAAAGAATTATCACTTGGCTGTTACGGCTGAAAAGATGGAAACAATCGGAATGCCAGAAATTACTATAGAAAAAATGGCTCCAGGAAATGATTTTGTTTTTAAAGCAATAGCCGCACTTTTGCCTACAGTAAAATTGACCGATTTTTCTAAAATTGACGCTAAGAAAAAAGAAGTCGTGGTTGGTGACAAAGAAATGAATGATGTTCTAGAAAACTTACGTAAAATGCAAGCGATGGAAGTGATCAAAGAAGGTCCTGCTACCAAAGAAGATAAGGTAGAAGTAGCGATGAATATGTTTATCGACAAAGTCGGTGTTGAGGGTGGTCAAGCTCCGAAACACCAGGTTTATCTTAGCGAAGGACATTACATTCCTGGTTTTGCGGATCAATTACTTGGTATGAAGAAGGGTGAAGAAAAAGAATTTTCTTTGAAATTTCCAGATGAACATTACCAAAAACATTTGGCTGGAAAAAATATTGATTTTCATGTTAAGGTGAACGATGTGTATTCTATTGAATATCCAGAAATTAATGACGAGCTTGCCGTTAAGCTTGGTCAAAAAAGTGTAGAGGGTCTGAAGGAAATTTTGATGACAAACTTAAAACAAGAAGCCCAAAACAAAGAGGACCAACGCATCGAGGCTGAGTTGCTAGAAAAAGTTATTTTAGCTAGTGAGTTTAGTGAGGTTCCAGACGTATTAGTTACTTCAGAAAAACAAAAAATGTTTTATGAATTAAAGAATAGCTTACAAGAACAAGGGATCGAATTCGAAAAATATATGAAAGATCTCAAAAAGACAGAGGCTGAAATTGCGGATGATTTTGCCGAACGTGCAATGACTCGCGTTAAAGCAGCTTTGATTTCTCGTCAAATTGCTAAAGAAAATAATATTAAAGTAGAAAAGGACGAATTAGAAAAAGAAATCGAAGCTATCCGAGTTACTTATAAAAATGATCCTAAAGTAGAAGAGGCTTTGAAACGTCCAGAAGTATTGGATACTTTAGCCGCTACTATTCAAAACAAAAAAGTAGTTGCCTGGTTGAAGGAAAAAATATTAAAATAATAATTATATTTAGTTAATTTAATTTCATTGATTTCAGTCATTTTGGCAATTACTAATTTTTATTATAAAATATTACCCATATCAAATAATAATTTTATGTTGGAAATTTTGTGGGGATACAAAACTCAAGCAATTTTTGACGTTTGGTCAATTGAACATTTTTTAACTGGCATATCGGTGGGTACTTTTGTATTAAAAAGTAATCATAAAAGTTTAGGTGAGATTTTGATAACCGTAAAAGACGCATTTCATCCAAAACGTTTGGAAATCTTAAAATATAAGTATGATTTAATTTTTTTAATGTTTATTGCTTATATTTGGGAAACACTGGAACACTATTTAGAAACTGGATTAGGGGGGGCTCGGTGGCATACTGGTTTCAAGGAGTAGAGTTTTGGCCGAATCGACTTTTAGCGGACCCCTTAATGTTAATATTGGGTTATTTGTTCGCAAAAAAATATTCAGCTGCAGTATGGCCAGCACGAATACTTTCACTACTTTGGCTAATATTGCATGTTTTGATTTTTCCACACAGCATGTATCTACAGCGCTGGCTATAAATTTTAAACACCCTACTCGGTTGGGTGTTTTTTTGTTATACTAAATTGGTATTTAAAATTAAATGGTATGGATTATAATAAAATTAAAAAAACAATCAAAAAATATTCCACAAAAATCACACAATTACAGACCAAACAAAAAAAAATGATAAAAGAATTCTATGCTTTAGCTGACAAGACAAAGGCTGAGGCCGTCCTAAAAAAAATTAAAAAATAGTCTATGGAAAATAACCGAGCTAAATTAGTTGAGTCTAAAACGCGTGCTGAAAAAGAAGAGGACCGCACAAATAAAAGTCAGAAAAAATTTGAGGCCGGAATGACTATCGGCATGACTGAGTCAGAACGTGAATTGGTTTTGGATTTTTTTAGTTCAGAACCGGTTTTAGATACCAAAACAATAGATAAAATTAGACAGACTATTGACGAAATTGAAGATGTGGATGCACGAAAAGAACTGGGTAGTTTATATGCACGTATTTTGGGTGTTGAGGCAGAAATTTTGACCGCAAAAAACAATGCCGTCGGAGAATTATCAGTAGACACCAACATTCCATCTCATGATTTATTAGACGCTCTACCTGCTTTGGTTGCAGGAGACAGTGCTGTTTTAGAAAATGATTTTATTATACGTCAACGTGAAGGTAATGCGCAGTTGGAAATGTTTGTAAAAGAATGTAAACAGCCCTATAATTTATTTTATCTTGACAAAGATTTAGGTCCTGATCAGCTAAAAGAACGAGCTAACTTATTAGACTCCCTTTATAGAACTTTTAAATCATTATCACCAGTTGATAAAAATAAAACAGAAGAAGTTTTAAATAAAATGTTTGATATCCCAACTATTACCACTGATATACAAAGCTACTTAGAAGATATGGAGAAAAAAAGTCGTAATGACAAAAGTGGTAATTATGTTTTTTCCGAGGGGGCAGAAAATAAAAATTTTATTTATCAAAGCCAAGAATTACAGAGTCAAGTAATAAAAATTTCTAAAGGGCGACATGACATTGATTTTACCTCTATCATTAAATTAATGCGTGACATGCATTATTTGGCCCTACATTTTGATAAAAACCAACCACCCGAAAATAATGTGCGCATTCATGCCACTTTTGATGATATGGTCATCTATCGTGATGACAATAATAATTACAAAAGACTAATAAGACAAGAATTTGCTGCCGGTGTAACTATTAAAGAATTGCCTAGAGAAATTATACACAACGATCCAGGATTTAGAAAAGCTTGGAAAGTTTTTTTGCGTCACATTGAAAAAATGAAGGACGAATTTGGTGTTGTTTTAGACATTACAGACTCGGCGGCTGGATTTAAAAAAGAACGAGGCAATGTAACCAACACTGGTAATGTTTTTGTTAAATTGCCAACCGAACCAACCGGAGTTTATGAATTCAGTATAATTGATCCGGATGTTTTTGATGTTGAAGACGGTGAACATAAGTTTGATCATACTGAACACTTACGCAAAAAAGGATTTGCCGGTATTTTAGATTCTGCTATTGTATTTGGAACAAACCAGTCACGCGAGCGAATAGTGAGAAAATGGCAAGACCAATTTATTACCAAGGAATTAGAATGATTTTTTTCTTTAAAAATAA
>CAINUM010000075.1 GCA_903853785.1 Candidatus Magasanikiibacteriota bacterium
AAATAAAAAGACAGACCTTGTACTGGTCTGTCTTTTTTTATCAATCGCTTTACACTTTTTTGCCTTGAAGGATCACTGCACCGGCAGATCGCTTCCGGTGCAGTGACGGTGCGGAGAGAGAGGGATTTGAACCCTCGATACCTTGCGGTATACCACCTTTCCAAGGTGGCGCACTCGGCCACTATGCGACCTCTCCAATATTTTTTCGTCGTTTAATACTATCAAAAATCAGCCACGAAGTCAATCCGACAAAGATTACAACCATCCCCCATTGGGCAGGAGTTAATATCCAATAACGAGCATCAGCCTGCTCCACATCTGTTGCACGCAAAAAATCTAACCAAAAACGAACTAGCGCGTACATCATAAACGATATTTGAGTTACCAATCCCCAACGAACTTTGACTAATTTTCTGAACAATACTGCAAAAACAATAAACAAAAACAAACCCAACAAGGAATCAAATAACCCTAAATCATAACGCGCCCCAGCCGGAAAATTTACAGCAAAAAAAGAATTGGTTAATTTACCTGGATGATCGTGAATCATAAAACAACCGATGCGACCAATTGCCCAGCCCAACCACAAACTTAATGACATAACATCAAGATAAGGCCACAACTCTTTCAAACTAAAATTCTTTACCTTTGAAAATATATAAATTGCAAATATTGCACCTACAAAACCACCCAGCGAGGATGCTCCTCCTTGCCAAAAATATATAATCTCAGACGGGTTCAATAAATAATACTCTGGAGCATAAAATATTACATGAAATACTCTAGCCATAAATAACCCACCCACAACACCCCAAACACCTAAATCTAAAATAACCTGTTCCGCCAAAAAATAACGTCTAGAAATTTTATACGCTAAATATAAACCAGCTAAAATTCCAAGCGACACAAACAGCCCCCACACTTGAATAGTGAGTGGGCCGATTTGAAATGCGTTGGCTTGGTAATATGGAATCATTTTATTGTAAATATTTCAAGACATCTTCAGGACGATCAATCACTTTTACAAAATCCTGATCTGTCAGACCAATTGTCTTGAACTGATGAAACAAAAGATGAAAATATTCTAACAGTGGTTTCCAAAAATCGCTACCTACTAAAATTACAGGCACTAATGGAATTTTCTTGGTTTCCATTAAAGTCAACAACTCAAACAACTGATGCAAAGTACCAAAACCTCCAGGGAAAAATACAAACGCTTTTGATGGCGAAGTTATGATTAATTTACGAACAAAAGGAAAGAAAAATCCAGCTGATTTTGTTACATAATTATTAACACGTTCCCCTTTTTCCCAACGCATATTAATTCCTACACTTTCCCCACCCGCATCAAAGGCACCCTTATTGGCCGCCTCCATGATGCCAGGACCACCCCCAGTGATAGTTGTAAAACCATTTTTAGCTAATATTTTGCCAATTTCATATGCAGCATTGTAATAAGATGATCCAGGTAAAATACTTTTAGTACCAAAAACAGTAACGTCATTTTTCAGTTTCGTTAAAAATTCAAATCCATCAACCAGTTCGGCCATAATCCTAAAAATACGCCAATCCGGACCACCCTGACAAAACACATTACTATCACTTACAGAACATGCATCCGGTAGATCAGCAACATTTTTTATATAATCAAAAGCTTCCTGAGCAGTATCTACTACATACCAACTATCAATAATGTCTTTTGGAATTGAATGCGCAATATCACTACAATTTTTACGTAAAAAAATTAACAATGGTTCCCAAAACTCTTTACCGACTAATACAACGGGCACTTTTTGCATAAACCCAAGCTCCATAAAATCTACCACTTCAAAAAATTCATCCATCGTACCAAATCCACCAGGGAAAAACACAAAAGCATCCGCAGGTGAAGTCAACATTACTTTACGAGTAAAGAAATAAAAGAAACCAACAGATTCTTTTACATAGGGGTTTATACGCTGTTCGAATGGAAGTTGGATGTTTATACCAACAGTTACGCCGCCCGCTTCAAACGCCCCTTTATTGGCCGCCTCCATGATACCAGGACCACCACCGGTGATCGTTGTGAAACCATTTTTACCCAACAAATATCCAAACTCTTCGGCAACCTTATAATAGTGTCCATTTTTTGGTAAACGTGCTGATCCCAAAATAGTTACTTCACGTTTAAATTTACTCAAAAATTGATAACCGTCGATAAACTCACTAATAATTCTAAAAATTCTCCAACTATCACGGAAATTAATTGCCTCACCCGCTGTAGTAAAATTTTGCGGCGGTAAAGATCTGCCTGGAGAGGTGTTGGCAGACTCAGAAATTTGTGGCGGATTAATTTCTGGAAGTTTTTTGGACATAAAATATTTTATTTGAAAAATTGAGTAAAACTATAAAATTTATTTTTTGATATTATTGGCCACACTCATTATTAAACCTTCGCTAAGTTTTGGACCCATAATTTGCAATCCGATTGGTAATCCAGATTTTGTTTCACCGGCCGGAACAGAAATGGCAGGGATTCCAGCACTAGCTGCTGGACTAACAAAAATATCCGCCAAATATAGCTGGAGCGGATCCGCAGATTTTTCACCCAAACCAAAGGCAGCAAACGGAGATGTAGGAGTAACTAGCACATCAACATCACTAAAAACTCTATCAAAATCACGACATATCAAAGTACGAACCTGTTGAGCTTTTTTATAATAAGCTTCATAATATCCAGATGATAACGCATATGTTCCAATTAAAATACGACGTTTTACTTCTTCAGGAAAACCGCTTGCCCGACTCTTTGAATAAACATCAAATAGATCTTTAGCATCCGCACGCATACCGTAGCGAATACCATCCAATCGGCCAAAATTTGAACTAACTTCACTTGGCACCAAAACATAATACACAGCAATCGCATATTTTGTAAGCGGCATGCTTAGATATATTATTTCTGCCCCACGCTTCTCTAAATTTTTAATTTGTTTTTCCACCACATCTCTTACTTCAGAATCCATACCTTCGGCTTCAAAATATTCTTGAGGAACACCAACACGCAAACCAGTGAGATCTTTTTTCATCTCATCGTTATAAGTTGGAACTAGGTCAGGCACCGTTGTTGCATCAAGTGCATCCTTTCCAGCAATCTCTTGCATGACTATCGCCATGTCTTCAACTGTTTTTGTCATCGGTCCGACTGTATCAAAAGAGGAAGCCATAGGCATAATTCCGAATCGAGAATTACGACCATAGCTTGGGCGCATGCCGACAATTCCACAAAAACTGGCTGGCTGACGAATAGATCCTCCGGTATCTTCAGCTATTGCAAAAATACACATATTATCAGCAACGGCCGCGGCAGAACCACCGGAAGAGCCACCGGCTACTTTGTCTAAATTTATTGGATTTTTAACTGGACCATACATGCTATTTTCATTACTAGCACCATGTCCAAAAGCATCACAGTTATTTTTACCAAGCAACACCCCGCCTTGTTCACGGATTTTTTTAATTACCGTCGCGTCGTATGGTGGAATATAATTATCTAATACTTTAGCAGCCCCAGTCGATCGCACGCCAGCAGTACAAATTGCATCTTTTACTGCGAACGGAATTCCAGTTAGTGGAAAAATTTTTCCTTCAACCAACATTTCATCAGCATTCTGTGCTTCTTTTAGGGCTGTCTCTTCACAGACGGTAATAAAAGCATTGAGTTCAACATTTCTCTCTTTAATTCTATCCAAACAGGCTTTGGTTAGTTCTACTGAGGTAAATTTTTTATTACGCAAACCTTCCTGAGCTTCTTTAATTGTTAATTCGTTCAATTTCATAATTTTAAATAATATCTTCACTATCACCGAAAACTGCCGGAACTTTTAAAAGACCGACACTTACTTGAGGCATTTGGTTCAGAAGTTCTTTTTTAATTTTACTATTTACCACCAGATCTTCTCGCACAACATCTTCAAGGCCAGTCACCTGTGCAGTTGGTTCCACACCATCCGTATTAACCTCATTAAGAGTATTAACAAAATCCAACACCGTAGAAATAGTGCTTGCATGTCGTTTTTCTTCATCTGCTGTAAGTTCAATTCGTGCTAACTTGGCGATCTTTTTAACTTCTTCGATAGATAAAGACATAAATTCATTACTATTAAATCGATGGTCTTATTATACAAAATTATGCCTATCTTGGCAAACTACTGATTATTAGTGTAAACTAATAAAACTATATAATATTATGCAAATAATCACCAAATCTCAAGATGAGACCTATAAATTTGGCAAAGATCTAGCTTCACACTTTAGGGGTGGAGATATTTTATTGTTAATTGGAGAACTCGGAGCTGGTAAAACCACTTTGATGAAAGGTTTAGCCGCTGGCTTTGGTGTTGAAAACGAGGTTACAAGTCCAACTTTTACCTTGATGAATCATTACAAGACACAACAGACGATAATAAAAAACTTAGTTCATATTGATACCTATCGTCTAAAAGATGAATACGAACTAAAGGATATTGGCGTCGAGGATTATTTATGTGAACCCGATTCACTCTGTGTGATTGAATGGCCAGAAAAAATTGTCGGATTGCTTAAAAATAAAAAAACATTCAATATTACTATTGAACATCTTGGAGAAAACAAAAGAAAAATTACGATGGTATAATGCGATCCCGCAATGAGAACTCGCAACCGCAATAGTTTTGTCGATAAATTCCCTGTTCTGTCACCATTTTTCTACCCCGTTCTTGTCTACCACCTTTTTTCCAATCTTCGTCGTAAAATTTTATTTCAAATTGATCAGCCAAAAATTGCGCAATCGGATTGATGATTAGCGCTTTTTTATTTCGACCACTTGTGAGGCTAGTACCAAAGATATCAAATTTATTTTCGGCAGCATATCGAACAGCTTCAGCCAAACGAAATTTAAAACAAACATGACAGCGATCACCCATTTCTGGTTCTGTTTCCAACCCCTTTACTTCTTGTCGCCATTTTTCGTGTTCATAATCTTTATCCACCATTTTAACATCCCAACTCAAGCAAACTTTCACCACTTCATCTTTACGTTTTATATATTCATCTTCTGGAAAAATATTGGGGTTATAAAAAAAGACAGTTAAATCAAATTTATCTTTTAATTCTTCAATGATTGCGATACTACACGGAGCACAGCAAGTATGCAACAAAAACTTTTCCATGTTATTTTTTGAAATAATTTTTATCTTTTAACTCTTTTGGTAAATATTCCTGATTTATTGGCTCTGCAAAATCTGGATTATATTTGTAATCTTTGCCATAACCAATATTTTTCATAAACTTGGTTGTGGCATTACGCAAATGAATAGGCACACCCAGGTGCGAAGTTTCTTCTGCATCTTTTTTGGCCTCCCCATAAGCAGTATATAATAAATTGGATTTGGCAGATTTCGCACAATATACCACCGCCTGCGCCAAATGTACACTACACTCTGGATAACCAATTTTATGACAGGCATCATAAGCGGCATTGGCTTGAATGAGCGCCTCACTATTGGCCATACCAATATCTTCACTAGCAAATCTTAAAACCCGTCTTGCAATATACAACGGATCTGCCCCACCTTCGAGCATGCGAGCCAACCAATATATGGATGCGTTCGGATCACTACCCCGCATGGATTTGTGAAGCGCTGAAATTAGATTATAAAATTCTTCTCCTTTTTTATCAAAGACTAAATGAGATTTTTGCAATGCTTCTTTTATATCCGCCGCCGTAATTTTTATTTCTTTATTAGAACCTTTATTATTTTTTGCATTTACGGCCAATTCTAAACTGTTCAATGCAGCTCGTGCATCACCAGAAGATAGATTCGCCAACAGCTCTATTTCTGCTTTATCTATTTTAATTTTTAAATTTCCTAACCCTCGCTCTTTGTCTGCCAATGCATGTCCTACTATTTTTACGATATCATCGGACTCTAAATATTTTAAAATAAAAACTCGCGATCTCGAAAGAAGCGCTCCAATAATTTCAAAAGAAGGGTTTTCGGTTGTAGCTCCTATTAAAGTTATCAAACCTTTTTCTACATATGGCAACAGCGCATCTTGTTGAGCTTTGTTCCAGCGATGAATTTCATCAATAAACAAAACCGTACGTTTATTTTCCAAACGTAAATGATACTGAGCGTCATCCACCGCTTTTCGCAATTCATCTTTTCCATCCATCACTGCCGATATTATTACAAAATGCGATTTGGTTTGTTTGGCAATTATTTGTGCGAGTGTTGTCTTACCAACTCCAGGCGGACCCCAAAAAACCAAAGAAGATAGCTGGTCACTATCAATCAACTTCCTAAGCAATGTTTTGGCTCCAACAATCTCATCTTGCCCAAAAAATTCATCAAAATTTCTCGGTCGCATGCGATCCGATAATGGTGCATAACTCATATCCAATCTCCAAATCTTTTTCCAAACCAATCTTTTATTTTTCCATTAATACCAACATGCAAATAGTTGTGACCATTCATGACCAAAGCATTCACCCTTAAATCTGCGAACATGTCGTCCATTTCTTTGACCATTCCAGTATCATGAAAGATAATCCCCGACTCTTCGTTGCTAAAAAAACTTCTTTGCGTAAAATTTGTACTACCAACAAAACCAATTTCGCCGTCGCAAGTCATCGCCTTACCATGGTTCATTTTTGTAGAAAAATACACATTGATTCCATGGACATGTGCCATTTTAGAATAAAAACCAGCTACCCAATCTAAAAAGATATGATCAGGACGCAACGGTAAAAATAGATCTATTTTAACACCTCTTTTTTTTGCCAAAGATACCAAATAAAAAAACTTTTTATCTGGAACAAAATACGGTGTCAATAAATTGAAATTATATTTTGCTTTGGACAATGTCTTGTAGAAAATCTTTTTTGAACGAGAAAAGCCATTTCCCAACGGTGATTGCAAAACATATTTAAAGCGATCTTTTAATTCAATCAGTTTATTTCTAAAACGCAAATTTAAAAGATGACGAACTTTATTCTTGTCACCACCACCACGAACATAGGAACGAGCAAAACCTCGCAGCAATGGCGAAACTTCCATACCAGTAATTCTAACGTGTAAATCATCCCAATCACAGGAAATGGCGGCAATATTTACACCGCCAATAAAAATAATTTCTTTATCAATTACCAAAACTTTTCGATGATTTCTTTGCCAAATAGATTTTATCCAGCTCCGAAAAGACTTTCGAGGCGATAAAGAATTATAAAAAACAATATCAACTCCAGCGGCGCGCAAACGATTTAATCCCGGCTGGGACATTTCAAAACTTCCTACAGCATCTATAATTATTTTTATTTCCAAACCAACCTTCGCTTTTTCACAAAGTGCGTCAACAAATGGCTTCCCGATTCTATCATCAATCAATGAATATATCTCCCAATAAATAGATTGACGCGCACCTAAAATAGCCTCCTGCATCCCTTGCATAGCATCAATTGTCGTGCGATAAAATTTATAACTAAAATCTAATGACATGTCTATACTTTATACTCAACTTACAAAAAAATCAACTATACAAAAAACCTCTGCATTTAGCAGAGGTTTTTTCTTTTAGACAACATTGACCTGTATATTTTCATCCAATTTGATACGTTCAAGTTTTCGACGATTGTGGTATATAATACCAAATGCACCAAACATCAGAATTGAGCTAGCCAAAAAAGGAAAATTGCTTTTATAAGTATACAATGGACCAGTCATCAGAGGACCGACAACCATACCAAGAGAAAGAACCGAAGTTAAAATTCCCATTGCTTCACCTTTGGCGTTTGGTTCAGCCATACCAATCACCTGACTTGTAAACACCGCACGTAAAACGGACTGTGCAAAAATACCAATTATTATACCGACGAAGAACAACGTTGAAAAATTTAATCCCATCATCAAATAACTAATGGTAAAAGCAAATAACATAAATAAAACCAAATCCGGCTCTTTGAACCGCTTCAGCCAAAAACGTTTTAAACCAACCATCTGATTCACCGACAGGATGACTCCTTGAAAAGTGATAATCATACCAATTACCAATGCACTAAAACCAAAACGATCATTAAAATACAAAGCCATTATTGATTGGGTTCCAGACATAGCGGTTCCAAATAAAAACCAAGTAACAAAATATGGAAACAGTGTTTTGTTTTTAATTGCACGAATAATCGGTGAAAACGGATTAAAATTCATTTTTATAGTACTGCGATTTTTATTTGTTTCTGGTAAAAATATTATCGCCATTATCACATTGATCGTTGCCATTAGACCTGCAGTCCAAAAAGGAAATGACGGCGAAATTGCCCCCAACAAACCACCAAGCATTGGCCCCAAAATAAAACCAACCCCAAACATCGCTCCCACCAAACCGAGATTTTGAGTACGATCTTTGTCGTCCTTGGAAATATCAATTAAATAACTTTGTGCAGTAGAAAAATTTCCGGCTGCCAAACCGTCAATAATACGACCAACAAATAGAAAGACTAAACTTTTTGCGCTCGCAAATACAAACCAACCAATAGCAGTACTAGCAATGCTGATAATCAAAACTGGGCGACGTCCAATTCTGTCAGACAGTGCACCAAGTAATGGTGTGCTTAAAAATGAGCATAAAGAAAAAGCTGCAAATAAATAAGTCACTTCCAGAGCCGCCCCACCAACTCGTGCCACATAGAATGGCATGGATGGTAATACCAAACCAATACCGATAACATCTATCAATACGGTCAAAGCAATAATTATTTTTTGTTTATTCATTTAATTTAACTAGGCTTTTTTAAATTTAACCATAAATTGTGGTTCATAGTTATTGTTGTATTCATCTGTAACTACCACTGTCTCCCCTTTTACTAGTTGAGAAAAAGCTGCGTCAGATAACATTGTATTATCAGATTCTAAATCAATCTTGTAATCATCCAATTTTTGAAATTCACTTGAAAAATCCTGTTGGATAGAAGTTTCAATCTGTTTTTTGCGAGCACGTAATGCGGTCATCTTGTCAATAATACTTTTATATTCCTCGGATGAAGCCAAAGCATCGCGATAAGCGGATTTAATATCCTTCTGTTTTTTCTTTGTTTCTTGAATTCTTGTGAAGATTTCTTGGACATCCGCCATATAAATAAAATTAAAAATAACCTCATCATTTTACCATAAAATAACACATCAGACAAGAAGGGTGAATATATTCTTAATTTAGACGTGCCCCCTTTACAAACTGTGTAAAAGAAGCCAAATCATCATCAATGTGAATACGTGAAACTAAGAAAAGATTTTCGCCAAACTCATGCTTTACACCATGTCTGGTTGTGACGGCTGACATATACCCGGATTCTTTCAATAACCTAACTGTTGTTGAACTGTAAGCACCTCCTGGAAAAGCAAAATAATCGATTTTAATATTTAAATTTTTTTCTAAAACAGCCTTACTATTTACCAATTCTCGCTTCTGAGACTCGGATGATAATTTCGCCAAATTTGGATGACTCTTCGTATGGCCACCTATCTCCATTTTATTAACCACTAGTTCTTTTAGCATTTTCCAATCCATCCACTGCTTGTGTCCAATATAATTTGTTGTAATAAAAAATATCGCACTATAATTATATTTTTTTAATATTGGTAAAGCAGCAGAATACTGATCAACATCCCCATCATCAAAAGAAATAACAACTGATTTTGGAGGTAACAATTTTTTGTTGATCATTGCAATATTAAAATCTGCATAAGTTATTACTTGGTAATTATTCATTTTCAACCAATTCATCTGCTGGTCAAACACATCTGGAGAAACTGAATACGGATCATGGATTTGTCTTTTGGCAATATGATGATACATTAATATCGG
>CAINUM010000076.1 GCA_903853785.1 Candidatus Magasanikiibacteriota bacterium
ATTTTTGTTTTGTTTCATGATAGAAAAAAAATAAATTATTTGGATCATGAAAAAATCAGAGAGTCCTGGCTCTCCAAATTGCCTTTTGTTGATAATATTTTTCAGTGGTACCTTCCACTCATGCCGATGGCCACCGAGCAACATGATTTGCGTGGCTTCGATCTAATCATTTCTTCTACCAGCAGTTTCGCCAAAGGTGTTATCACTTCACCAAATACTTTTCATATTTCCTATTGTCACACTCCTCCACGCTTTCTTTGGGGTGATGGAAACAATTATTTGTCTGACCTAAAAAGTAATTATTTTATAAAATTAATATTACCACTATTAAATCATCATCTGCGCATTTGGGATCAGATGAGCACGCAGCGCGTTGATAGTTTTATTGCCAATTCACAAACTGTTCAAAAAAGAATAAAAAAATATTATCGTCGTGATAGTGATATTATCTTCCCTCCAGTCGACACTCACCGATTCCAAATCGCCAGCAAGCTCGGTGATTATTTTGTCGCTGGTGGACGTCTCGTACCATACAAACGTTTGGATTTAGTCGTAAAAGTTTTTAATAGACTCCAAACTCCACTCAAAATTTTTGGCATTGGTCCTGAATACAAACACCTCAAAAGAATTGCCAAACCAAATATTGAATTTTACGGCAAAATTTCAGAAAATGAAAAAGCAGTGTTGTTTAGCCGTGCTTTGGCTTTTATCCATCCTCAAAAAGAAGACTTCGGTATCACCCCTATCGAAGCGATGGCGGCTGGCCGACCGGTAATTGCCTATGGATCTGGTGGAGCTACTGAAACGATTGTAGCCAATGAAACCGGCGTATTTTTTGATCAACAAAACTGGGAAACACTTCTAAACACAATTATAAATTTTGATCCACATAAGTGGGATAGTGAAAAAATTCGCACTCATGCTCAAAATTTTTCGGCTGACAAATTTAAAAACAACATTCAATCTTTTGCTGAAAAAAAGTTTACCGAATTTCAAGCTAGTTTATAAAGATATGAATATCGGGATAGATATCCGACCACTCATGATAAAAAACAAGACTGGTATTGGCGAGTATACTTTTGAATTGCTCAGCGCTATTTTTGCGCAAGATAAAAGTAATCAATATTTTTTATTTTCCAATTCTTCCCAGGAAATACATTCTAAATTTTTCAGTTGGAATCAACCCAATATTCAATATATTCATACCCGTTATCCAAACAAACTTCTTAACTTTGCACTCGCATTTGGGTTTTTAAAAATAAATAAATTATTGCCAAATAAAATCGATCACTGGTATTCACCAAATTTGAATTTTTTATCTTTAAACAAAGATACCAAACACACCCTCACAATTCATGATATTTCCTACAAATTATTCCCGGAATTTTATACTCTCAAACAACAAATTTGGCATAAAATAATTAATCCAAAAAATCAATGTGAACAGGCCGATACTATCGTCGTACCGTCCGAAAATACCAAACGAGATTTGGTGAATTATTACCAAATTGATAAAGAAAAAATAAAAGTAATACATCCAGGAATTTCACCAATCTTTAATTTAACCGACTCCCAACTAAAAATTAAAAAAACAATTATACAAAAAAAATACGACCTACCAAATAATTATATTTTATTTTTGGGATCAATTGAACCACGTAAAAATTTACTAGGATTAATCAAAGCGTTTGAAAAACTTCCGAAAGAAATTACTGATAAATTTTATTTGATTATTGCTGGCGGTTCTGGTTGGAAAAATATAAATATCTATAATTATGCAAACAGATCAAAATTACGTGATCGAATAAAGTTTTTAGGTTATGTTGTCGAAACGGACAAGCCCGCCTTATATTCACTTGCCAACATTTTTGTTTTTCCGAGTTATTACGAAGGGTTTGGATTTCCTATTATAGAAGCAATGAAAATGGGGACACCGGTTATTACCAGCAACTGCTCTTCTTTGCCTGAAATATCGCAAAATTGTGCCTATTATATTAATCCAAACAATTATTCAAATCTTAGTTTTGCAATCAAATCTCTTATTGAAAATAATAAACTTTACTCAGAGTATATAAAAAGAGGCCTGGATTTGGCCTCTAAATACACCTGGGAAAATAGCGCAAAAGAACATCTAAATATTTTTGGTAATTAACGAAATTTACTTACAATTAAATAAATAAAATAGGATAGGTTTAAAGCGGATAAGGCCGCTATCGAAACCCAGCCGGCGATATTTAACGCTAGACCATTTCGATGACTTCCCATAATATCTTTGCGATTCAAAAGTCTCAGTAAGAAGAAGAATAATACAGGTAAAACAAAAGTGTTTAAAGCTTGCGAAGCGACCAACACGGGCACGATTGGAAAATTTGGAATTAATACAATTAAAGCTGTAGAAAAAATACAAAATAAAAATATTTTATAAAAAGCCGAAGACTCCTGAAAACCAGCGTTTACTTTTCCTTCCCAACCAAAAGCTTCTGTAAGCGAATAGGCTGTAGCAATCGTCACTACCCCTGCCCCAAGCATGGACGCGTTGTATAGACCCCAAGCAAACAAATGTTTGGCCAAAGTTCCAGCAAAAGGTTCAAGTGCTCTAGCCGCATCAGCCGCATCATTGATAGTGATATGATTCACATACAACGTACCAGCTGTCGCTACGATAATAAAAAAGGCTACAAAATTTGTCCAGATTGAACCGGCATAAACATCTGCTCTAGCCAGATTTAAATCTTGAGTGCGCACACCTTTTTCTGCAAAATAAGATTGAATAAAAAATTGTCCCCAAATTGTTACGGTTGTACCAATTAAGGCAATTGCCATAAATAGAAAATCTTTTGTAGGGATCCATGATGGCACCACGATAGATTTTACAGCTGCTGACCAATCTGGATGGGTCATAAAACCAGCCACCACATAAGCCAAATACATGGCCGATGATGTCAGAAAAATTCTTTGGATATTTTTGAAATTTCCAGAAATTACCAACCAACTAATTAAGCCGGCAGAACTCAAAACGAATAACCAGTTTGGAATACCATATATATTAGCCACCGCCGAAATACCAGAAAATTCAGCTAAAATATTAGCCCAATTAGCAATAAAACTTAACAAAATAATAAAGAAGGTTGCTTTAAAAGGAAAATTTTCTCGGATTAATGCCGACAAACCTTTTCCAGAAACTATTCCCAAACGAGCGCCCATTTCCTGAGTGATTGCCAAAACAAAGGTTATTAAAAACAACACCCATATAAGATGATAACCATATTGTGCACCTGCCACTGAATATGTCGCAATCCCACCGGCATCATTATCGGCTGTACCAGCAATTATACCAGGACCAATCACACTTAACATTAAAAGTATTCTTGGCCAATATTTTTTCTTTGTCGATGTCTTAGAAACAGTTTTTTGCATAATTATTTATTAAGCATTTGGGACTAAAACGCGCATCACGTCATCAACAGTGACAACGCCTAAAAACTTATTATCATGATCAACTACAGCAACCGAGTTTAAATCATATTTAGTCATAAGATGTGCCACACTTTTTATCGACTGATCTGGGTGCAAAAGCGGCAAATGAATTGTTTTTTTCATCACATCTTTTAACACGTCGTCGATATCTGAAATCAACAGCCTTCTAAATGAAATCACTCCTTTATACCTACCTTTTTCATCAATTACATAAACATAATTTGCGGAACGAAAATCTTCAGAGAGCTTACGTATTTTTTCAATCGTGATAGCAACAGTATCATCGGGTAAACCAGCCAAAAAATCAGTGGTCATCATACCACCAGCAGTATCGTCTTCATAACTCAATAATTTTTTTACTTTTTTCATGCGCTCCTGTTCCACAACGTCGAGCAACTGTTTTGACTGGTGTTCTGGCAAGTAATGGATCAAATCTACCAACTCATCGATGGACATTCGTTCACTAATACGCGCTGCATGCTCTGGGCTAAGCTGTGAAATCAGGATTTTTTGAATTTCTGGGTCAATTTCCTCAAAAACACGGGCAGCCATATTTTTATCCAAAGATAAAACGAGATTACTACCTTGTTTTACACTCAAATCCTCAATAATATTTGCAATATCGGCAGGATGAAGCTTGGTAAGATCTTTAGATACACTATCTAATTTTAAAACACCCTCGACTGGCTGAGCTTTGCGCCAATCAATCAAATTCACTTTAAAAATATCAAAAAAATCTAACCACGATACACCCAGACGTCTTAGTAAGCCCCTAAAACTCACATCAATACCGAGTACACACATTTTTCCATCAAAATCTCCAATACGCAAATCATTGACGCGAACTACGCGCGCTCCGGCGACATCCACGATCTGTTGATCCATCACATCCCTATTTAAACGTATATAACCATCTGGCTCCTTTTCTAAAAAATTAATTTTGGAAAATAGCGTTCGCAAAGACACTTCTTCATTACTAAAATTTTCAACTGCATCATACGGAATAATAACTCTTTTTTTATGACGTCGTAATTTTATAATTACATATTCTAAAGAAGAATAGTCACCAGGTTTTACCTTGATTAACACATCTTCAAGACGACCAACAATATTGTCCGCACTATCACTCACCTGACTATTTAACAGACGACTTAAATATGGCATAGAATAAAATTATACGTCAATATTATATCCCAAAAATATGCTTTTGGCAATTTAGGAATAACTCTGTTATACTAATATTATTATAAAATTGATATAAAATAATAAATTTCCGTGGAAATAAATTTTTGAAAATCTTGAAATAAGAAAACTTGTCTAAATCTTATAAAATATGAAAATTGGTATTGACGGTAGAATGTTAGGCCCTAAACAAGGCGGGCTTGGACGATATATTCAACAACTTATTATTCATCTAGAAAAAATCGACAACAACAATGAGTATGTGATTTTTTTACGTAAGGAGAATTGGAATGATTACCAACCAGTAAATTTGAAATTTAAAAAAGTACTCGCTGATATTAGTTGGTATGGATGGGAAGAACAAATTTTATTTCCTTTAATTATCAATCAAGAAAAAATTGACTTAATGCACTTCCCACACTGGAATGTCCCGGTCCTATATAATAAAAATTTTGTAGTTACAATTCACGATTTGTTGTTAATACATTTTCCAACGAGACGAGCCAGTACACTTGGACCGTTGTTATATTGGTTTAAAAATACAATGTTTAGATTTTCTCTCAACCATGCGACAAAAATGACTAAAAAAATTATTACTATAAGTGAATTTAGTAAACAAGATATAATTAAAACCTTAAAAATTAATCCTAAAAAAGTAGTCGTTACATATCTATCTCCTACTAAAGAAACTTCCTCTGAAGCTCCCTTTTCATTATATAAAAAATATAGTATCAACAAACCATATTGGTTATATGTAGGAGTTGCATATCCACATAAAAATTTAAATACTCTAATAGATGCTTGGGAAATTTTTAGTCAGCAAAATAATTTTTCTTACCAACTAGTATTGGCCGGAAAAAAGAATTATTTTTACAATCAAATCGAAAAATATATTAATAACAAAAAAATAAAAGATGTAATTATTACCGATTTTATTCCTGACACAGAATTATCAGAACTTTATCGTAATGCGTCATTATATGTTTTTCCAAGTCTTTATGAAGGTTTTGGTTTGCCGCCACTCGAAGCGATGCAATATGATTTACCCGTAATTTCTTCCGACCAAACCTGTTTACCAGAAATTTTAGGAGATGCCGCCCAATACTTTGATGCCAAAAATCCACACTCTATTGTTGCTGCCGCAGATTTGGTAATAAAGGACAATAATGCTCGTAAAAAACTAATTTTAAACGGACAAAAAAGGCTTCAAAAATACTCTTGGAATAATACGGCTTCAAAGACTCTGCAAATATACATGGAGGTCTTATAAAAAGTGGATAACTACAAAATATTACAGGTGCACGGCAACTTAAAAAGGTGTATAATATAGTAGCTAAGAAATCACCAATTTTAAGATGCCAAAAATTAAAAAAATGTTTGAA
>CAINUM010000077.1 GCA_903853785.1 Candidatus Magasanikiibacteriota bacterium
AAAGTTTTTTAATTTTATTCCTCATCAGGCAGTGTTTATAAAAAAAACAGTTTTTGATAAATATGGCTATTTTGACAATCAATTAAGTTCTTCTATGGATCCTGATATGTGGTTAAGGATTAGAACCAAAACGAAATGGTGTTTTTATGATAGAATTATAAGTAATTATTGTTTGAGGAGTTCTTCAGTTTCTGCCAGTGTTAATAATAAATTGAGTAATAAAAATAATTTTGAACTTGTTCAACACAGATTCATGAATTCTATTGAAAAAAAAGTAGCTAAATTTGTAAATTTTTTGGTTCAGAAAAGGAATAAAAATTATAGATAAATATGTTTGCTCCAATTGTATTGTTTGTTTATAACCGACTTTGGCATACGCGTCAAACAGTAGAATCGCTACAAAAAAATAAGTTCGCTATAAATAGTGATTTATTTATATTTTCAGATGGTCCAAAAAATATTTCCGATAGTCTTTTGGTAGATGAATTAAGGTCTTATTTAAAAACAATTTCTGGTTTTAAGTCGGTTAATGTTATAGAAAAAAAAATAAATAATGGATTGTCCAAATCTATTATTACTGGTGTGGGTGAGATTGTTGAAAGATTTGGTAAGGTTATCGTTTTAGAAGACGACATAGTAACTTCACCATTTTTTCTTAAATATATGAATGATGCGTTAGGTCTTTATGAAAATGAAAATAAAGTTGCTAGTGTACATGGGTATGTTTATCCAGTTAAAGAAGAGCTTCCAAATACGTTCTTTTTAAGGGGCGCAGACTGTTGGGGTTGGGCAACATGGAAAAGAGCTTGGAAAATGTTTGAACCTGATGGAAAAAAACTATTGAATGAATTAGAGTATAATAAATTAACCGACCGCTTTGATTTTTATGGTGGCTATCCATTTACTCAAATGCTTAAAAATCAAGTCATGGGGCGTAATAATTCGTGGGCTATTCGCTGGCACGCCTCAGTTTTTTTAAAAGAAAAATTAACATTATATCCTAGAAAATCATTGGTTAAAAATATTGGATTTGATAACAGTGGTGTACATAGTGGTTTTTTTAACATTTTTTCAGTGGAAACCTGTGATAGTTTTTTAGATGTAAAGAGTATTCCGATTGTAGAAAATGTTAAAGCGTATAGTATTATTGAAAGATATTTTAAATCACCAAGATTAAGATTATATATAACTTTAATAAAATTTAAACAATATTTAAAAAATCTGTTGTATTATGTCCGATTTATTAGATAATCCAAAATTAAACGATAATCGTGATTATATGTATTCTGATACAGGTTTTTATTTTAGACAAGAATTTCCAATTATCTCTGATTTGATTGCTACTGGGTCTAAAGTTATTGATTTAGGTTGTGGTAACGGGTCGATGATGGCTTATGTCTTAGAAAAAAAAGCAGTAGACATCATAGGCGTTGAAATTACTCAGTCCGGTATTGAAAATTGCATAAAACATAATCTTTTGGCTAAACTAGGGGCTATTGATAAAAAAAATAC
>CAINUM010000078.1 GCA_903853785.1 Candidatus Magasanikiibacteriota bacterium
AAAAAAACTCGCCTAAATTATTAGGCGAGTTTTTTTTATTATTAAAATGTTGGATAGAGTGGAAAGTTTTTTGTTAATTCTTTTACTCTATTTTTTATATCTGCCAATTTTTCTTCGTTGTCGTGATTTAAGATAGCCTCATCAATCCAAACAGCAATAATTTTCATTTCTTCTTCTTTCATGCCACGAGTAGTGAGAGCAGGTGTACCCAATCGAATGCCGGAAGGATCAAAAGGTGAACGGGTATCATCGGGGATCATATTTTTATTCACGGTGATACCAGCTTTGTCGAGGGCGATTTGAGCCTGTTTGCCGCCTATGCCTTTCATAGTGACGTCAATTAACAATAAATGGTTATCTGTACCACCAAAGCACAACTTGTAGCCCAGGCGATTAAATTCAGTCTCGAGAATTTTTGCATTCTTTTTTATCTGTGCAGTGTATTCTTTGAATTCGGGCAAAAGCGCTTCTTTAAATGCGACCGCTTTGGCAGCGATATTATTTTCATGAGGACCGCCTTGAAGTCCTGGAAAAACTGCCTTATCAATATCTTTGGCAAATTTTTCTTTACACATTATCATACCACCGCGAGGGCCGCGTAAAGTTTTGTGAGTGGTGGTGGTAACAACATCAAAAATTGGCACTGGATTATTCATTTGGCCGCCAGCAATCAATCCAGCGATGTGGGCGATATCAGCCATGGTGATCGCACCAACTTCATCAGCAATTGCTTTAATTTTTTCGTATTCAATTTCGCGTGAATAGGCACTATATCCTACTAAAATAATTTTTGGTTTATGTTCCAAGGCCATCGTACGTAAATTTTCTAAATCAATTTTTCCTTCTGTGTCTGTTTTATAACGGATAAAGTTAAAAATTTTGGCCATGTAAGTGACCGGATGTCCATGGGTCAAGTGTCCCCCGTGGGACAAATCCATACCAAGCACAGTGTCGCCAGGTTGCAAGAGGGCGAAATATACCGCAACATTGGCTGGTGCTCCTGAAAGAGGTTGGACATTTACATGTTCGGCACCAAACAATTGTTTGGCTCGATCGATCGCAAGCTGTTCTACTTCATCAATAAATTCACAACCACCGTAATAACGTTTTCCGCAATATCCTTCGGCGTATTTATTTGTGAGAACAGATCCGAGTGCTTCTAGTACTGCAGGAGAAACAAAATTTTCAGAAGGAATCATCTCCAAACCTTCTTCTTGACGTTGTTGTTCTTTTTTAATACTTTCTAAAATATCTGGATCGAATTCTTTCAAATTATGAGTGTGCATAATATTATTAATAAATATCTAAAAATATTTCCGTTAAGCATGTTTTTTATATTGAACAGAAAATATTTTTAGATCATATGTATAATTTTTCACCTTATCAGTATTTATGATACCACAGTAGTTTTGCGCAGGCAAACCGCTATTTTTTATTTTATTTCCATGAGAAATAATCCAAGTATGATAATTAAAATACCGATTATTTGCCAGGTAGAAATTAACTCTTTAAAAATTACAATTCCACTTATAGTAACTAGGGCGGTAGTTAAACCGGCCCAAGCAGCATTGGCGACTCCTGAAGATGCGTATTTGCTAGTAAAAGAAAATACAAAAGGAATGAAGGCAAAACAAAGAGAGCCGATAATTATATAAAATTTATTATGGCTGACGTACCATTGTTTGGCACAAGCTAGACCAATTATGTCCAGCAGGGTTATTAATAAAATATAAGAATAATATTGCATATTTTATTTAATATCAAATACCATATAATTTCCGTCGAGCTTGGCTCCAAGTTTGCGATAGTAATCACGCACGCCAACACCAGAAATTACCGCCAAGCGTGGTACTTTATTTTTACGACAAATTTCAATCGCGGTTTTCATCATTTCTTTACCCATGCCAGTATGCTGAGTGGCCCCGAGTTTACGTTGGGCTATTTCTAGCGATTGTCCGTAAACATGAAGTTCGCGAATAAAAGCTGGATAGATGCCCGCAGGATCAATACGAAAACGACAAAAAGCCAAAACCGCATCGCGGGTAGAATTTTCAAAACTGATAAAATATTCGGTGCCGCCGCTACTTTCGTATTGGTCGACAAATTTTGTAATTTTATCTTTATCCCAATCGATTTGTGTTTGGTGTCCAACTTCGCGACAGCGTAAACATTGGCAGGTTTTTCCTTCCGCCTTCATTTCGAATTGAATTAACTGGCGTAAATTTGTCATCATATTTCCCGCCATAATATGGTGAGACGGGATATCGCGAATCAGACGAGAGATGCGCAAATAGCGCGGAACATCACTTTTGAATTCTTTTAAAATTCGCAAAAGATGTTTGTCGCTGTATGGTTTAAATGTGCCGTTGGCAACCCAATCATATAATTCAGAATTTTTTACTACAGTACATGGATAAATTTTAATCATGTCTGGTCGTAGGCGTGGGTCAGAAAAAATCTGACGCATCATCTTCAAATCTTTGGCAGGAGTGCTACCTGGTAGTTGAGGCATGAGATGATAATCCACTTTGAAACCATAATGACGTAAAAGTTTTGTCGCTTCGACAGTTTCTTTTAATCCGTGTCCGCGCTTGGTCATCTCCATTATTTTTGGATCAATATGTTGCACGCCCATTTCAATACGAGTCGTACCCATTTCGCGCATTGCTTCGATAGTTTTTTTATTAATAAAATCAGGACGAGTTTCCAAAGTCAGGCCAATAATACGATGTTTGGCTTTTTCATTTTTATTTTGAATTTTTACCATTTGCTTTCGCAAATCATCCAGACTCATTTTTTCCGACACCGCACTTTTACGTGTGCGATTGCAAGCTTCAAAACAACGGGCGATAAACCAATACTGATAGGTAATAGGGTATGAGTTCCAAGTACCGCCTTTGATAATCAATTCTATTTTATCAATCGGGTGTCCATTTTTTTTCAAAGCTTCCAGACGGCGCCAGGTTTGTTCATATGGATCAAATTTCAAAGACAGCGCACGAGCCGCTGCCGGCTCATCCGAAAGATAACTTTTTGGCATGCGCGCTTCAGTCGGACAATAAGTACATTGGCCAGGGCAAGGAAACGGTTTGGTCAAAGCAGTTACAATCGTCACACCCGAGAGCGTACGAACAGCACGACGCAATAAATTTTGTTCGAGTTGCGGACTTTCTTTTATCTTGTTTTCTTTCACTAGTCTGTGATATGCTTTAAGCAATTGTGTAGAAGTTGGGATATAACCCGCTTTAATAGTACGCAAAATACGGCGCTTGATATTGTTGAGCGCTTCGATGTCTTTTGGCTGTTTTTTATAACAGTCCAATATAATTATTTCTTCAATATTTTGCATATGGATTCAAAGGCCATTATACATAAGATTCGCGAAGATTACAACCGGATAGCCGAGCTGTTTTCTGATACACGATATGATCTTTGGGACGAGTTAAAACAGTTTAAGAAATTAGTGAAAGATGGACAAAATATTTTAGACTGGGGTTGTGGTAATGGACGCCTACTGTTTTTGTTACAAGATAATAACGTAAAATATTTTGGGTTAGATCAGAGTGATGAGCTTCTCAAATTGGCGAGTAAAAAATGGGAGACTGAAATTCAATCTGGTAAAGCAAGTTTTTTTTCTACTGCCGAGGGTGAAAAAACTTTTTCTACGAGTTTTTTTGATTTAGTATTTATGGTAGCATCTTTTCATCATTTACCGGATGAAATTACCCGTTTGGAATTGTTAAAAAAAATCTATTTAGAAATGAAAAATGGGGGACAGATAATTACGGTAGTTTGGAATCTAGAATCAGATTGGGCACAAGGTCAACTCAAAAAGGGTTGGTCCAAGATGGCTGAAAATGATTATGTAGTTCCTTGGAAAGATAAAGACGGTAAAGTCATTTCAGAAAGATATTATCATCATTTTTCGAAAGACGAATTATCAGGATTATTTAAAAGAGCTGGATTCAAAAATATTCGTTTTTTCTATGATGATGAGGATCAGATGGTTGGTGTCAAAGAAGCTAGAAATCTGATCGTTATTGCCGAAAAATAAATACAAAAATCCTCCTAATTAAACAGGAGGATTTTTTTATTAAGCGCGAACTGTTTTTAAGCTAGTAACTTTGATTTTTTCTTTAGCATTATAAATCGCTAAAGTTTGTTTGCTTAAATTTGTCCAGTTAAAATTCTTTTTGGTAAGCGCTTTATTTTCTAGCCCTGAGGTCGTACGCATTTCTTGATTTTTAATCAACTTAGTAATTTTATCAGCTAAGTCAACAATACTAGCGGTGCGGAATAAGAAGTTGCGATCATTGATTAATTCTTGGTGTTCAGGAATGTCAGAAAGCAATACTGATCTGCCATAGGCCATTGCCTGTAATACGGTGATTGGCATCCCTTCGTTTTCTGAAGGATTGATATACAGTGCACAGTTGGCATAAGTTTCTTCTAATATTTGTCCATGCATCCAGCCGGTGAAGACAATGCTTTTATCACCGCGAGCAATGTAGTGTAATTCATCTAAATAATCATCAGTGAAAGTACTACCGCCTACGATTGCCAATTTGTAATCTTTCAATAATTCAGGATTTTGTGAGCGAGCCATCTGCCAAGCTTCGAGTAAATAGTGGGCGCCTTTATGACGTACCAAACGTGAAACCATTAGAACATATTTATTTGTTTCAAGTTTGTATTTTTCCAATAAATTTGCGCTAGTATTTTTAGCAATTACCACGCCGTTTGGAATATATTCTACCTTAGTATGATATTCATTTAAACAATAGCTTTGAATTGTTTTGGATACGGCGATAGTTTGGTGTGCAAAACTACAAGCCGCTTTTTCTCCGAGCCATAACATAGTTTTTGCAATCACACCCCATTTTTGGTGATAGCGATCGATACAATGAAAAGTCACAATTACTTTTGTTTTTGGGGAAAATATTCTTGGCATCCAAGATAATAGTGCAGGACCAACTCCATGATAATGAATTATGTCACAATTTTGAAATAATGCATTTATGGTAGATGCAAAAGTATGAGAAATTGTATCTAGGTGTTTAGTATGGATAGTTGATGTATGAACAATTCTTACACCGTGATAGTTGTTCAATGCTTTTGAAGTATACCAAGAGCGGGCATATACCAAAACGTCGTGGCCTTGTTTGGCCAGTTCGCGTGACAAATCTTCCACGTGGCGTTCAACACCACCGTAGATTGCCGGTATACCTTTTTGTCCGATCATGGCGATCTTCATATTTGGCTTGGCTTACATAATTAAAACTCTAAATAATAGCACAAATCGCTGGTTTTGTCAAGAGGTTGGCGAATCATTTGGCTAAGAATAGCTAGATTTTTTATATTTTTTGATTTTTTATCGTATTTAGCGTTTAATATAGATAGGACACAGTGTCCTCAAAAAAGGAGGTTACGATGATCCCCTCTATCATCAAACTTCGCAATCGGCTACTTCAGTGGGCTCTCGACAGTTGGGTGCAAATAGCACCTGCAAGTCGGGCCAAGACCCAAGAAGTCATCGACATGCGAATTCGGGAGTGGTTTTTCAAATGGTTGGCGCTTCGACGCAAGGTTGCTGTAACCGCTATCAAAGATAGTGATTACTTGACTCCACAAGAGGCAATTTACGCAATCGGTGCGTTTAAGACGCATTTTCAGAAGGAGATGTCTGATGATCCGTTCAAGGGTCACTGGGGAGCTATCAGTGTACACAAGTTCTTGGTGCATGCTGACCATAGCTATCACTACCGTCGACCGTCGTCGTCAAAAAGGAGTCAGGCGTGACGCCGAAAGTAAAAATTGAAAGGGGACCATGCGTAAGAACAGACTCGTCGTGCTCCCTGACATATTTCTAAGTCATTGGAAATATGTCAGGAGGGGGATATTTCACGACGGGTTTTGTTTATAAATTTTTATATTTATTTTGCTAAAAGTGTGGTATAATTATTTATATCAATATATGAAACTAACATTTATATGCAAAAATTTATTCGTTCCTGGCAACTTTTAATTTTTGTGATACCATCAGTTTGGTTGTTAATTTTTGTAATGTTTTTTTATTCGTTTGGTTCGTTGAAGGCACAGGCGGTTGGCCAAATAAAAATTTCTTCAACTACTTTAGCTGTGACACAACCAGTCTTTCCATTTCGTGAAAAATTACCACCACAAATTGCTAAAGGAATTTATCTCACTGCCAATTCTGCCAGCAATGTTAAAAAAATGGATGAGATGATCGGCTTGTTGGATTGTACAGAATTAAATGCAGTTGTGATTGATATCAAAGATTATACTGGCTATGTTTTGTATGATAGTAAGATTCCAGCAATTAATGAACTTAAAACCAAAAGAGTTGTTTTAAAAGATATTCCAGCGCTAATTAAAAAATTACACGAACATAATATTTATGTGATTGCTCGACAAACAGTTTTTCAAGATCCAATTTTAGCTGAAAAGAAATCCGTTTGGGCAATTAAAAATAAACAAGGTGGTATATGGCACGACAACAAAGGGCTGTCGTGGGTAAATAATGCGCACCAAGATTTGTGGAAATATAATGTGGATATTGCAAAAGAGGTGATAGGCCTCGGTTTTGATGAAGTTAATTTTGATTATGTACGTTTTCCAACTGATGGAAATATTTCCAACGCCGTGATTGCTTCTTCGAGTCAACGTAACGGGGCGATGGCTAGCTTCTTTAATTATTTATCAGAACAACTAAAAGATGAACCAGCCTATATATCTTTAGATTTTTTTGGATTGGTAATGGAAGACCACTCTGGTATGAATATCGGTCAAAAAATTGATAATGCGTCACAGTTGGTTGATTATATTTCTCCAATGATGTATCCATCACATTATGCCAAAGGACATTTGGGTATCGCTAATCCCGCTGCCAGTCCTGGTAAAGTGATAGACAATGGTATGAAAAAAGGTTCGCCGTTGTTTGTGGATAAACGCGCCCAACTGCGACCTTGGTTGCAAGCCTTTAATATGGGGGCGGTCTATGGAGCACAGAATATTCGTGCCCAAATAGATATGGTAGAAAAATATCCAAACGCTGGTTGGTTACTTTGGAACGCAGCCAATCGTTATACGGATGCGGGTTTAAAAATTGAAAAGAAAGTTTAGTTGGGGATAACTTTTTTGACAGATAATTAAAATTTTGAGAACATTAAAGTATTATGCAAAGCAACCTTAACTACAATTTGATTATTAAGAACTTCACAGTGTTGTGTCGTCTTTTTGTATGGTCAAAGGGTAGTTATGAAAATGCATAGAATATATTTATAAAGCATTTATCAAATCACCCTGACCATCTGGTTAGGGTGATTTTTTATGCGATTGTTCTTTTCAATTTAGAGTAGTGTGCAAAAACCGCCATGTGTTTGGTTGTCAGCGGGAGAAAGTTATTTATTTTTAAATATTTTTCTCCCGTTTTATGGCAACTAGGCCGTTTAGCGGATTTCCGTCCCAAACACTTCCAACTGGAAGGAGGCTCCATGTCCCTGTCATCTCAATCTTTCTTGGGCGCACCTGTGCATATGGTGTTCCATCTTTCTCATCGTCCCGATGTGTCGCCGTCTTCGCGCGCCACGCCGCCTGTGAACACGACTGTTCAAGACGGCGAGGAGGCGCCTTTCTCGGACCAAGACGATCCGAACGGTGAGCTCCATCGCTTCCGGAAGACGCCTGATGGTCGTCGCCATTCGTCCTCGACCAATCCGGTCAGCTCCAAGCACGACAAGAAGCGTCAAGGTCCAGTGTGGCCGACCTGATCCAAGTGGTCGAGTAGATTGGTTACCGATATTCGGTATCCAGAGTGGGGTCGGTAGTTGCGCACTACTCTCCACGTCTCATAATTTTTACCAAAGAAGTATGAGATGTGGAGAAAACAAAAACATCGTGATTAGATCGCGGTGTTTTTTTGTGTTATAATTATAAAGTATATAAATTCAATAGTTTATGTGGCTCATATTATCGATTGTCGGCTATGCAATTTTAGCTGTAGTGGCGATCATGGATAAATATCTTTTGTCTTCTGCTAAAGTTCAGCCAGCATTGTATACTTTTTATTCTACAATTTTTGTTTTACCACTTTTGTTGTTGGTTCCTTTTGGAATAAATTTTTTGCACACTCCTTTTGATTGGGCGATGGCTTTGTTATCTGGCGTTTCCTTTGCTTTGGCGTTGTGGTCAATGTTTATAGGTTTTGAAAAAAGTAAAGTTAGTCACATTGGTCCGCTAGTAGGAGCCGCAACACCGCTATTTGTTTTGCTGTTTAGCAATATATTTTTGTCTGAAGTTTTATCGATTCGTCAGCTGTTTGCTTGTGGATTTTTGATAGTTGGTTCTTTGTTGGTTTCGTTTGAAAAAACCGAACATCATAACGGTTTGCATTGGGGAGTGGCGTGGGGAGTGCTCGCAGGTTTGTTGTATGCTGTCTCGCATGTTAGTGCTAAATATATATATTTAAATTACGATTTTTATAGTAGCTTTGTTTGGACTCGAGTGACTACTGGTTTGGTGGGGCTGGCTTCTTCA
>CAINUM010000079.1 GCA_903853785.1 Candidatus Magasanikiibacteriota bacterium
AAAAAATTAATAAAAAATCCTGAGGAACTTTATGAGTTGGTAGGCAAGCCGGCGTATAATTATAAAGCAAACGGTGAACTGGCTCCTAAACTTTTTTTTGTTTCAACTTCTTCGTGGGATTATTTTTTTAAAGATAAATCAAATTATTTGTCATACGAGGGTTATTTTTTCCCCGATACTTACAGAGTTTATTCGGATGCAAAACCTGAGGAAATAATTAAGAAAGTATTTGTCAGTTTGGATGAAAAAATTACATTTGAAATGCGTGCGGAAATTATTAAGCAAAATTTAAATTTTGATGATGTTTTGACAATGGCTTCGGTAGTAGAAAAGGAAGCACCTTCATCTGAGAGTATGGGTATGGTGGCAGATATCTTTTGGAGACGCCATCGAAATGGTTGGCCGTTACAATCCTGTGCTACTGTTAATTATATTACTGGTAAAAATGATCCTGGGGTGACAGATAAAGATCGAGCAATTGATTCTTTGTACAATACATACAAGTACAAAGGTTTGCCGCTAGGACCGATAAGTAACCCTAGTTTAACAGCTATCAAAGCAGTAATTTATCCAATTAAAAATAATTATTGGTATTTCATGAGTGGTACTGACGGTGAAATGCATTATGCAAAAACCCTTGAGGAACACAATCGCAATGTATATAAGTTTTTAAAATAATTTTATGGAAACATCTGATTTTGATTATGAATTACCAGAGGAATTAATTGCGCAGACTCCGTTGGAACCCCGTGACTCTTCTTATTTGATGGTGGTAGATAAGAATAATAAAATTTATAAACACGAACATTTTTATGATATTGTAGATTATCTACAAGCGGGTGATGTGTTAGTTTGGAATAACTCTAAAGTGTTCAAGGCTAGATTGCACGGAACTGTGATGTTGGATGAAAAAACTGCTGGAGTTGAATTACCAGAAAATCAAACCGATATAATTTTAAATACTTCAAAAGTAGAAATATTTTTGGTTCGTCCTATGGAAAATTTTGGAGTTTGGAAGGTGCTAGCAAAGCCTGGGAAAAAACTACGTTTAGGTATGAAGGTGGTATTTGCGGATGATTTTTTTGCTGAGGTGATAACCAAAGAGTCAGACGGAACCTTTTTAGTACAATTCAATGATAACGATGTTGAGGTGCGGGCTAAAGCAAATAAATATGGTGATGTTCCGTTACCACCTTATATTAAAACTGAAAAATTTGATGGTTTAGAAAGTCGTTATCAGACTGTATATGCCAAAACTGAGGGTTCGGTTGCGGCTCCGACTGCTGGTTTTCACTTTACACCGGAGTTGATAAAAAAATTAAAAGATAAAGGTGTAGAGTTTGCTGAGATTACTTTGCATGTCGGTTTAGGAACTTTTTTGCCAGTTAAAACGGAAAAAATGGAGGATCATAAAATGCACAGTGAATGGGTTGAATTGACTGATAAAAATGCTCATATTATAAACAATGCCAAATTAGAAGGACGCCGAGTGGTGGCTGTAGGCACAACAACTGTGCGCACGCTCGAAGGGATTGCTCAGGGACTTGAAGGAAATGTAGTTACTCCTTGGCAAGGTGATATCAATATTTTTATTTGTCCTGGTTTTAAATTTAAAATTATTGATGCTTTAATTACAAATTTTCATTTACCAAAATCTACTTTACTAATGTTGGTTAGTGCTTTTGTGGGTGAACGAGAATTTACTTTGGAATGTTATAATGAAGCCGTAAAAAATAACTATCGTTTTTTTAGTTTTGGTGACGCGATGTTAATTAAATAAACCGGTATATTTATGTGGGATATTTTATTATTATCTTTTCGAGAGTCTTTTGAGGCCTGGCTGGTAATTGGAATAATTATTACATATTTGAAAAATAAGAAATGTAATAATTTTGTACGCTCAGTTTATTTTGGGGCGGTATCAGGTTTTGTTTTTAGTATATTGTTAGGCGTTGGTATTTTTAATGAGGCGCGAAGTTTGGGTGGTGTTGGGAAAGAAATCTTTGAAGGTAGTATGATGCTTTTGGCGGCTGGATTGGTGGCATATTTTATTGTTTGGATGAACAAACAAAATCAAAATATTGCTTGTTTGATAAAAAATCAGGTTGAGGAAAAAAATACTAATTTAGGTATTTTTGTTTTAAGTTTTTTTTCGGTGTTACGCGAAGGTGTAGAATTAACTGCCTTTGTTTTAACAAAATTAGAAAGTAATCCTTTAGCTGTTTTGTTGTTTACATTGGTTGGGGTTGCCCTTTCTATTTTGGCTACTATCTTTATCTTTTATGCCGCTTCTCATTACATGATTAAATATATCTTTAAATTTCTTGGTGCTTTGTTGATATATTTTGGCGCAGAAATGTTTAGTGAAGGAATAATGAAATTTTTGCCTTTGACCGGTGAAGAGTGGGAGATGATATTAGCCCTTGTTTTTGCTTTGCCAGCGATTTACATTTTTTTTAAAAATGATATTTTGGATTGGTATCAAAAAGGAAAGTTGGTAAAATAGTATAATAAAAAAATACAGATCAAATCGATCTGTATTTTTATTTTTTTTGTTTAACCTTCGATTGTAACACCCATTTGTTTGCAGGTTCCTTCTACTAGTCTCATTGCTGCTTCCAAACTATTGGCGTTCAAGTCAGGCATCTTTTTCTCAGCAATAGATTTTACCTGTGCTTTTGTAAGTTTGCCAACTTTTTCTTGTAAAGGTTTTGCGGATCCTTTTGCAATCTTAGCTTCTTTTTTGATCAACTCAGACATTGGAGCAATCTTCATGATGAAGCTGAAACTGCGGTCAGCGTATACAGTAATGATTACTGGTACAACTTCGCCTTTTCTATCTTGTGTTTTGTCGTTGAATTCTTTACAGAAT
>CAINUM010000080.1 GCA_903853785.1 Candidatus Magasanikiibacteriota bacterium
CCTTTACGGTGTTTATGTTGAGTCCGTAGCCGTCAGTTTCTCGATGGGGCAAAAATACCGAAACATTTTTGGCGCCAATTTTTTGTAGACAACTAACTATAGTGGCTGAGGCACAAACACCATCAGCATCATAGTCGCCATGAACGACAATTTTTTTCTTCTCCTTGATATGTGAAAAAATAATTTCGACCGCTTTCCGCATGTCTTTAAATAAAAAAGGGTCATGAATATCTTGAGAATAATCTGGGTTTAAAAATTCGTCTATTTGCTTCTGGGTTTTAATATTTCTGTTAAATAATAAACGAGCAACAATAGGTGGAAGTTCAGGGTGTGAGTTTAAAAAATCATTTGGTACAGTTGGAGAGATGATCCATTTCTTGGGCATATTATTTTTGTTCCGAAAATTTATTAATAATTTCCTCTAATTTGGATATACAAATATCAAAAGTAGGTCTATCGGCTGGTTTTTCAGCAGTCATTTTTTTGCTAAATTCTCTCAATCTTTCCCATAACGAAACCAATCTGTGGTTGGCAAAGAAGTTTGGTGATTTAAATAATAGTTCAGATTGAATATTGGAAAGTCGCGATAGTGAATCGCCAATTTCCCAAATCATCGATTCGGATGTAGCAACTGATTCTTCTTGTTCGCCTGATCCAAAATTTTTATATTCTGGCGCTACCACGGAACGTTCTATCTTTCCATCTGGTTTTTTCGGACCCAACAAAAAGGCGAGACTAGTTCCAACTTTTTGTAAACCGTCCAAATCAAAAAGTACACCGCGACCAGTATTACTATTGATTGCAAAATTTTTACCAATTGGTATTGTGTTTAAATCGGTAAGTGTTAAACCGTTTGATGCTAAAAATTTTGCCCCTCTTAGACAGTCCAGTATGGCAGTCACCGTTCTGTTTGCATCGTTTTGATCCAGCGTGAGGTATTCAACATCGAATCCGTTTTCTTTTGTGATAGAAATTACGTTTTCAACCGGTGTTATATTTTCTTTTTTTGATAAATAACTTAATGTAGTTTGGTCAGGGTAGCCATACCGATTATTTTTGCCTATTTTTTTTGGTATGATAATGAAGGGCATTTCCTTTTCAGGATTAGCGCTATTTTTTAAAGCGGTTTGTAATTCCAACAGACGTTCTTCTACCTGCTTTTGTACTTGTTTAAAACTGAACGCACTTTCTTTAAAAAAAAATTCTTGATTCGTCCGTGTGTCTACCACAAAACTTTTTGTGTTAAAGTGTGGAGAAGGGTCGTCTTGTTTCTGAGTAATAAAGAAAAGTAAATCACCCGGCAAATGTTTTCGCAATTCCTCGATGGTTTTAGATTTGATTTTTTTGACCCAGAAAAGAGTCATTTTTTCGATTTCTTCCTTGTCTGCACCTTCTATCTGTTTTTGTTTTAATAATTTTAAAATATTTTCTTCACGTAAAAGGTCTATTATACAGACTTTTTGCGATTCAACATCAGGACTCATTGCAACTTCTTCAACAACTTGTTGAACATACTCTTCTATTAAACTGGGTTTAATAAAATCGGAATCGGTATTTTTAAAAACCTCGGCAAGTTCGCCAGTCGGTTCGTATTCATGTTTGAAATTACCATAAGGTACGTGATGAAATTGTAGTCCGCTTGATTTCTCAGACATATTATTTCTTCAAACTTTTTAAAGTAATGCTCGTAAAATCCCAGTAAGAATCCGCTAAGAAAAGTGTAAACACAAAAAATAGTGCGTTTAGCGACCAATAATCTTTAGCCGGAATGGGAGTGGCATAAGTCGAAAACAGTGATATGCCAAGTAAAATCCAATAAACCAGAGATTTGGTGGTTAAATTTCTTCGGTCGGCGATAGCAATCTTATTTCGAATGTTATAAATATATAAACTGTAAAAACATAACAATGGTCCCGCTACCAACCATTCGTATCGATGTGGATCAACACCTAAATATTTTAATGCATAAAAATATGACCACATGATCAA
>CAINUM010000081.1 GCA_903853785.1 Candidatus Magasanikiibacteriota bacterium
AATACTAATATAGTATAACTTATAATAAATATTTATGCAAGAATCATAATCTTAGAAACCAAAGTGGCGACGATGTAAACCCTGGTGTTTTTGTGCGTGGGTTGAAAAGAGTTTCAATTTTGCATCCATTTGAGCCTGGGTAATTTGTCCAGATTCTACTTGGGTAGCAAGCTGTTGTTTAATTCCGTTAATATTTTTTTGGTGGTAATTATCCATTTTTTGTTTAAGTTGTTCTTTGGAAAAACCATTTTCTTGGGCAATTAATAATGGTTGTTTTCCAGATTTGAGCTCTGTTTGAAGCTGATCAGTAGTAATACCTAAAATCTGAGCAAATTCGTTAAGACGGGCATTTTTACGGTCTTGTCGATTGAGTTGTCTTTGAACTATGGTTGTTGATGTGATGGTCGCGTCTGTAGCGGCGGATACTGCCGTTACAGTAATAGCTGAGATTGCAATGGAACCAATGGTAAATACGGTAATAATTGTTTTTCGCATATAATTTCAGTTAATAATTATTTAATCGACCTTTATAATATTACATTCTGATATTGATAGTTATTTCAAAATATTTATATACAAAAAAACCTCTTTGATTTGCTCAAAGAGGTGAAGTTGGTTTAATTATGAAACAATGCTGGCAATAAAATAGGCCACTGCCGCTGCTAGTCCACCAACACCAGCGGTTCTCAGCGCTCCTTTGAAAGGGTTAATTCCAATAATTTTAGCTTTTACATAGCCAAAAATTATTAATGCCAATAGGGTGAATAGTGAAGAAAATATTAACGCCTGGCTTGCTTCAGAAAATAATATATATGGTCCCAACGGTATTAAACCGCCAACAATATAGGACAAACCAATCGTAATTGAGCTGATTGTGGCTCTGTTTTTATCTGGAGTTTCCAAATTTAGCTCATTTCGCATCATAAAATCTACCCAAGCCTCTGGTCTTTTTTCAAAAGCATCAACAATTGGTTTGGCTTCTTCTTTGGTTAAGCCATAAGTTTCAAAAATTTCTATCACTTCTGATTTTTCCTTTTCAGGCATTGTTTTTACTTCATTTATCTCTCGTTGTTTCTCGCTAAAATAATGATCATATTCATTTTTAGCTGCCAAATAACCACCTAGACCCATAGAGATAGAACCGGCAGCTATTTCGGCAAAAACCGCGGCCATAATTATGGAATTGTGTGATACAACACTGGAAAGTCCGGCTGCTAGCGCAAACGGTACAGTTAAGCCATCGGACATACCGATGATAATATCACGTACCACTGCAGTTGCTGTGAAATGTTTTTCAAAATGATTGTTATTATTCATATTTGCGTATTTTATGCAATTTTAAACTGTGCTATAATAATATTGTATTTAATAATTTTAATCTCAAATGTATGCATGGATTCGTTGCTAATTTAGAAGATGCTACCTTGGCTAATAATGATTTTCGTCGCGTATTGTATACGGCTAAAAATAGCCAATTAGTTTTGATGAGTCTGCGCCCACTTGAAGATATCGGTGAAGAAGTTCATCATCTTGATCAATTTATTCGAATTGAGCAAGGAGTAGGAAAAGCTATTTTGGATGATGTTGAACATGATATTAGCGACGGCTTTGCGGTGGTCGTACCAGCCGGCACTAAACACAATTTTATTAATACTTCCGCTGATAAAGAATTAAAATTATATACAGTTTATTCTCCGGCAGAGCATCAGGACAAAGTTGTTCGTCATACCAAGGAAGAAGCCGAAGCTAGCGAAGAACATTTTGATGGTAAAACTACGGAATAATTATTTCTCTAGATTTTGTATATTTTCTTGAATTCGCAACCATTCATTTTCCTTATTTTTTGTTTCTGTATCAAGATCGCCTAAATGTCGGTAATCATCCAGTGAAAATTTTTGAGGATCCTTGGCCTGTTTACGTAATAAACGGGCCTTTTCTTTTTCTAAGTCAAAAATATCATCCTCGATTTTTTTAAGTTTCTTTTTTTCAATTTTTATATCTTCGTAGCGCTGTTTTTTTTCTTCGTCATTTTTTGCTTGTTTTATTTTTGTCACTTCCTCATCTTGTTGAGGCCCAATGGATTGTTCTAAATTATATATGTATTCTTCATAAGTTCCAGGATAACGACGTACTTCACCATTTTTAACTTCAATAATCATGGTGGCAATTGAATTTACAAAAGTACGGTTGTGACTAATAAATAAGACTGTCCCGTTGAATTCCTCTAAAGCCAAACCGAGTGCTTCCACCGTTTCAAAATCTAAGTGGTTGGTTGGCTCGTCTAATAAAAGTATTTTGCTTTTGGATAATAGAATGCTTGCTAAACAAAGACGGGCTTTCTCTCCACCACTAAGTACCGAGATATATTTCTCAAGATCGCTATCACGAAACAAAAAATTTCCAGCCATTTTTAAAATTTCTTCGTCGTTGATGTCACTTGGAGCGCTGGTGCGTAAATGAGTCCAAACTTTTTGTTCTGGGTCTAAAGCATTTGGAACGTGTTGGGCATAATAAGCGAAGGTACTGTCTACGGCCCACTTAAATTTCCCGTCTAGTGGTAAAAGTTCACCAGCTAAAGTTTTTAAAAAAGTGGTTTTACCTTGACCGTTGTCTCCTAAAATAGCCACATGTTCAGAGCGTTCGATATCTAAAGTAATATGATCAGCAATTATTTTATCTGGATAACCTATAGCTAAATTTTCACATCTAAACAATAGCCCTTTTTTAGTTTCGACATTTGGTATTTTGATACGTACCGTTGTGAGCGGACTTTGAATATCTAGTTTTTGAAGTTTTTCAATGGCTTTAAGTTTGCTTTGAGCTTGGGAAGCCTTGCTGGCTTTGTAGCGAAATTTATCCACGAAATCCTGGAGATGTCTTTGTTCGCGTTCGATTTTTTTGTTATAAAGTTTGGCAAACGCTAGTCGTTCTTCTTTGTAGGCAAGATACTCGTCAATTGGTCGAGGAAATAACGTGAGGTTTCCCTGTTCTATTTCTAGAGTTTGTTCGCAGGTGCGTTTTAAAAATTCGCGATCATGGGAGATGATTAAAAAAGATTCACTATAATCGCGTAAAAATTTTTCAAGCAAAAGCTGAGTATGGACATCAAGATAGTTGGTAGGTTCATCTAGTAAAAATAAGTTTGGTTCTTTGAGCAACATCGACGATAGACGAACACGCATTTGGAATCCGCCGGAAAGTGATGATAATTTGGCGTTCAATAATTCATTTTTAATTTCAAACTTTCCTGCAATTTTGGCACATTGCCAATTTTCTTTACCAGTAGTTCTTTCCAAAAATTCCAACACAGATTCATCAGGGTTGATTTGTTCGTGCTGCTCTAAATAGCCAAGACGAGTAATTGGTTGAATCGCGATAATTCCAGTATCTTGTGTTTCTTGTCCAACAATCATTCTAAATAACGTAGATTTTCCAGCGCCATTACGACCGATTACGCCAATTTTTTGTTTGCTATGGATTGCTAAATCAGCATCTTTGAAAAGCGCTTGTTGGTGATATGATTTATTTAATTTTTCAATAGTAAGTAAAGTGGCCATATGGGAGAAAGGTTATCAGAAATAGCGGTGTTTGTAAACAAAAAAATAATCTCGATTACTCGAGATTATTTGATTTTCATTTAAACCATCTCCATGATACTCATTACTTCAGCTGGGTATGTTCGCATTACGGTGCCGTTATAATACCACAATTTTTTCTTGGTATCTGTACCTTTGTAATAACGAGAGGTGTTAGGGTTGAAACCACCTAAGTTGCTAGAAACTACATCGATAGCTTCGCTAAAATCATCAAATTCGATTTTGGCAGAACCCCAACCAAATGGGTTGTTGTTCATCATATGTTTACCACCTGAAGATTCACGCACACCGATAGCGGCCACTAATCTCCAATCAACATTGTATTTGTTGGCTGAGCGAACAAACTCGATACCATAACCTTCCAAAGGCATATCACGTTTAGAAAAATACGCGTCTAATCTTTGGGCTTTTTCCATGTCTTCAGCTGAGTCAGTACTTTCGCCTGTTACTTCTTCGGTATTTGAGATAAACAAAGTTGTATGATGAATATCTTTATCTGTAGAAGTGAAAACGTATGGCAACATTGTCATTGGCATGGTTTTAGCACTAGCAGTAATAGGATTGGCTAATATTAGCACAATGGCTGAAATGTTGATGAAATACTTGGCAATCGCTAGAATGTATTTTTTTGGCTTATTTGTCATGTTATATCATATTAAGGCGAATACCCAATTGGTGATCGTTGAATTAATAACGAGTCACTATAGCATGAAATGGTAATTTTGTCAATGGTTTGAGCCCTATTTTTGGTTAATATTTAGCTTTGTTAAGCGGAATTTGAGAAAATTGATAGATCCTTAAAGTCTTGATTAATTCACTTATTTGCTGTAGTATCACTTTATTGAAATATTTTCTATGGAAACTAATTTTTGGACGAAATTAAAAAAACCTATTTTCGTTTTAGCACCGATGGCCAATGTCACTGATGCGGCTTTTCGCTTTTTGATTGCTAAATATGGTAGACCGGATGTTATGTGGACTGAGTTTGTATCCTGTGATGGCTTGATGTCTATCGGAAGAGAGCGTTTGTTGATAGATTTAAAGTATGACGAGAGTGAACGCCCGATTGTTGCTCAGATTTTTGGTTCGAAACCAGAGAATTTTTTCAAAACAGCACAACTGTTAAAAGAAATGGGTTTTGATGGCATTGATATCAATATGGGCTGTCCCGATAAAAATATTGAGAAACAGGGCGCAGGAGCAAAGCTGATGCAAAATCCATCTTTAGCGCAAGAAATCATTTTAGCCACCAAAGAGGGGGCAGGTGGTTTGCCGGTATCAGTTAAAACCAGAATAGGGTATAGCAAGAATACTTTGTCGGAATGGTTGCCGGTGTTATTACAAACTAAACCAGCGGCTATTACAGTTCACTGTCGAACACGTAAAGAAATGTCGCTTGTGCCGGCTCGTTGGGAACACGTCAAAGAGGCGGTTCAAATTCGCGATGCTTTTGATGGTTCAAAAGATAAGACTTTAATTTTGGGTAATGGAGATGTAAAAAATCTCACTGAAGCCTATCAAAAAGTCGAAGAAACTGGTTGTGACGGGGTGATGATTGGTCGGGGGGTATTTGGTAATCCTTGGGTGTTTAACCGTGAATTAATGGGAAAGGAAATTTCAGTAGAACAAAAATTAAAAACAATGATTGAACATACATATTTGTTTGAAAAACTAATGGTTGAACACAAAGATTTTAATATTATGAAAAAGCACTACAAAGCCTACGTAAATGGTTTTGATAATGCTAAAGAACTTCGAATTGAATTGATGGAAAATGCAGTCGATGCCACGGCTGTAGAAAAGATAACCAATGATTTTATAGAAAAAAACTTTAAATAGTATAAACAAAAAATCCTCTCGTTGAATTCGAGAGGATCTTGGTTTATATCAACGTAAGAAGTCTGCGTCTGCAGTCAAAAAATTAGTTATAAAAAATATATAAGTGGCTAGGATAAAAAAATGTAGAAAAAATTGAGGTCTTTTGTTATATTGACTTTAACCGATTTTTTTGTTAGTATACGAATCACTTGTCAGGGTAGCTCAGTTGGCTAGAGCACGGCATTCATAACGCCGAGGTCGGGAGTTCGACCCTCCCTCCTGACACAATAGAGTCTTTGACTCTATTTTTGTTTTCAAAAAAAATGGACGAAAATTTTTGAATAAAAAAAATCCCCAGAGTACTCTCAAGGGGATTTTTTATTTACGAAAGATTATTTAAGAGCATCTTTCAAGGCTTTTCCGGCTTTGAATTTTGGAACCTTAACAGCTGGAATGTTGATTTTCTGAGTTGGGTTTTGTGGGTTAACACCTGTGCGAGCTGCACGTAGTTTGGAACTGAAAGCTCCGAAACCTGTTAAAACTACTTCTTCACCCTTCTTCAAGTTGGAAGTAACCATCTCCACAAAAGTGTTCAAAAAGTCTTCAGCTTCACGTTTTGAAACGTTCAACTTTTCTGCCAATGCTTGTGCTAATTCGGCTTTATTCATAAATTCACCTCCGTTCTTAAATTAAGTTTTTTTGATCGTTGTATTTCGACAAAATTATTATATCACAGCTTGTTTATTTTGGCTACAATAAGCAATAATTACTTGTCCACAGGCTGTTTTGAATACTTTTTCACCAATTAATTTTTTAGCGAGCGTATTCTACAATGCGATTTTCACGAATAACAGTAATGCGAATTTCACCAGGATATTGTAATTCTTCTTCTACTTTGTGTGCGATATCTTTTGCTAATTGGAAGGCGTTGTAATCATCAACTTCATTTGGTTTTACAAATACGCGTACTTCACGACCAGCTTGAATTGCATAAACTTTATCGATACCAGGGAAGGAACTAACAGTCTTTTCCAATTCTTCAAGACGAGCTACAAACTGTTCAAAGGAATCTTTGCGAGCACCAACGCGTGCACCTGAAATGGCATCAGCGGCTTTGGCAATACATGCAAAAATACTTTCTGGCTTATCTAGATGGTGGTCGCGAGCAGCTTCACAGACATCATTATCCATGTTGAATTTCTTCAAAATTGCATAGCCGATTTCTGGATGGGAACCTTGAGTTTCTTGGTCCACCGCTTTTCCGATATCATGGAAGAATCCAGCCTTACGAGCTTTGGCTTGGTCAACACCAAGTTCAGCAGCGATAATACCAGCTAAGTAACCAACCTCCATAGAATGGTTTAGAATGTTTTGACCATAACTAGTACGATATTTCAAACGACCAACGATATTTACAAGTTTTGGATCAAGACCAACGATGTTCATCTTGTACAAAGCTTCTTCTCCGGCCTTTTTGATAATTACAGATAAATCGATTTTAGCTTTTTCAACAAATTCTTCGATACGTGCAGGTTGAATACGTCCGTCTGCCATTAATTTTTCTAAAGTCAAACGAGCAACTTCACGGCGAATAGGGGAGAAACATGAAACCATAATAGACTCCGGTGTATCGTCAATGACAATTTCACAACCAGTAAGTTTTTCAATGGCTTTGATATTGCGTCCTTCTTTACCGATAATACGGCCTTTCATTTCTTCACTTGGTAGGTGAACTACTGAAGAAGTAGTTTCTGCACTGTGAGATGAGGCAGTACGTTGGATAGCTTCGATGATAATATCGCGTGCCTTTTCGTCATAGATATCAGAACTTTCACGTTCTAATTTGGCAATGCGCATGAATAGGTCAGTTTTACTTTCCTCTTCAACCATAGTGAGCAGCTCCATTCGAGCTTCTTCCTTGGTAAGGTTGGCTACCTGTTGTAGTTTTTCAGACTGTTGTTGTTTTACGGCTTCAACTTCTAATTTGATAGCTTTTACTTTTTCGATTTTTTCAGCTAAAACGCGCTGAGTTTCTGTAAATTCAATCAACTTTTGATCAAAAGTAGTTTCCCGTTTTTCTAAACGCTGTTGAGCGTTGTGCATGTCGAGGCGAACCTGCTTTTCTTCTGTTTTTACATCGTCAATCATCTTTTGAGCTTTTTCCTTGCCTTCGATGATTATTTCCTGTTGTTTGGTCTTAGCTTCGGTCAAAATGCGTTCAGCGGTTGCTTCCACTGAATTGGCTTGAGCACGGGCCATCTGTTTACGTAATAGGTAGCCGACGCCGACACCTACTCCAGCAGCTACGAGAGCTACTATCAATATCACAAACTGATTCATATAAAAAAACTTTCAGAGAATACTGAAAGTAAATAGCTCCATACGCTATAAGCGGTATGAACGAAAGCAAAATCAAAAGTGAATAACTACAAATTACCCGACAAGGCGGGATTCAAGATTTGAGGCAGATAAACAAAAATTTGAAGTTTTTAAGGCTGGTTTTTTTGTTATAATTGCCGATAAATAATTGAGTTTTGTGGCTAGTTTAAGCACATTTAAAGATTTTACTTGCGTCGCTGTTACTTCCGTCGTCTCGGTATTAAAATTAATGTCTTAATTATAGCTCTAACCAGAAAAAATGTCAATTTAAATCAAAATATCACCCAGACGGTGATATTATTTTTTAATCTCTTGTGCATTGGCTACATTATATGCGCCAATGGCAGTACGCCGTAATTCTTGGCAAAAAGCACCAATTCCGAGTTTTTGGCCAATGTCATAGGCTAAGGTACGGATATAAGTGCCGGTTGAACAAGTTACTTCTATAGTAAGGTCTGGATAAGAATAATTTAGGAGCTGTATATTGAAGAGAGTAATCTCATTTGGTTGGCGTTCCACGGTAATACCCTTGCGAGCAAGATCATAAAGCCGTTCGCCATTGATCTTTTTAGCCGAAAACATTGGTGGTAATTGGAGCTGTGGTCCAATAAAGGACAACAACACTTCATTTATCTTATTTAATGTAGGAGGTACAAAATCTTCGGCAAGCACCGTTTTTGTCATTTCACCAGTCGAGTCAAAAGTATTAGAAGTTGCACCAAAACGGATAGTGGCGACATAGGTTTTTGGCATGGCTTTGAATTCGTCAATGCGCTTGGTATTTTCGCGACCGGCCGCAATTATCAAAAGTCCAGTAGCAAATGGGTCGAGCGTGCCCGCATGGCCAACTTTTATCTTCTTGTTACCTGTCGAAATTCGAAGTTGGTGACGCACAAAATTAACCGCATCAAAACTAGTCCAGCCGACTGGTTTGTCTATTAAAATGAAGTCTTGGTTTGAAAAAGTTTCTTCCATATATATTGTTGGGGATATACTACCACAAGTTTAGAAAATCACAAATTGAGCTTTTGGCCCATATTTGACTTTTGGCTTATATCCAAGTATACTGTGGAATATGAATGTAACAGAACTAGCTCGACAACTCAAAGTTCACCCTGTCAAACTTTTGCAAATCTTGCCTGAGTTTGGTTTTGATATTGGTGCTCGCGCCGTCAAGATTGATGACCGTGTTGCTCAACAAATTCAACGCGATTGGCGCCGAATGAAGTTCACTATCGAAGAGCGTGAACGCAAAGAAAAAGAAAAAGAAAAAGAATTGGAAAAACAACAGCGCCAAGAAAGTGGTATCGTTATTGAATTACCACAAGTTTTGACCGTGCGTGAATTGGCCGATCGTTTGAATATTCCAATCAATAAATTGATTTTGGAATTAATGAAAAATGGTATTTTGACCAATCAGAATGAAAGAATTGATCACGATAGTGCATCGTTGATCGCCGAGGGACTAGGTTTTAAAACCGCCGAAGCTTCAAATGTGCCGGTCGTTCAAGAAGATCCAACTCATTTACAAAATTTAGAAAAGATTTTACAACAAGGTGGTACTGATGGTACTTCTCGTCCACCAGTTATCGTTGTGATGGGTCACGTTGATCATGGTAAAACAAAATTGCTTGATGCAATTCGTAGTACCAATGTTATTGCTAGTGAAGCCGGTGGTATTACTCAGCATATCGGTGCTTATCAGGTAGAATGGACTGCACCAAAAACTAAACAAAAAACTAAACTTACTTTTATCGACACTCCAGGTCACGAAGCTTTTACGGTAATGAGATCTCGTGGTGCCAAAGTTGCTGACATCGCTATTCTAGTGGTGGCCGCTGATGATGGTGTTAAACCTCAAACCATTGAAGCTATCAATATTATTAAAGCTGCCAAACTACCAGTAATCGTTGCTTTGAATAAAATCGACAAAGAAAGTGCTGATCCACAAAAAGCTCGTACTGAATTATCCAAGCAAGGTATCATCCCAGATGATTGGGGCGGTGACGTGCCAATGGTTGAAATTTCAGCGAAAAATAATTTAAATATTGATAAGCTTTTAGATACGATTTTATTGGTTGCAGAAATGCAAGCTGAAACGATCAAGGCTGACGCCAATAGAAAAGCTGCTGGCACAGTGATTGAAGCTCATGTAGACAAAGGGCAAGGACCAGTTGCAACAGTATTGGTTCAAACTGGTACTTTAAAAGTAAATGATCCGTTGGTAGTAAATGGTGAAATCTACGGCAAGGTTCGCGCGATGAAAAATTATCGTGGTGATGATATGTCAGAAGCTACACCAAGTACACCAGTTCGTATTTTAGGATTTAAACTTGCGCCACGCGTGGGGGATATCTTAGATGTCGGAAGTGCAGGTACGGCTACGGAAATAAATTTGAAAACAAAACGTGCTCAAAGTACTGGTGCTGAACAGCGTCCAATCGCAGCGGCCGGAGATACTGAAGCGGAAGAAAATTACAAAACATTTAATTTGGTTATCAAAGCGGACATGCTTGGGTCTTTGGAAGCTATTACTTCATCTTTGGAAAAAATCAAAAATGACGAAGTGGGTGTGAAAGTGGTTGGTAAAGGTTTAGGAAACATTACTGCTGACGATGTCTCACTCGCTAGTGCTACTGGGTCTGTAATTGTTGGTTTCAACGTTGCAACTACATCTGTAGCCAATGAAATGATGCAAAATACCGGCGTACAGTTCAAACAATACAAAGTTATTTACGATTTGTTGAATTACGCTCAAGAAGAATTAGAAAAATTATTAAATCCAATCTTAATCGTTACTGAACTCGGCAATCTAAAAGTAATGGCAATATTTAGAACAGAAAAAAATTACATGATTGTTGGTGGACGCGTAGAAATGGGTAAACTTCTTAAAGACTGCAAGATCCGTGTTAAACGAAATGGTGAGATTATTGGAAAAGGGGCTTTGTCTCATTTGCAGACTGGTAAACAGGAAGTAAAATCTGTTCCTGAAGGCACAGAGTGTGGTGTACACTTTGACGGTAAGATTAAGTTGGAAGTAGGAGACGTGCTCGAAGCATACAAGGAAGAAAAGAAAGAGAAAAAGTTAGTTTTAACTGCCTAGTCAAATAAGTTCAAATAAAATATTTTTTTATAACTATATGAAACACACATTTACAGACGCAAATTTTAAAACAGAGGTTTTAGAAAGTAAAACTCCGGTTTTTGTAGACTTCTGGGCACCATGGTGTGGTCCTTGTCAGATGATGGGTCCGATTGTGGAGGAACTAGCCCATGAAACTGAAGGTAAAAATATTAAAATTGGTAA
>CAINUM010000082.1 GCA_903853785.1 Candidatus Magasanikiibacteriota bacterium
AAATATTAATATTCCTGTTGTAGAAAATAATTTGAATTCCTTGACGCCGGTAAGTTCGAATAGTGTTTCAGAAATTAAATTGCCATCTATTGTTGAAAAATCTGTAACTAACCTACCAAGTGAAACACTGCCAGCGCTATTGTATATTCCTGCATCAATTTACTCTGCACCAAACGCTGTAATAAATAATTCTTATGGTGGTGGGCCAAATCAAACTTCAGCACCCGTTGTAAAAAATGATAAAAATGAAAATACTATTACGACGTCAACCGAAGTGACAACCTCTGCTTTAGCAGCAACCACGACGATCGTTACAACTTCATCTCCTGCGGATTTTACCACAACAACTTTAGATACAAACGCAACTTCGACTTCCACTACATCTACAGTAGATATTCCAACTTCAACACCTGAAACTCCGACTTCTACTTTTTTTGCAACTACCACTATCGATGTGGCTACGTCAACTATCATCACGTCCACCACAACCTCCACCGTAGCCACTTCCACTCCTGATCCTTCACCCGAACCACTACCACCAGCCCCAGACGTTGTAATCAATGAAATCGCCTGGGCCGGTACCTCGGTAGATACTAGCGATGATGAATACATTGAACTTTACAACAACACCGATCAAGATATAAATTTATTTCCTGCGACCAACACTTCACATTGGTGGAAGTTGATGATTGGAGACAAGGAAATTACTACCGTTAAAACTTTAAATAGAGTTATTCCTAAAAAAGGATATTATTTGTTTGAGCGCACTGATGATCGTACTGTTAATGAGATTTCAGCCGATAATATTTATTACTCGGCTTTAAAAAACAGCGGTGATCTTTTACGTTTGTTGGATGGCGATAACCAACTAGTGGATGAAGTTGATTGTAGTAAAGGATGGTTTGCTGGTTCGGCCACATCCTATTCGTCTATGGAAAAAATAAAATCTCGACTGTCAGGTAATACTTCGACGAATTGGCAAACAAACCTTGGTCCACGCTGGGAAGGTAAAGTAGACAATGGCGGTGATGCCATTCCACTGAATGGTTCTCCAAAACAATCCAATTTTGGTTCAATTGTAGTGAAAGGTCGTCAAGATGACGCTGTTCGTACTTTGAAAAAAAGTGATTACCCATATATTTTGACTTATTATGAAATTCCATCTGGCAAAACTTTAAATATTGATCCGGGAGTAATAATTAAAGCAGTGTATATTAATTCAAAAATTGACGTTAAAGGAAATTTAAATGTTAATGGGGTGATAGGAGATAGAGTGGTCATGACATCCGGACGAGATACAAATTTTACAACCGAATTAAACAATACAATTTTTGGATCTCGTGCTGGAAGTTTGCAATCTAAAGATTGGCAGGGCTTAATGTCATATACTGGTTCAACGGTAAATTTGAATGGATTGGATTTGCGTTATGCCGGTAAAGCGTTTAAAGCACCAGGAAGCAATACTTATGATCCGTTTGTGTCACAAGCAATACGAAGTGATGGGGCGACGCTAAATATCAATAACTCAATTTTTAGCGATGATGGTGATTCGAATATATATACAACGAAATCAAATTCAATTATCAAAAATACTGATTTTACGAATGGATCGTTAGCTATTGAAAATATTGACGGTAGTTTAGAATTGGAGAATGTTGATTTGAATAATTTCAGCAACATTAATGGTACGGTATATGTTAAAAATATTTGGCCAAAAATATCACAAATAAATTTTAATAATAACATAACAAATAATATCGCAATTGATCAGGCGGTCATTTCCGCGGATCTAACTATAGACAAAAATGTTCCGATGACTTGGCAGAATATTACGATCCAACCTGGTGTAACGGTGAATGTCTCTGAAGGTACAAATATTAAGATGCCAGAATATTCTAATATTATTGTAAAAGGTACTTTGAATTTAAACGGAACTGAAGAAGAACCGATTTCAATTTCGCCGGTTCAACAATTAGTAAATTATTATTGGGGAAGAATAATTTTTGATGGTGGTAAAGGCAATTTTAAAAATACCAACATCTCTGGTGGACGCGGTTCTATTTGGAATGATGTATATGCGGGGGCAGTAGTAGTAAATAACGGCGAACTTGATATGCAAAATTGTCAGCTGTTGGATAGTCGCGCACCAGGCAATGCTATGGAGATAAATAATTCTACTGTCGGCATTAATAATAGTTCGGTTGGTTATATTGGCGCCAAACCTAACTTCGACAATACTAATGGAATAAAAATTAACAGTGGGGAATTGATGTTAAACAATACTAATCTGATGAACTTAGATACCGGTATTTTGTATAGCGGCATCGATTCACCGCCAGGGTTGTATTTTAACAATATGGACACTCGTAATTTTATGAATGTTAAAACGTATTGGGATCCAGCTGCTTGGTTTTCTGGATTTGCGACAGATACGCCTTCAACTCCATAAAACAAAAAAGCCCATCAAATCGATGGGCTTTTTAAAATACAATTTATTTTGCTGCTTGTTCGACAACACTTACGTATTGAGCAGACTTTAGAGATCCGTCAAAGCGACGGCGTTTGTGACTTGAGAATTTTACTTTACCTGCAACGTGTGCAAATAGAGTATCGTCTCCACCACGTAAAACATTTTTGCCAGCGTTGATTTTTGTACCGCGTTGTTTCACGATAATCATTCCAGCTTTGATAACTTCTCCGTCATGCTTTTTTACTCCTAGGCGTTTCGCGACGGAATCTCGGCCTAGGTGGGTAGAGCCACCCGCTTTCTTATGTGACATAATTGATTACTTAATGGTATAAAGTGGGTTTATTGTATTCTAATTTGGCTAACTTGTCAAGGGCGCAAAGACATGCTAAAATATCGGTGTTTATGTTTAACTATCCTAAAGTTTATTGGAAGGATCGATGGGTCTGGGTACCGGCTCTGTTTTTGTTGTTATTTCAGCTATTTATGTGGGTTTACGCGGCACTATATGTCCGTCCTACTACCGACATGATATTCTTGCATTATAACATAGTTTTCGGGGTAGATTTGATCGGGGAGTGGTGGAAGATATTGGCGGTTCCGTTTGGTGGTTTTTTGATGTTTTTATTGAATTTTGCCCTGTCTTGGTATTGTTATAGTGAGGATAAGATTTTGGCAAGATTTTTGACTTTTGTCGCCGCTGTCCTCAATTTGTTTTTAGCAATCGCTTTTTATCTGGTAGTTGGCTTAAATATCTAATTATGGCACGTACCGAAAGCACAATTGACCTAGTCTTTTTGTTATATGTTGGCATAATAATTGTTTTTGGCTTAGCGGCTTTGATGTCTGCAAGTGGACCCTTGGCCTATGATAAATTTCATGATTCTTATTTTTTTGTAAAACGCCAGATTCTATTTGGATTAATACCAGGCTTAACGCTTGGTTATTTTTTATTAAAACTAAATTATGAAAAATGGCGCAAGTATAGCACGGTGCCATATTTGATTGCAGTATTTTTATTAGCCTTAGTATTTGTTCCGGGAATCGGTTTGATAATCAATGGTGCAAAAAGTTGGATTAATATTTTAGGTTATAATTTTCAACCTTCAGAAGTGGCAAAATTGGGGCTAATAATTTTTGCCGCCTATTTACTTTCTGATCGAAAGCGTAATTTAAATGACTGGCAGATGGGATTGATGCCTATATTGACGCTTTTGTTGCCAATCATAGGCTTAGTGGCCGCTCAACCAGATATTGGAACACTGTCAATTATGATTGTGATCTTATTTTTCATGCTTCTGGAAGCGCGCGTACCAAAAAAATATTTAATTGTTTTAGCGATGGTTGGTGTGGTAGTATTTACTTTCATGATATTTTTAAAACCATATCGAATGCAGCGCATTACGATTTTTATGCATCCAGAGCTTGATCCTCAAGGAATTGGCTATCAGGTAAACCAGGCATTTCTGGCAGTTGGTTCTGGTGGATTTTGGGGGCTGGGTATTGGACAGTCTCGCCAGAAATTTCAATATTTGCCTGAAGTAAACTCTGACTCTATCTTTGCGATCATCGCTGAAGAGACGGGCTTTCTTATTTCTGCAGGTTTGATAGTATTAATACTGTTGATAAGTTTAAGGGGGCTACAGATCGCCAAAAATACAAAAAATGAATTTGGGCGGTTATTAGTCGTGGGAATCGTGGTTTGGTTGGCTTGGCAGTCGTTTTTAAATATTGGTGCCATGGTTGGAGTGATGCCGCTTACGGGTGTACCTTTGCCGTTTGTGTCGCACGGTGGTTCCGCTTTGATGGCGGAGTTGGCTGCGGTGGCTTTGGTGTTAAATATTAGTAAGCAAGAAATATAATTTTTAAGATCCATTTTATGAAATTATTAGTTTGCGGTGGAGCAGGATTTATTGGTTCAAATTTTATCCATTATTATCTTTCTAAATATCCGGAACGCGAAGTGGTTAATTTTGATAAATTAACTTATGCGGGGAATTTGGATAATTTAAAAGACATAGAGAATAATCCTCGTTATCAATTTGTGCAAGGGGATATTATTGATTTGGAAAAAATAAATGAAACCATAAAAAAATACGGGATTACCCATTTAATAAATTTTGCAGCCGAGACACACGTTGATCGCTCGATTCACGGTGGTTTAAAAGATTTTGTTTTGACCAATACTTTGGGTGTACAAATGTTGCTCGATGCAGTTCGAATAAATAACTTAGAAAAAATGGTGAATGTTTCGACTGATGAAGTATACGGTGCTCTACATTTGGATAGTCCAGATAAATTTTCAGAGAGTACCCCGATCAATCCAAATATGCCTTATGCGGCGGCCAAAGCCGGTGGAGATTTAATGTGTCACGCATATTATGTGACTCATAAAGTACCAGTAGTTGTGACTCATTGTTCCAATAATTATGGGTCATACCAATATCCAGAAAAGTTGATCCCTTTTTTTGTTATGCGTTTGATGAAAAACGAAAAGGTACCAATGTATGGTGATGGTTTATACGTACGTGATTGGATTCATGTTATGGATCACGCTTCTGCTCTAGATTTGTTATTAGAAAAAGGTGAAGCTGGTGGGGTATACAATATTGGCGTGGATAATGAGCGTAGTAATATGGAAATCACACATATGATTTTAAAAATGATGAGTAAAGATGAAAGTTCCATTGAATATGTTCAAGACAGACCAGGACATGATCGACGCTATGCAATTGATTCCACTAAAATATTATCTTTGGGTTGGAAACCAGATTATTCAAGAGACAAATTCGAACAAGGATTAAAAGAAACTGTAGATTGGTATTTGAGCCATTTAGACTGGGTGGAAAAAATTTGGGCAAAGAAAGACGACATAAACAATCATATCAAATAATTTTTTTGTATATTTATCTTTTGAAACAATAGAGTGAATATAGTTTCATTCTATTTTTTCAGAGGGTAAGTCGCTCTTTGGATGAGGTGAAAGATGGAAGTGCAAATCCTAAAGTGTTTCACTTGTGGATCGCGTACCACTCACACCTTTATTCGCTGGGAGTTTGTTCAAAGCGACAAAGCAGTTACCCAATATTGGGCATGCCGTGTTTGTCACGATGTTCACATTACCAAGACGAGCAAGAAGGAATTCTTTGGAGATATCGTATGAAGCAGGATTATATTTGTCCAATCTGCAACAAACGAACATCGCATTCGTTGGAGGGTTCGTCCGACATCGAAGGAACGTTCATGGTCGTGGCAAAATTCATCTGTCTGAATTGCGGGCAGGAGAAATTGATCAAAGTGGTCAAGGCTATTTTCCAGATGTATTACATCTAGGATGGTGAGAATGACAACATTCATGTGTCCGTGTTCAAACGTAGAAACCGAAGATGACGGAAAGGATCGTCAGTTTGAGGCTGAATGCTCTATCTGTGCAGTCAATGGGGGTGACTACAAGAAGAGTCCGTTTTGGAAGGAACCAGAAAGTGTGCCGTATTTGCCACCAAGTGTTGTGGAAGTCGATCTCGAGACTGGCTCCACCGACGGAACGGTTGTTCCATTTCCTTCCACGGTGAAGGCTCGAACCGCTGCCAACATTCGCGGTCGTGATAAGAAGGCTAAGAGGAGAGCAGCCGCCGCCGCTGCCGCTTCAAGCCGCTAGTTTTCAATGCAGTTGGGGCGTCTGTTCAAAACGCCCACCCCCCCCCTAAATTTTAATAATTAAATATGCAATTAAATTTTAAACAATTTAAATTTAAAACTTTTACAAATACGGGTGTGGCACTAACTCCGGTTGAATTAAAAGATTTTATAAATTGGGATGTAAAAAGAATTTATTTTATTACTGATTTTACAAAACCAACTGGGCAACATTGTCATAAAGTAGAAAAAGAATTATTTATTTGTCAGCGCGGAATAGTGACGGCGATTATCGATCGCGGTAATGGTTTAGAAGATTTGTTAATGCGAGGTCCTGAAGATGCAATTTCTATTGATAGTTATGTGTGGCATGGCTTTAAAGACGCTTCAGTCGATTGTGTGTTACTCGCTTTATCTTCTACCAATTATAGTCCTGATAGAAGTGATTATATTACTGATTATGACGAATATAAAAAAATAGTTTCAAGTTTATAATATGTCAAAGGTTTTAATATTGGGTGCAAAAGGAATGCTGGGCCAAGAATTGGCCAGAGAATTTTCGGCTCATAATTATGAAGTGGTTGGTTGGGATAAAGAGGAATTAGATATCACTGATTATATTGTTACGGCCACTAAAATTTCTGACTTACATCCGGATATTGTGATCAATGCGGTAGCCCTTAATGCGGTAGATAAAATCGAAGAGGGTGAAAATATTTTTGAATTAGCCAAAAAAATAAATAGTGAAGCGGTTGGTAATTTGGCAGGAATTTGTAAAGAAATAAATTCTGTTTTTGTTCATTACTCTTCAGATTATGTTTTTAAAGGTGATAGTCTGGAAGGATATAGAGAAGATGATCAGACTGATCCAATAAATAAATACGGTGAAACCAAAGCAAGTGCGGAAAAACAAATTTTTGAAATTGGTGGAAAGTTTTACATAATACGACTTTCGAAATTATTTGGAAAACCAGCGAGTAGTATGGACGCCAAAAAAAGTTTTGTAGACACAATGATTTGGCTCGCAACTGAAGGTGGAAAAACTCATTTAGATGTGGTGAATGAAGAAGTTGGTTGTATAACCTATGCGCCAGATTTGGCCAAACTTACTCGTATGATTATTGAAGAGGGAAGACCTTTTGGAATATATCATGGTGCAAATAGCGGAGTTTGTAGTTGGTATGAATGGGTTAAAGAAATTTTTAAAATTAAAAAAATCGATATTGATGTTTCGCCAGTTTCTGGTGATAAATTTCCACGTCCGGCTAAACGACCGAAGTATTCTGAATTAATAAATACTAAATTACCAATTCAACGGGACTGGAAAGAAGCGTTGAATGAATATTTAATATAAAATATATGCAAGATATTTTAAATAACATTGAGGAAATTAAAAAACTAGATTCCAAAAGCATGCTTGGGAGCTTGGAACTTTTGTCTGCTCAGGTAGAAGAAGTTTTTGGGTGTGCTAAAAATTTAAAAATTCCTGCTAGTTATAAAAAAATAAAAAATATCGTTGTACTTGGAATGGGTGGATCAACACTCGGCGCCCATATTTTAAAATCAGTATTTTATAATAAATTAAAAGCGCCACTAGAAATTGTTAATGGTTATCATGTTCCTGATTATGTCGATAAAAATAGTTTTGTTGTAGTGTCTAGTTATTCAGGGACTACGGAAGAGCCGGTGTTTGCAATGAAAGAAGCGATGAAAAGAAAAGCAAAATTGGCAATTATTACTTCTGGTGGTGATTTGGCCAAAATATCGGGAGCGATGAAAGTTCCTGGACTAATTTTTTCTACGAATAACAATCCGTGTGGTTCTCCTCGTATGGGGCTGGGCTATTCCATTGTTGGTCAGTTGGTTTTGTTTGCCAAAGTTGGGTTGATTAAATTAGCGCCAAAGGATATAAAGAATATAGTTCTGGTTTTTAAAAAATATAATACTGAATTTGGTGCTTCAAATAATGGTAAAAATTTAGCAAAAGAAATGGCTAAAAATTTATTTGGGAAAAGTATGTGGTATGTTGGTGCTGAACATTTAGCTGGTAATGCTCATGCTGCCGCAAACCAAACAAATGAAAATGCCAAACGTTTTGCAGGATATTTTTTGATACCAGAATTGAACCACCATTTAATGGAGGGTATGTTTTATCCAGAAGGCAACAAAAGTAATTTAGGATTTATCTTATTGGAATCTTGTTTGTACGATGTGCGAATTCAAAAACGATTTGATATTACTAAAAAAGTTTTGGATAAAAATGAGATAAAATATTTTTCATATATTGGTCAAGAAAAAGATAAACTTTTGCAGGCCTGTGAAGTTTTAGTATTCGGAAGTTATGTAAGTTATTATGGAGCGCTTTTGCAGGGGATAGACCCGACCGCAATTCCGTTTGTAGATTTTTTTAAAGAGCAGTTAAAGAAATGATTATGGATTTGTCTGTTATTACCGTCACCTGGAATTCTGCCAAACTTATTGGTGAACAAATCGAATCCGTTAAAAATGGATGTCATAATATTTCGTTTGAAGAGTTTGTTGTTGATAATGCCTCGACTGATGATACGGCGGATTTGATAGCGAAAAAATATCCAGAAGTAAAATTAATTCGAAATAATAAAAACCAGGGTTTTGGTGCGCCCAATAATACTGCAGCCCAAATATGTGCCGGCGAATTTTTGTTATTTTTAAATCCAGATATGCGAGTGGAAGCAGGAAGTTTGGATAAGATGGTAGAATGGATGCGCTCTCACACTGATGTAGGTGTGGCTAGTTGTCGCTTGGTAGATGAAAACGGTGTCTTGAACACAGACGCTCAACCACGACGTTTTCCAGAAGTGTTTGATCAACTTGCGATAATATTAAAATTACCCCATATTTTTCCTTCGGTTTTAAATCATTATTTGTTCAATGAGTTCGACGCAAACAAAGAACAAGAGGTAGATTCAGTGCGCGGGTCATTTATGATGATGCGTCGAGAGATTTTTGAAAAATTAGGTTTTGTGTTTGATCCACGATATTATATTTGGTTTGAAGATGTAGACACATGTCGAGAAGTAAAACGACTTGGTTTTAAAGTCATACATACGCCAATAATTTCTTGTGTTGATTATATTGGTCAAAGTTTTAAACAACAAAATTCACTTTGGAGACAAGTAAATTTTACCAAAAGTATGTTGCAGTACTTTCAAAAATGGGAGCCTTGGTATAAATGGATGTGGATCGCTATGTTTAGACCGATTGGGATTGATTTGGCTTGGCTCAACGATAAATTTAAAAAATAATTATGCCTAAATTATCCGTACATTTAGCTTCTTGGAATAGCGCTAAATATATCCCATATTTATTTGAATCTCTGAGAAAACAAACTTTTCAGGATTGGTTTTTTTATATTGTTGATAATGCATCGGCCGATAATTCTGTAGAATTATTAAATAAAGAGCTGGAGAATTTTTCGATTCCATATAAAATAATTGAAAATAAAGAAAACCTAGGTTTTGCTCCAGCACACAATCAAGCCTTTGCTGATACGAATAGCGAATATTTTCTTTTGCTAAATCATGACATGTATTTGCAGCCGGATTGTTTGGAGAAGATGGTAAATTTTTTGGATACCAACAAAGAGGTGGCGGCAGTCTCGCCACGATTGATGAAATGGGATTTTTCAAAAATTGCTAATGAAGGTTTAGAAAAAAGTTTTAGTAATCAAATTGATGCTTTGGGTTTAAAAGTATTTCGCAATCGACGTGTAATAGAACAATATACTCAGTTTGATTGGGGAGAATTAAAGAAAAATTCTCTTTTCAGCAACAAAGATACAGTCGAAGTATTTGGTGTCTCTGGAGCTTTTCCAATGTTTAGACGATCCTCGATAAAAACTGTTCAGTTTGATAATGGTGAATTTCTGGATGGTAGTTATCATTCATACAAAGAGGATGTTGATCTGGCGTATCGTCTTCG
>CAINUM010000083.1 GCA_903853785.1 Candidatus Magasanikiibacteriota bacterium
GCTCATGGATGGATGGCCTATCAATTGGGTGATCCTACAGCAAAATATGCAGGAAGGCTCACTGTAGACCCGCGAGCTCATGTTGATAAGTGGGGAACTATTATTTTGCCGATAGGTTTGACGATATTAAATATGATTACTGGCGGTAGTTTCTTCTTTGCATATGCCAAGCCTGTTCCGTTTAATCCTTACAATTTAAAAAATCAAAAATGGGGTCCGGCACTAGTGGCGGTGGCCGGTCCGTTAGCAAATTTACTATTGGCGTGCTGTTTTGCTGTATTATTTAGGTTGATGCCAAATAGTTTGTTCGCAGAATTTTTTATTATCATTGTTTCTGCTAACATTGGTTTGATGGTCTTTAATTTATTACCGATTCCACCTTTGGATGGTTCCAAAATTTTATTTGCCGTTTTGCCAGATTCCGCGCAACAGGTACGTATATTTTTAGAACGTTATGGGTTTTTTATATTGATTTTTTTTATTTTATATTTACCAGGAATTGTTTCACCTATAGTTAGTAATATAATTAGATTATTATTAGTTGGTTAAATATGTTGCCGATATTATCCGTTTCGGAATTTATTGAACAGATAAACGGAATAATTGCCGGAGAATTTATTATTGAGGGAGAAATATCACAGTATAAAATTTCTCAAGGTAAATGGATTTTTTTTGATCTCAAGGATGATAAGGCAGTAGTAAATTGTTTTGCTACTGTTTTTAGTTTAACACAACTGTTGGAAGATGGCATGAAAGTTCGTGTGTTGGGTTATCCAAAAGTACATGATAAAAGTGGGCGATTTAGCGTGACGGTGCAAAAAGTTGAGTTAGTCGGTGAAGGTAGTTTAAAAAAAGCGTATTTACTTTTAAAAAAGAAATTAGAAGAAGAAGGCTTGTTCGCTATAGATCGAAAACGTGTTTTAACATATTTGCCAGCAAAAATTGGTGTAATCGCTTCACGCGACAGTGCAGCCTTTGGCGATTTTGTGAAGATTTTAAATAATCGTTGGAGTGGAGTAGAAATAAATTTATTAAATGTGGCGGTGCAAGGTGAACAAGCGATTAAAGAAATTACTGAAGCATTTAATTTTTTTAATACACAAGAAACAGAATGTGACGTATTAGTACTAATTCGCGGCGGTGGGTCGCTGGAAGATTTAGCGGCTTTCAATAGTGAAGCGGTTGCACGTGCAGTATATGGGAGTAAGATTCCAGTTGTATGTGGAGTGGGGCATGAACGCGATGAATCCCTAGCAGATTTTGTAGCAGATAGACGCGCATCAACCCCATCTAACGCCGCTGAAATAGTTGTTCCTGACAGGCGTGATTTTATTTCTGAATTAGATTTTTCACTTGAACATATTTTTAGTTCAATGCAAAATAAAATTTTAAAACAACGTCGGTTGATAGAACAAAGTTTTTACACTATTTCGTCTGTATTAGAAGCGCCGTTGCAAAAATGTCGTACATTAATGGAAAATTTTAAAAGAGTACCGGTATTATTGCAAAATAATTTATCAGTTTATCAGGCTTTTGTATTATCGGCACAGAGATTATTTAAAAATGTTGATCCCAAACAAGTTCTGAAGCGTGGTTATAGTATTGCTCGTGATTTGAACGGCTTAATAATACGTAGTTCTAAGCAATTGGACGTTGGTTCTGAGTTCGTGGTAGAATTCGGGGAAGGCAATATCTTGGCGGAAAAAATTGATTCAAAAAATAGATCTAAAAAACAAACTAAATTATTTTAATATGACGGCTGATAAAAAAATTAACTTTTCCAAATCATATCAAGAACTGCAAAAAATTGTTATATGGTTTGAAAAGGAAGAAGTAGACCTAGAAGAAGGAATTGAAAAATTTGAAGAGGGAACAAAGATTGTAAAAGAACTAAAAGAGTATTTGGAAAAAATGGAAAATAAAATAAAAGAATTAAAAAAATAGTATGGAACGCTTTAATTTTTTAGCACAAGGAATAAAAAAATTATTTAGAATCGATCAAGATACAACTTCTAAAATGGACGGAGAAGTTGTAAAGCCGCATGAATACAACGAAGTGGATATGGTGATCAAAATTAATGACACCAAGTCGTTTGATGATCTTTATAAAGTACTGAACAGTACCAACGGTTTAAATGGTACTAAAGGGTTTTACGATTCACTATCACTCATTAAATTGATTGAAGCTATACGAGTGGGGATATTAAACCACGAGGATCAAAAACCATCTATAGCAGCACTTACAAATTCCTGTGGTTTGAGAAACAAAGTAATTCAATTGTTAAAAGAAAGTCTCGGTTTAAATATTTAAATTTGAATATATGTATTTACTTTTACGTTGGTTGATAAGTGCAGTCTCGTTGGTGTTGGTAACTTATATGGTACCTGGAATTAAAGTGGATAATTTTTATACGGCATTAATTGCAGCTTTGATTCTGCCTTAGTTACAGAATTAAGTCAA
>CAINUM010000084.1 GCA_903853785.1 Candidatus Magasanikiibacteriota bacterium
ATTTTAATGCATAAAAATATGACCACATGATCAAAATCAAAGCAAAAAAAAGAAAAATAATATCTAATTGATACTTGCGTAAAAGTTTCATGTAATTTTTTACTGAAAAATTGGTAAGATAGTAAAAAAGACCATGGCAATAATGCCCACGACCGCAATTACAGACCAAAGTTGTTTTATTGTTTTGTGTCGCATATATACAAATTATCTTTTTAATACTGCCAAGTAAGCTTCAGAAGGGATATCAACTTTACTGTGTGCCATCATTCGTTTTTTACCTTTTTTCTGTTTTTCCAACAACTTCATTTTACGAGTGACATCACCACCATAAAGTTTGGCGATAACATCTTTGCGTAGTGCACCCAATCGTTCAGAGGCAATGATTTTTCCGCCGATAGCGGCTTGAATTTTTAATTCGAATTGTTGGCGTGGTAATGAATCTTTTAATGATTCACAAATTTTGTTGCCAATATGATAAGCATCTTCACGCCATACTAAAGTAGACAGAGCTTCAACTTGTTCTTCGGCCACCAAAATATCGATTTTTACTACATCAGTTTTTTCGTAATCAATCAGTTCGTAGTTCATAGAACCATAACCTGATGTGACTGTTTTTAATTTGTCATAAAAATCAGTGATAAGGGCCGCCAGTGGAATTTGATAATGTAAAAGCGCTCGTTGGTCGGAACCGGTACTTAGGTATTCAGTGTTGATATAGCGGCCACGACGTTCTGAAATTAAGGTCATTACATTTCCTACATAATCTTTTGGAGTAATGATATCCAAAGTCATCCATGGTTCCATAATTGAAAGCACATGATTTGGTTCCGGCATCTCCTGAGGGCTGTGAATAGTTAATTTTGTGCCGTTAGTTTTTTCTATTTTATAAGCAACACTTGGGACTGTAATTACTACATCCAAATTAAATTCACGTTTTAAACGTTCTTGAAAAATATCTAAATGCAACATTCCAAGAAATCCACAGCGGAAACCAAATCCCAAAGCTTGAGAATGTTCCGGTTCGTAAATCAAAGCAGAATCACTTAATTTTAGACGATCAATAGCATCACGTAATTGTTCGTAGCCATCTCCTTCATCTGGAAAAATTCCAGCATAAACCATCGGCTTCACTTCTTTGTAACCAGGGAGTGATTCTTTGGCGACACCGGTTTTTTCAGAATTTAATGTTGTGATCGTGTCACCAACACGACAGTCACGAACTTCTTTGAGTCCAGTTACGATGTAGCCGATTTCACCATTTTTTAAAACTGGATTTGCTTCAAATTTTGGTGTGTAATATCCCAACTCCAATACTTCAGCTGGTGTTTGAGTACCCATCAAATATATTCGATCTCCTTTTTTTAATTCTCCATCTGTAACTCGCACCGACGCAACCACACCTTTAAATTCGTTGTAAGAGGAATCAAAAATTAAAGCGCGCGGTGAATGGCTGCTTTGGTCAATTGGTGGTGGAACTTTTTTTACAATTGCTTTTAAAATATCCTCAACTCCCTGACCGGTTTTTCCTGACGCTAATATAATTTCTTCAGGTTCACAGCCAAGTAAATGGATAATTTCAGCAGTTGTTTTTTCAATGTTAGCAGCAGGGGAATCCACCTTGTTAATAATTGGAATAATTTGTAAATTTTGTTCGATTGCTAAATAAAGATTTCCAATTGTTTGTGCTTGTACACCTTGTGTAGCATCTACTAGTAATACCGCACCTTCAACAGCGGCCAATGAACGAGATACCTCGTAGTTGAAATCTACATGCCCTGGTGTGTCGATTAGGTTCAAAACATAATCTTCGCCATCTAGCAAATATTTCATACGTACAGGTGTCAACTTAATGGTGATACCACGTTCACGTTCTAAATCCATAGAATCTAGAAGCTGGTTTTTCATATCACGTTTTGATACTGTGCCTGTGAATTCTAAAAAGCGATCGGCTAGAGTCGATTTGCCATGGTCGATATGGGCGATAATACAGAAATTTCGTAGACGATCATTCATAAAAGGTTATTTCAGCTTATTCTTTATTTTCAATAATTTCAGTGGCATTAATATTTCGTAGTTTTAGCCAACGTTTGGCGAAACTATCCTTGAGTTGCATAAATTCCGGCACCCTTAATATATAGCATAAGAAAAAATAAACAACAATACCGACTACCCCAGCAATTGCACCTTGCCCAAAAATTCCCCAGAAAAATTGTTGGTCCAACAATTTAGCCAACGGATACTTTAAAGCCTGAATAACTATTCCCATCACCAAACTTGCAAGCGATATCTTATAGAGTAAAGAAAGTATTTCAGATTCATTCAAAGTTTTTGTCTCTGATCTCAAAAATATCCATAATAAAACAAGGTTAATAGTGACTCCAATTGAGCTGGCTAACGCTAATCCGGCCGCTCCCAATGTTTTCATTAAAATAAGGGCAGCAATAATACTGAAGAGCTCAGAAATAATACCAATAACAAAAGGGGTCTTGGTGTTGGAAAGTGCAAAAAAAGCGCGAGATAATACCGGTATCAAAGCTTGCGCAATCAAACCTAGTGAAAAAAAGGCGAGAGCGTCAGCCGTGTTTACAGTGGCGTTCCAATCGAATTGACCACTTCCCAAAACTACACGAACAATTTGGGCTCGTAATAATAAAATAAGAATCGCTGATGGGACAATTAAAAATAATATCTGACGAATAACACTCGATAGATGATTTGCAAATTGTTGCATATCGTTTTCGGCAGCCGCAGAAGATAAGAGTGGAAAAATTGCTAAAGCGAAAGGAATGGCCAAAACACCAACTGGCACTGCTTGTAAATTGTTGGCGTAGTTGTAAACGGCAATACTGCCAACTGGTAAAAAAGAGGCAAGCATTGTAACTACAACTTGATTTAATTGAGTGATGGCCAATCCTAAAGTGCGAGGAATCATTAGTTTTTCAACAGTACTGGTATCTTTGTCTTTGGTATCAAAACTGAAACGATACCTCCAACCAATTTGATGAGCACCGAATATTTGAATGGTGCAATGTATAAAGGCTCCTAGTACCACTCCCCAAGCTAACCCATTTTCTCCTATAAGACGTACTAGTACAGTAGTGCCAAAGATGATACCAAAATTATAAAAAATTGGAGCAATCGCATATAAAACAAAACGACGCATTGATTGTAGTACCCCGCCCATTATCATGGAAACACCAAGAAAAATTGGAGACAAAAACATGATACGTGTAAAAGATGTAACGCGTATTAGACTTTCGCCATGAAAACCAGGTGCAATAATTTTATTTAAAAATGGGGCAAAGGCTATACCCAAAGAGCATAAAACAATCAACGATGATCCTAATATTGTTAAAAGATTGTTGGTTAAATGCCAGGCGCGTTTATTTTCATCTTTTTCATTTAGAAGTTTGGTAAAAGTCGGAATAAAACCAGCGGTGAGAGCGCCCACTATCAATAAGCTGTAAATAAGATCTGGAATTTTAAAAGCTGCGTAGTATGTATCCATTATCGGTCCAGCTCCATAGTAGTGAGCAAGTACTCGATCGCGTATTACACCGACGAATCTGGATAACAAAGTAGCGCCAGATAAAATAATGGCCGCACCGGTAATGCTTTTAGATTGAGAGTTTAAGATTTTTAACATTAATTTTTTGGTAAGTTGATCGTCAAAACCATATAGTCAGTACCAGATTTTTTATCATCATTTATCTGGGCAAAAACTGAACCGTCAAAACCGTCGGCACGGCTGAAAGAAAATTGTTGAATTTTCTTTCCTTCAGATTCGACATCAATTATAAAATTTTTCTTTTTTAATTCTTTTTTATAATAAGCTATTACAAAACTAGGATCAGCATTTATATTTTTCCATTCTATTTGAATACTATCACGATAGTCGTTGCTAGGGGTTGAAACTGCTTTCCAAATATTTTTTAAATAATCACTATTTGTAGAATTGTCTGAATTGTAGAATACTGGTGAAAGTATTAATTTTGGTAAGATTGTAGCTACTCCTAATCCTCGTTCTTTATAACGAGCAGATATAGTGATAATGTCTTCAATATTATCTTTATCGTAAACTGGTATGTCTGCAGGGAAGTTACTCGGAACACCTTTAACTGTCTGAGGTCCAGGACCGACATAAAAACGCATACCAACGACTGTGGCTGTAGTTAAAATAATTAAAAAAAGGCAGCTGGTAAAACAAGCTCCTTTTAATGATCTTTTTTTAGTTAATTCCTCCATTGGTGGTTCAACAATTTCAATATTATCTAGATTACGACGCATAATTGCAGGTTTTTATATAGTTTGAAGACTGATTCTTGGATATATTCTTAAAAATATTTTATCATAAAAAAATAAGCTTGTATATAGTTTTGTAATGAGGTAAAATTGTATTATTAATCTCAATTATAGTAATTATGCAAATACATTTTTTTGGGGCGGCAGGAGAGGTGACTGGTTCTAATAGTATGGTGGAAACTGGTGACAAAAAAATAATAGTAGATTGTGGAATGTTTCAGGGCAGTGATTTTAATGAAGGTAAAAATCATGACCCACTACCATATATGGCTGAGGGTGTTTCGGCTGTTTTAGTTACACATGCTCACTTGGATCATGTTGGACGTTTACCTATTTTGGCAAAAAATGGTTTTACAGGATCTTTTTATGCCAACCCTGCGACGATTGAATTGGCAGAGTTAGTTATGCGGGATGCTTTGACAGTAATGAGACATGACAATACCAAGTTTGGAATGCCGGTTTTGTATGAGGAACAAGATGTTGAACAGGTGATGCAGCAATTTAAGCCGGTGGAATATCATGAATGGGTAGATTTATTTGGAGATAAGAAAGTGATGGTATATTTTCGTGATGCCGGACATATTTTTGGGTCCGCTTTTATTGAACTTGTTGCCGAAGGAAAACACGTGGTATTTTCTGGGGATATTGGAAACGTAAATGTGCCAATTTTGCGACCAACTGAAAGTTTGCCTCCCGGGATTGATCTTTTGGTCTGTGAATCAACCTATGGTGACCGTTTACACGAATCCGATCAAGAACGTCGAGAGATAATTGAAAATGAAGTAGTAGAAGCGGTTGGGCGTGGTGGCGTTATGATGATTCCATCATTTTCGTTGGAACGTACTCAAGAATTACTTTATGAGTTTAATGATTTAATTGATCGTACTCATCGGATCAAGCGAGTACCGATTTTCTTGGATAGTCCGTTGGCTATTAAGGCTACCCATGTTTATCGCAAATACGTTAAATATTATAATTTGGAAGCGTTAAGTTTATTAAAAGGCGGGGATGATATGTTTAATTTTGCTGGACTAGAAGAAACTTTGACAGTGGAGGACTCAAAGAGAATTAACGAAACCCACAATCCAAAAATAATTATTGCTGGGGCTGGGATGATGAACGGTGGCCGTATTTTACACCATGCTATGCGATATTTGTCTGATCCTAAAAGCACTCTTTTGATAATTGGTTACCAAGCACATGGATCATTAGGTAGACAAATTTTGGAAGGACACTCTCCAGTTCAGGTGATGAGAGAAAGAGTGGAAGTGAAATGTAAAGTAAAAGCAGTCGGGGCATTTTCTGCACATGGAGATCAATATAAGATGTTGAGTTGGATTGGAAGTAGTGATATTCCACCAAAAAGTATTTATTTAAATCACGGTGAACCTGAGGCTGTTAGAGTTTTTGCAGAAAAGATCAAGCAAAATTTTAATATTGATGCCAAACCGGCTGAGAGAAATTTAACTATTGAAATATAATAGATAATAAAAAATCGCGCTAATTAACGCGATTTTTTTGTATTTATTTAATCTTTTGTTCGAACACTTACCCCGTTGATTTTGGAATATTCTCTTTTTTTATTTTTTTCAACTTTCTTTACAATCTCTTCTTCAAAATTAATTTTTAATATTGCGGCAATTCCTAATAAATATATTGCTACATCAGCCAACTCTTCGCCTAAGTCAGGTAGTTTTTTATGATAAGCACTGAACGCTTCTGCCAATTCACCATACGCTAGTCCAAATTCTAAATTGACATCTGTTGTGTTAAAACCTTTTGTCACCTTATTTTCGTAAATATCTTTCTGGAGTTTTTTTAAATCAATCATAGTGATCGTCTTTTATAAATTATTTAGTTATTTAATTATACTATATATAAATATGTATCAACAATCAAACTGGTAGAGTGGGTGGATAGTTATCCACATGCTCAAATATTATTATTTTTGCTGTATGTTAGCCAAAGTAAGAAGGGTTAACGGTGGAAAAAATTGTTGACCGATGTATTAAAGTGGTGTAAAATGGAAAGCAGTGGAGAAAAGTGGTGAATTTTTAAAATATGTTCATCGGTGAATACGCTCACAATCTAGACGAAAAAGGGCGGTTAGCCATACCGGTCAAATTTCGTCGTGATTTATCCAAGGGAGCGGTGGTCACTCGCGGTCTTGATAACTGTTTATTTCTCTACACTAAAACTGAATGGGAGAAGCTGGCCGAAAAATTGGCAACTTTGCCGATTAGTCAATCAAACAGTCGTGCATTTTCACGTCTGATGTTGGCTGGTGCGATGGAAGTTGAAATAGATAAGCAAGGGCGCGTTGTATTGCCAGAATATTTACGCGAGTTTGCTGGTTTGAAAAAAAGTATAGTTTTGGCTGGTCTTTATAACCGGGCTGAAATCTGGGATGAACAAAAGTGGAAAACCTACAAGAGTCAGACAGAAACCAATAGTAATGAAATCGCCGAGAAAATGGCGGAATTAGGAATTTGATATGAGACACATACCCGTGCTACTGAAAGAAGTTCTAGAGGGGTTGAACCTAAGTAAAAATAGTAAAGTGATTGACTGTACTTTGGGTGATGCTGGTCATAGTGAAGCAATTTTGGATAAAGTTGGTCCAAAAGGAAAGTTACTTGGTATTGATGCTGACCCAGAATCATTATTGCGCGCTAAAAGAAATTTGTATCGTTATGAAAACCAAGTAATTTTTGTTCGAGATAATTTTGAAAATTTAAAAGAAATAGTAGTGGCAAATGGTTTTGAAAATGTAGATGCTATTTTAATGGATTTTGGTTGGTCAACACCGCAATTTAAAGAGCGAGGTCGGGGGTTCAGTTTTGAAAATGATGAACCATTAGACATGCGTTATAGTGGTGTGACTGGTGAAACTGCGACTGATATTATCAATGAATATACTGAATTAGAACTAGAAAAAATCTTGCGTTATTATGGCGAAGAAAATTTAAGTAGAGAAATTGCCAAAGAAATTGTCGGAGCTAGAGTGGTGAGTCGAATTGATCATACCGCACCACTAGTAGAAATAATTTTGGGAGTTTATCGACGTAAATTAAAATCTACCAAAGAAATTCCATGGGTTGGAGGTATACATCCCGCAACAAAAGTTTTTCAAGCTTTACGAATTGCAGTTAATAAAGAATTGGAAGTTGTTCGTCAGGTATTACCACAAGCGGTGGAAGTATTGTCCAGTGGCGGGCGGTTGGCAGTAATAAGTTTTCATTCTTTAGAAGATAGAATCGTAAAACAATTCTTTGTAAAATATCAAAATAAAACTATTAGAATAATTACTAAAAAACCGATTATTGCTAGTGAAGATGAAGTAAATATTAATCCTAGTAGTCGCAGTGCCAAATTAAGAATTATTGAAAAGATTTAAACATATATGTCATACAAACGACAATTTCAAGCTCATTATTATAACTTCATCAATGCTTTGCGTACTATTTCCGTACCTGAATGGTTGATTGGGAGAGCAATGCGAGCCGGCTTGTTGGGGGTAGTTGTGATTATGTCGATGGCGTATATGGTGAGAGTGAATTCAGCCGCCACTCGTGGTTATGAAGCTCATGCTTTGGAAAAACAGATTGTAGTGATGAACAATGAATTGCAAAATTTACAGATAAAAATAGCTGACGCTGGTTCAATAAGTAATATTGAAAAACATTTACCTGAAATGGCCTTGGTACCAGTTGAAAAGATTCAACGTTACAATGAATCGGGCAGTGTAGTAGCAATGGCGAAATAACATATCAAATCCGTTTATGACGGATTTTTTATTTTGTGTGATTTGTGGTATAATAATCTCATATAAATATTTATGTGGTTATTGATTTTTCAACGAATATTATTTGATGCATTTGTGGATATATTTTATTTTCCGCTTTGGTGGTATACCGGCGGAGTTTTGCATGCGTCCAAATGGTGTTTTGGTTTTTTTATGGAAGGAAACCAAACATTAGCGCCAGGATTGTGGTTCAAAAATTTACTAGTACCGATGTACGGTCAATATGATTGGCAAGGACGAATCATAAGTTTTATAATGCGTTTTGTACAATTTTGTTTTCGTTCCTTAGCTTTATTGTTTTGGCTATTGGTTTGTTTATTTTTGTTTACAATTTGGTTGTTGCTGCCGGTTGTTGTGGTGGCCGGTTTTATTATGTTGTTATTAAAATAATATGTTGTTTGATAAGTCGAAATCAATTTCATTATTGTCATGTGAAAATTGTAAGGCCACTGGTTTTATTGGTTTTACAAAATGCAAAGATTGTCAGGGGATGTCCGCTGGCCATTTTGTTCGTGGGCATTGGTTATATTGGTTTTATCCACTTACTAGATATCATCTAAATTTGGCAAAAACACGGCGCATTTTTAATAAAGTACGTTTTTTTTCACTTTTACTTGTTTGGCTGAATGCCTGGGGTTGGTTAATTTATTTTTCGTTGAGCAAAGCACCGGTATTTGCAGTTAATTTAATTTTTGATTTAACGTATTGGAAAGTTTTTGTTTCAAATTTAAAAGGAATCGACGGTGTTTTATTTTATTTTGGCGCACTTGTTTTATTGTATTTATGGTATAGAGCAATTGTGGAGAGAATAAAAAAAGACAATGTTGAACGTTTTCATTATAGTCAGTATGGCGCCAAAGAAGAAGTTGTTTCAGATGTTGAAATTACAGATTGGAGACAAGTTAAAAAAATAAAATCAAAAAATAAAATTAATATATCCGACACATTTACCGATGAAGCTTTAACCGTATTGGGTGATGCTTATTCGGTTGCAGATAAAAGTGGTTTAGGAAGCGTTACTCCTGAGCATCTTTTTTATGCTCTACTTTCATCAAATCGAATTTCGAATATTTTTACTCGTCTGTCTCTTCCAACTAGTTCAATGCAAAAAACACTTGCAAATACTTTGGGAGCTGTTTCGGACGACAATAAAATTCGTGATAAATTTGCCATGCCACTTGTTTCGACCGATTTTCAACAGGTTTTGTTTAATGCTTACGAAGAAGCCTATAGTGCACATCAAGAATATGTAAGTGTAACTGAAATTTTATTATCCACCATTAAACAATCAGAAAAACTGCAAGAAATTTTATTTGATTTGGCGGTAGATAAACAGAAATTACTCAATGTTATTGAATGGGCAAGAATAAGAGAGCGTCTGTATCGTCAATATATGAAATTTAACAAGGCAGCATCTGGGCGTTCTAAAACTGGTATGGACAAAGCCATGACTGCCGTCCAAACTCCGTTTCTAAACAACTTTAGTGATGACTTAACTATTTCTGCTCAGTTTGGACATTTAGATAATTGTGTTGCACGTGAAAAAGAAGTCGAAGAAATATTTAGAATTGTTGAAGGCGGCGGACAAAATGTAATTTTAGTTGGTGATAATGGGGTTGGTAAAACAACTATCATTGAAGGTTTGGCACAGAAAATGGTGGAAGATGATGTGCCGATGAGGCTAAAAGACAAACGATTAGTTCGTTTAAGCGTCCCAAAATTATTGGCTGGCACTACTCCTGCTGGAGCCGTCGAACGTTTGATCGGAATCATGCAAGATGTTGGACGATCAGGTAATGTAATTTTGTTTATAAATAACATTCACGAACTAACCGGGGTGTCCGCTGGAGGAGAAACTGGAAGTTTAGATGTGGCTGGTACTTTAAATGAATATTTAGGTAGTGGACGGTTTTTAACTTTTGCTACTACCACACCTGATGAATATTCACGCCATATTGTTAGTTCACCACTAGGAAATTTATTTGCTAAAGTAGAAATTAAAGAAATGGATGAAAATCAGGCAATTCAGGTTTTGGAATCAAAAGTTGGAATGACTGAATATAAACAAAACGTATTTTTTTCATACGAGGCAATTGCAAAGTCCGTTCAATTTGCTTCAAGATTTTTACACGAAACCTATTTACCTGGCAGTGCTCAAGAATTAATGACTGAAGCAGCATCATTTTCACGAAGTAAAAAAGGACTTAATAGTTTTGTAACAGGTGAGGAAGTGGCGGCGGTGGTAGCTCAGAAAACTGGTGTTCCAGTAACTACTGTTTCTGCGGATGAAAGTTCTAAATTAATGCATCTTGAAGAAGAAATGCACAAACGTGTTATTGGTCAGGTTGAAGCGGTTGATTTGGTCGCTAATGCTTTGCGTCGTGCTCGAGCAGAGATAAGATCGTCCAAACGACCAATTGCCAACTTTTTATTTTTGGGTCCTACTGGTGTTGGAAAAACTGAACTTGCCAAGACAATTGCTGAAGTTTATTTTGGTGGTGAAGAGCGTATGGTTCGTCTTGATATGAGTGAATACCAAGATAAAAGTAGTATTTATCGTTTGATTGGTACACCTGGTGAAAAGGGTAGTGGTATGTTGACAGAAGCAATCAGACGCAATCCATTTTCGCTATTATTGTTGGATGAAATGGAAAAAGCAGACAAAGATATTTTAAATCTATTTTTGCAAGTAATGGATGACGGTCGGTTGACGGATAGTGTTGGTCGGGTGGTAGATTTTACCAATGTTATTTTAATTGCCACAGCCAATGCTGGTACTGCATATGTGCAGGAACAGTTGCGAGCCGGTGTGTCATCTGACATAATCAAGGATAAACTTTTACATGGTGAACTTAAACAATATTTTCGTCCAGAATTTTTAAATCGTTTTGATGGAATCGTGTTATTCAAAGCATTGAATCGTGAAGATATTATTAAGATTGCCGGTTTAATGTTGAAACAAGTATCCAAAGACTTAGAAGTAAAAGGAGTTGAATTGAAAATCGAACCAGCGGCTATGGAATTTTTGGCTGACGTCGGTTTTGATCCTGAATTTGGCGCTCGCCCAATGCGTCGTGCCTTGCAAGAAAAAGTAGAAAATCAATTGGCAGAATTACTATTATCAGGTAAACTAAAACGTCGTGATACAGTGGTGATTGGTCAGGGAGGGGAGATAAAGGTTGTTTAATGTTGAAATACACTCGATTTTAATTATGATTTATTTTTTAGTAGCTACTCTGTTAAGTGTTGTCTTAACATTAGCGGTCAAAATAATTGCTCAAAAATTAAATATTTTTGATTATCCAGACAAAGAAAGAAAGTGGCATAAAAATCTTACGCCACTACTTGGTGGGACTGCAATTTTTACTTCTTTTTGGGTGGTAATTTTTTATTTATATAATTATAGTGGAATATTTTTCAAACATTTCAATACCAAGCAATTAATATTATTTTTTATAGCCGGATTATTATTGATGGTAGTTGGTTATTGGGATGATAAATATAAAATCGTCTATCACTATCGGTTGATATTTTCTACAATCGCAGTATTGTTGGTTTTGGCGGGCGGTTTAAATTTTGATGGCATCACCAACCCGTTGGGAGGGACAATCGGTTTAGATTTTTGGAAAATTCATACGTCATATTTTGGAACAATTTTAGTGGGAGTAGAGATCATATCTTTTTTGTGGTTAATGGGTATGATTTACACAGTAAAAATATTGGATGGTCTTGATGGCTTAGCTACGGGAGTGGTTATGATTGGTGCGTTGGCTGTGGCTGCGCTTGCGGGTGGTACAACGAAATTTTTTCAACCAGATGTATCGCTTGTTGCTTTGGTGTTAGCAGGAAGTTGTCTTGGCTTTTTATTTTTAAATTTTTATCCCGCTAAAATATTTTTGGGAGAAGGTGGTGGTCAGTTTTTAGGTTTGATGATCGGTGTGCTGGCTATAATTGCTGGAAGTAAAATTGCCACCGCATTACTTGTGATGGCAGTCCCAATTATAGATCTGTTGTGGGTCGTAGCTTCTCGTCTGGTTAATGGTCAATCGGTAGCAACAGGAGATCGCCGACATTTACATTTTAGATTAGTGGATGTTGGTTTTAAACAATGGCAAGCTGTTTTAATCTTTTATGGTTTTTCAGCGTTGTTTGGTTTTACTGCTCTATTTTTGAGTAGTATTTTAAAAATAATATTTTTGCTGTTATTGATAACAATAATTATTGTTATAGAAATATATATACACAAACGTAAAATATATGTCGGAAAAAATTAAAAGCGAAATTCACAAATGGCAATTGATCTTATTGGGATTAATAATTGTGTTTGCGATTGTTTTAAAGTTGTATAATGTTTTTTACTGGCCAACTGCCACAATCAAAGTAAATAATCAGGTTTTTAAAGTTCTAGTCGCTAATTCTGAAAAACATTGGCAAAAAGGATTGGGTGGTCGTAAAGATCTGGGAAAATATGACGGTATGTTATTTGTGTTTCCAAATCAAGCTCAGCATATATTTGTAATGAGAGATATGAAATTTCCCCTAGATATCATTTGGTTTAATAAAGGTACTGTCGTTGATAAGGCCCAAAATTTGCCAATCGAGCCAGGTGTCACAGAAGAGGAACTGGTTCAATATCCGGCTAGGGATATTTCTGATCGAGTGTTAGAAATTTCAGCTGGTTCTGCGCTAAAATATAATTTAAATATTGGTGATAATCTAGAGGTTTTGAAGTAGTTTAAGCAATTTTTGGCGTGGTCTCTTGACATTTTGTTTGTTTTTGTTATAATTAACACGTTTTATATCTAAAGTAAGCCCAACTAGGACACCTTCGATGGACTAGAAAATGGGTATTTAAGCTCAAATTATGATCTCTATTATCGCAACTGGCGGAAAACAATACATCGTGAAATCCGGTGAAAAATTTAAATTTGAAAAATTAAAAGTAGATGGTATTGATGTTTTGGCTGATACTGATTTCACTTTTGATAAAGTACTTTTGAAAGCTGACGAAGAAGGAAATTTGGTTGAAATCGGAAAACCTTTTATCGCAGGTGAAGTAGTAAAAGCAAAAGTTTTGAGACAAGGAAAAAATCGCACTTTACGCGTTGAAAAATTCAAAAGTAAAGTTCGTTTCCATAAAGTACACGGTCAGAGACAGAGATTCACTGAAGTGCAAATCGTCTAATAGAAAATTTAAAAACACCGATGATAATTATCACCGGTGTTTTTTTTGTTTAATTTATATTTGAGAAACGATTTTTAAGTGCGCTACCAAGTGTAATTTCATCACTATACTGCAAGTCGGATCCCATCGGTAAGCCTCTTGCTAATCTGGTAATTTTTATTTGGGGATTAAATATTTTTACCTGTTTTTCCAAATACAGCATCGTGGTTTCTCCTGGCATGTCTGGGTTTAATGCCAAGATTATTTCTTGAATATTTGTGTTTGTTTTTATACGTTCAAGTAATTCATTTATCTTTAAAGTTGCAAGTGTATTATCATCACTAACGTCGATTGTTCCTCGTAATATATGGTAGACTCCAGTATAAACACCGGTTTTTTCTAGAGCGGCGACAGCCTGTGCTTCATCTACTACACAAATTTGATTTTGGTCACGTTTGGTATTTGAACAAATTTCACAAGGGTTAAAATCTGAAAAATTCCAACACTTTTCACAACTTTTAATATTTTTTAATAAATTGTCCAAAGCATTTTTGAGTTCATTTACTTCAACCTTGCCAGATTTTAGCCAATGAAAAACATACCGTCCTGCGGTATGTTGTCCAACAGATGGTAGTTTTTTTAAAGCATCAATTAGTTTGTTTATGCTAGACGAGTACATGTTAACTTAAACCTGGTATATTAAACTCACCGGATTGTTGCATTTTCATGGCGATAGTTCTTTGCATTTTTTTCAATGCCTCAGCGTGTGCTTCTTTAATTGCTTTTTCTAACTCAGATTTATTTTCAGAAGATAACATGCTGTCATCGATTGCCAAACCAGTCATTTCTAAATTACCATTCATTGTTAATACAACTTTTCCGTCAGCCTTATCAACAGTAACGGTTTCCCCTCCAATTAAATCTTGTAATTTTTTTCCTTGATCACGTAAATCTTTAAACTGTTTCAACTTTGAAAACATGGACATATGTATGTTTATAAAATTTAATAAATAAGATAATTAATATTCAGGTTGTTCTGGAGCTTTGTAACCACCACCTGATCCAGAATTATTAAATGCAGATTTTGGTTTTAAAGCTTGAGGTGCAGAACTATTACTTGGAGCTGCATGAGCCGAATCTAGATTTTTAAACGATGCCATCGCTTCAACAAATGCTGTCTTTACGATGCCGGTTGGACCGTTTCTATGTTTAGCAATATGAATTTCAGCGATATTGCGTTCGTCAGGAGGAATTTCTTCAAGACGATAATTGCGATCGGCAGCTTTACGGTAGATAAATAATACCACATCCGCGTCTTGCTCGATAGAACCAGATTCACGCAAGTGAGAAAGTTTTGGAATAGCTGGTTTGCTTTGTTCAACAGTACGAGACAACTGAGATAGAGCCAGGATTGGAATGTTTAATTCACGTGCTAAAGCTTTTAAACCGCGACTTATTTCAGCAACTTCCTGAACACGATTGTCTGTTTTGCCACTAGTTGATTCCATCAACTGTAAATAATCGATAACAATCAAACCCAAGCCGTGTTCACTTTGTAAACGACGGGCTTTGGTACGAAGTTGTAAAATATTTAAACTACCAGAATCGTCAATATAAATTGGTGTTTCGGAAAGCACCCCGATTGCATGGCCAATACGTGGAAAATCATCATCTTCAGGGCGGTCGGAAAGGCGACCAGTACGCATACGCCACAAATCAATACCGGCTTCAGAACACAACATTCTATCTACCAATTGTTCCTTACCCATTTCCAATGAAAATAAACCAACTGGCAATTTTTGTTTTGTAGCGACGTGGCGAACAATATCCAAAGCTAGAGATGTTTTACCTACGGATGGACGGGCAGCCAAGATAATCAAATCAGATTTTTGTAACCCAGCTAATAGATTGTCTAATTGTGTGAAGCCGGTTGGTAGACCACGTAACTGACCTTTGTGTTTGTGTAAATCATCAATGCGATCAAAAGCATCAGCCAAGACATTTCGAATTGGAGTGAACGTTTGTTTAAAATGAACTGTAGAAACAGAAAGTAGATTTTGTTGGGCTTCATCTAAGATTTTCTCAATGTCATTGTCTTCTTGGTATCCCAAACGAGAAATTTCGTGAGATGCAAGCAATAGACGACGGCGTATCGCTTTGCGTTGAACAATTTGAGCGTAGTTGGCTGCATTAGCGGCGGTTGGTACAGCGTTGATCAAAGAGGCTAAATAAGTACGACCACCACACATTTCTAAAACACCTTTTTCTTCCAAACGAGTGCTAAGAGTCAGCAGGTCTGCAGGTTCGTTGCGTGAATACAAATCAGTGATAGTTTCAAAAATACGAGCGTGGGCATTTTTATAAAAATCTTCAGAACGAACAATATCAGCAATTTTTAACATTGCATCTTTGTCTAAAAGTATAGAACCCAAAAGCGACATTTCCGCCTCTAAACTTTGGGGTGGTACTTTGTTTAATTCTTCATTCGTATTCATATGATTTGTTTGGTTCGTATATGTTATATCAAAGCATTTTTTTGAGCAAGTAAAATTGGGGATGTAGTGTGACTAAAGTGTGTATATATTATTCTTTAACAATTGTAGATAGTGTAATCATTGACAAATTGTCTAAAATAAGCTAAAAAACAACCGTAAGATAGGGAGATAATCCCTGTAATTTAGTGTGATGAGTTTTGATTTGGCAAATGTCCAGATCTAGATACATCCAGTGAATTTGGAAGGTGTTTGATGACGCAGTATAAGCAGTTCCACAAGCTCTTGAACGATGATGCAACTTTCGCATGGCTTTGCCAGCAAGGCAAGACCACCGATGAAGCCGGTCACATCGTTCTTGCCTGGCGCGTTCTGGCCAACAAGCTCGGTGTGCCTTTCAACATCAACCTGCACGTCGCTCTTTCCGGGGTGGGCTTCAAGACCACGCTCCCCGAGAGCGGTCCGACCTGGAATAATTTCAGTTATCTTCAGGGCTGGGACTTTGTTGATCAGCCGACGCGGCACGAGCTCGTTTCGATGGTTCCGGCGGTGCTCCCCGAGAGCATTTGCACGAACTACCGGGAGCAGAAGTCTGCGCTCGAAGTGTTGAAGGTCGACATCGGCCTTCCGTCTGACTACAGCCTTTCGCTCGGCTCGGCCGTCCACATCGGTTTCTCGGCCGTTGAACACAACCGCGTTGACGGCTCTAATCCGTTCGGCAAGATGCGGGTTCGCACCGAGACGATGCTCAAGGATAGCTCGCGGTTGGAGCTTGAATGGCGTCCGGTTGGTGGCCTCTATTGCACCAAGCTGTCCCATGCGGACCACTACAAGACGTCGGAGCTCGGCGCGTTCGCTGTCGGTGTGGTCCAAGCACTCGATCTCTAGGAACTTTTGGGTTCTAGAATCGGCTCTTTGACTACAAAGCTAGGCCCTAGGCCTATTTGACCCTCGAATACTTCAAATTTCACTGTTAAGTGGAAATTGCTGTATTCGAGGGTCTTGCTGTTTATGCGGATCTTTTCAATTTTTCCTTTCCTCTGTTATAATATTATCATTATGTGGATAAAATCAATGTTTAAGAATCTAGCGTTGTCGGCATTTTTTGCTAGTATAATATTTATAAATTCATCTTACTCAAACAATGCTTTTTTCGGCTGGGTAATTTTAATAGTTTTTTTGATGTGGGCTTCAAAAAGTGTCCATATTTTTTTACACAAATATTTTGCATTTTCAAGATCGTTGCGCATTAGAGCGTTATCATCATTCATAGTTTTAACGATTCTAGGTTTTGTGGTGGGATTTTTTTCTTGGATTTATAAAATAAATTTACCAATATTATCTTTAAGTTTTTTTATCACGAGTTTAGCGTTCAGTTGTTTGAATCAGTTGGTTGGTGAAAATGACGAAATTATTCCAGAGATTAAGAATGATAACAAACAGGTAATTGAAGAAATGCCA
>CAINUM010000085.1 GCA_903853785.1 Candidatus Magasanikiibacteriota bacterium
ATATCTATTTTGTTCTCCCTATGTATTTCCACAATTAATTTTGCAAAATCTGAAAAAAGGGTAGTAGCTTTCATATTCTTACTAGTCCCCAATGTTATAATTAGAGCATCTGCGTTTTGGATTGAATTTAATAGGTCAGCTTTATTAGTTGCATCACCAAGTATCACTTTTAACGATTTTTTCTCTTCTATTTCAATTTCAGATCGAGAAAGGGTCGTTATCGAATGATTTCTATTTAATCCTCTTTTTACTGCTTCTAGTCCAATTCCAGCCGAGGCTCCTATGATAGTTATATTCATTTTACTTTTTTTTTGATTTTAAATAATCTTCTCTGATTTTTGAGAGATCGATTTTCGAGCAGTCGATTAAAAGTGATTTCAAAATTTCGAAAGGTATTGCCTCCTCACTCGTGAAATTAATGCAGCCTTTTTGAAAACTGGCTTTTGGTAATAACTCTTTGAATTTTGAATGCAAAGATGGAACACAGTAAATGGGCAATATGTGAAGGGAAATGTATTTTTTAACACTTGAAAGTCCATATTTGAAAGTCCCTGGTGCCTTATAAATTATCATTTCCTTTCCCATCATTTTCCCAATTTGAGCACTAACGGTTTTATCAGCATTTAAAATTGCAAAATGAATTTTAGATAATATATTTTGTCGTTCAATTTCTTGCTGTGCGATGTATTGTTCTATAGTCATTTTGATTATTAAAAAGTTAATATGCTTGCCTATAACGAGTAGATACCCGAAAACTTGCGGGTATCTGATGTTATGGGCTGGCAAATGCGTGGGTTTTATTTTTCATTTTTTGTTTTATTTTCCAATACTTTCAAACTTTCTAAATAATTTTTTTCTGCTTCGCTCAATGTTTTTTGTTGATACTTCTTATATTCTGTGGTTGCCTTTTCAATAGCAATTTCGTGGCTGATTGAGCCTGCACCCTGCAACAGTTTTTCTCCACTCATTGTCAAAATTTTATCCAAATGTTCAGCCCAATCTTTCATTGTCATTGCTTGTTCTCGTTCGGCTTGACGCTCAGCAAAATCCAAATACCCCGATACTATTTGTCCTAGCGAACGAAGCTCTTTTTCGTCCAAATAATTTTTTGCAACTACAACGTCTTTCAAGTACGGACGACTGCCCGGGAAAGACATCAAACCCATAAATTCTTTTTCGGATGCACGAATGTCGCGTATGCGTTGCAACAATTCTTTCCAATAGCCACCACCACCCAAATTTTTCAGGCGTTCATCGTCCATGGTAAAACCTTTGCGGATATATTCGTTCAGTCGTTTGGTTGCCCATTGGCGAAACTGCGTTCCCCGGAAAGATTTTACACGGTAGCCGACAGAAATAATAACGTCTAAATTATAGTAATTAGGGGCTTTCTGCTGAAATTCGGAAATTCCGAATTTCTGTGTACACAGTGTCGCATCAAGCTCTCCTTCATTAAAAACATTTTGTATATGCTCGTTTATTGTAGATTTTGCTTTACCAAAAAGCAAGGCCAATTGCTCTTGCGTCAGCCATACTGTTTCATCTTCAAAGCGAACATCTACCGATATTTTTTCGTCCTCGGTTTTGAATAAAATAAAATCTGAATGGTTTTCTTTCATACTCTTTTTGATTTTCCTGATGGTGTCCCCTAAAATTTAACGGTATATGTTTTTCCTGCCGGACCCGTACCGGTGAAAACGATCTTTCCTCCGCTGCTGACGGTAATCTTCTGCTGATCTCCAACCCGCTCCACCAAAAGATCCCAGGCCTGTCCGAAAGTGCGTAGGTCGCGCATCGCCATCTTTGGCCATTCCTTGGGTAACCAGGGAGTGCAGGTAAAAGATTTCAGGCCTGTTGGAACGATCCCGAACATACCCTCGGTGAAAACACGGGGATACAGCGATCCGGGGCATAACATATCAATGGCATCTTCATCGGGATATGGACCCTGTTCGCCGAAAACCTGTGTTTTCACTACCCGCCGGGTCAAATCGAGCGCTTCTTCCGTGCGACCGGCTTTGAACAATACCCTGAGGGCATAGTAGGTCTCGCGTGCCCATTCCGTTGGCCGGGTTGATTCCGCAAGGATATCCAGACCCTCCATCCGTCGGGGCCAGAGCTTGTCGGACAGCAGTGCGGCAATCGTTCCCTCCTGCCTGTCACTGATGCCCATCGCGATCGGCAACAGTATCCATCCCCGAAGGGTGGTGTTTTCTTTAAAATACC
>CAINUM010000086.1 GCA_903853785.1 Candidatus Magasanikiibacteriota bacterium
AAAATACCAACCGTCCAAATAAAAAGGGTGCGAATTTTTTGTCGCCACACCCCCAACAGATGCTTTTCTAAGATGGGCCAATAGAAAATTTGGGGATTCTATTTTACTTAATAAATTTAAATATCTCGAGTCAACAAAGGCATCGCTGCTATATTTTTCCATAAAATCCATTCCCTGAGTATGCCAACCAATCCCCCAACCATCTTTGTGGCCAGGCACTTCTTCACCTGGGACTATGCCGGTGTGAGCCAATTTTCTAAAACATTTCAATATTGATGAAAGCTGTTTTTGTTCAATACTACCTGCTGTTGCTAGCAATCTACACATAGATTAGATACAAATAACTAAATATATTTAAATTCATTATAACAACGTAATTCTTTTAAATCAACGACCGCCTATCAGTTGACAAAATAATATATATATGACATAATGTAGCGTTATTGTGAAATAGGCCAAAATACCTCTAAGGTGACGCGGTTTTCAAACAATAATGAGCGAAAGTACTTTTACAATTTTGCGTATCTTTCAGTGCAACCTTGGCCACTAAATATTGATAATAATTTGTCTATAGTTAGTGACCGAAAGCTGATTTGTCCATACTCACATGTAGTGGGTGACAATAAGCTCAAGGTTGCATTGGAGTTCTATCACATGCACAAGAACCGTACCGTATCGACCATTCCGGCCAAGGCCACTCGTGCCATCGTCCTGATTCCGCACGCCGAGACGAGCGCGCCCGACGACAAGCTGCGCACCCATCCTCTGTCGGAAGTGGGCGTCTCCTTGACCAAGCGCTCGAAGCACGGCCTGCAGTCCCTGATCACGACCCTGGCGCCAACTTTCGGCAAGCCTGTCGTCGTCAGCGGCCAAAAGCCTGAGAACATCATGACCGCGGTCATCTGCGGGCCCAGCAACAGCTTTGAGACGAACCCGCTGCTTGACGGGCACGTCGTGAAGCACCTGGCCAAGGTTCTGAAGAAGGACACTCGGGACCAGCCGTTGCTGCTGGCCTACGGCGCGCCCAAGTTCATCGACCAGATGCTCGTGTCCGGACGGCCCGACGTCATGGCCTGCCGCGACCCGAAAGGCGGTATCGAGGCCGTCGTCCTGTACTCCGACCGGCGCGGCCGCATCGTGGGTGCCCAGAAGCACCCGCTCCTGACCGCCGTCTAGCACGGCAGAAGGATACGCAAAGTACATTCGCTCTTGGGGGTTGGTTTCGCGACCGGCCCCCATGAGTGTCGAATATTTTTATAATCAAGAATATTGGACACTAAAAACAACCTATCTATCTAGGTTGTTTTTTATTTTCCGTTTATTGAGTTGACAAAAGTAAAAAAATTTGTAATAATGTACCGTTATTGTGAAATAAACAGATACGCTGCAAAGTTGTATCTATTTTAAAACAATAATGAGCGAATGTACTTTTAAAATAAAAACGTGCTAAAAACACTTTAGGTTGCTAAATGTTGATAATAATTTGTCTGCAATTAGCAACTTAAAGATGTTTTGTCCATACTCACACGTAGTGAGTGACGAAGCGGATTGAAGTTGTATGACAGGAGATTCTCATGCACATTCCCAGCAATGCAGTGCGGTGTTTGGTTTTCATCCCGAATGGCGAGCCGATGGTCGGTGGCACCCAGCCGCTGTCCAAGAAGTCCGAGAAGCAGATCAAGCGCACGGCTCCGGCCATCGTCGGAGAGGTCAAGGAGCTGACCAGTGTGTTCGGCCACCCCTCGGTGATCTGCAGCCAAGACCCGGCCGCGATCACGACGGCAGGGCTTACCGGCGTCTATCACAAGTTCTCGACCTCGCAGGTTCTCAACAACGGCGCGAGCCACAATCAGAACCGGGCCAAGGCCCGCGAGCTGATTTTCTCCACCACCAAGGACAAGAACCTCACGGTGGTGTACGCCGACCCCAAGATCCTCAACAAGGCCTTTGGCTGCCGCAACAGCGTCAGCAAGATCCCGGTGAAGATGGGAACCATTGCGGTCTTGTTCCTGAACGGCAAGGACAAGATCGTTGGCTCGGTGAAGATGGACACCTTGCCGGTCGCCGCGTAGCACGCGCGCGAGTCAAGTACAGACGCTCTCGAGGGGAAGGTTCGCCGACCCCTCTTGAGTACTTAATATTTTTTATCAAGAATATTGAGTACTAAAAACAACCTATTTTATAGGTTGTTTTTTATTTATCACTATTCGTCAATTTTACTTACCTTACCAACCTGCATTACTGTTGGTTTTGAAATGTCTGGTTGTTTAACTGTTGGAGTCGACGGCTGAGGTTCTTGTTTTGCCGATTCTACAGCAGGTGCAATTACCGTTTGAACAATCTGAGGTACAGCTGTTGGCGAACTAATAACTGGCGCAGTAGCAGGAACCTTAGCAGACTGCAACACACTCAGAGAAATTCCTTTTTGCGACGGGTCCCCTAGTGTCACCTGATTACCAGCCACAAAATTCTGCGATCCTTTATTTTTTTGTTTACGTCGGCGTTTTTTTGCCGACTTTGAAAGTACCGGAGCAGAACTACTCACAGGTTGAACTATTGTCGGTTGTGTTGTTTGTTTAAAATTATTTGCAACTATCGGTTCTATCTTTTTTGGAGCGACCACCACAGGAATTTCCGGTTTGATTGTTTGCACCACTACAGATTTTACTTCCACTTGAGCAGCAGGCGGCGTTAACACTACAATCGGTGTTGGAGTTTTTACTACTACTGGCTCTGTCTCAACTTTTTTTGGAACATCTGTAAACATCGCTTCATCTTCATCCACCTCTAACTCAGACGCTTCATCTCCAGGAATAATAACCATTCCACTCCAACGAGCGATTTTATCTTCGATCTTATCACGACTTTGAGCATAGCGCTCACGAGAAACTTTTATTACTTTTTCCAAACTACCGGTTGCAATAGCGATTGGTGACAATGTCAGGGCGCTAAACGGTCTACTAGCCACACCATCAATCATCAATTTCAAATAAACATGGAACTTTGGTAAGTTTATCAGATCTTCTTCAACAAAAGTAGGAATAAATTCTTTGGCTAAAATTTCGGCATCGGTCGAACCAACTCTAAAAGTAATAATACTTCCAACGTTACCAAGTACCGCAGCCAACACCTCTTCTTCGAGCTGTTCCATATACTGATGGGCCATTACCAAATCCAAACGATACTTACGGGCCTCAGACAAAATATTAGCAAAAGATTCTGTCGCAAAATTTTGAAACTCATCAACGTATAAAAAGAAATCCGGGCGTTTTGCCTCTGGCGTATCTACGCGCTCCATGGCTGAAAGCTGAATTTTGGTAATCAACATACCTCCCAATAATCTGGAATTGTCTTCGCCGATTCTACCTTTACTCAAATTCATGATGAAAATCTTTTTTTCATCCATGATTTCACGAATATTGATTCTAGATTTTACCTGAGCCACGATGTTGCGAATAACTGACGCTGATAAAAATTGACCGATTTTATTTTGGATAGGAGCGACTGCTTCCTGTTTGTATTTATCATTATAGGCCGCAAATTCAGTTTGCCAAAAAGCTTTGATTACTGGATCCTTAGTATTATTTACAACACGACGACGATATTCAGCATCGGCGAGCAATCTGTTGATGCCGAGCAAAGTCGTACCAGGAAAATCCAAAAGAGCCAAGATTGTATTGTTCAAAATATATTCCATACGAGAACTCCATACATCTGGCCAGATCTTTTTGAATACCCCCATCAAACCAGAAGCTACCAAATGTTTTTGTTCTGGACGAATAGTTTCTAAAATATTAAACCCGATTGGATAATCCAAATCAGCCGGATTGAAATACACCACATCATTGATACGATTGGCAGGGATATAATCCAAAATCTTTTCAGCTGTATCCCCGTGCGGATCTACATAACCCAAACCATGACCAGCATAAATATCGTTGAGCACCATATTTTCGAGCAAAGTAGTTTTGCCCATACCAGTCTTTCCGACGATATACATATGGCGGCGGCGATCATCTAGTTTGATACCAAACTTGCGATTTTGATTACGATAATTAGCCATACCAAAATAATTGACTTCGGGATTGCCAACCATAACTGGTTTGGATTGTTCTTCGCCTAACGCGTCTAAGTGATTTTCCATGAAAATATTATACCATTTTTATAATTACCTGTCATTATTTATGTTTACTTTTTTCTTTGTGTTTGATTTTTATCGGATGTGTATCTGAATCATCAATATATTTATATGCTAAATCAGTGATCGCGACTGTATCAAAAGCATATTTGAAAAATATTCGATCTAACACATATAAGTGTTCTATCTTTAGATCGCCTTTAGCCAGCAATTTTAAATACATATCCTTTCCATCAACGTCAAAATCATCCAAACGTTTATTCAAAGTCAATTCCGGAAATAAACTATGTAATTTTCTACAAAGACCAGCCTTGCCATGGGAGTATGCTGTTAAAGCCAACGGCCAATTTTCAAAATCTTCATTATATTCAGCCAAAAACCCTAAACCTCCCTTAATGTTTTTTTCTAACACATACCGTTCATCAATATTTTTTTCTTCATCTACTACCAATCCCATTTTTCGAGCGGCTGGAACTCTCATTTGGTACACACCTGCTGCTGTAACCTCTTGTGATGAATCGTCTTTAGAAGCTACAGAAATTGAAGCTTTGTTATCAAAACCAGACTCTAACGCTGCTACAGAATATGCTGTATCCAAAGGTACACCACTTTCTTCTGAATATTTTTCTATTAATCTTTTTACTTTTAAGCGATAGTTTTTATCTCGATATATTCTTTTAAAATATTTAATTTCACCGTTTTCTACTCCACCCATTCGAACACGATAAAGTTCTTCTCTCGCGGTTTTTAAAATTTCATCGTATGGATTAATTTTTTTTATATCTGGAGATGTATTTTGTTCGGGCATTCTATTTGCAGTCATCATTGTATCTCCAACAACTTGATCGGTGGATGGACAATCTTGTTCGCAGGCTTGCGCACCTAAACCCAAACTTAAAGTCGTTAAAATAGGCAATGTTTTTTTACCTATCTCTTTTCGTATTTTTCCAAACATTCCCTCGCCATGATAACCACCTTCACTAAAACTCATATTTATTTTTTATTATTATTTAAAAGATCTCGCACCAAAGTCCAAGTTGCCAAAGTTTGACCACTCCAAATTTCTCCACGTTTAATCATTTCGTTTATTTCATCTGGGCGACGCAAAACTAATTCTATATCCTCTTCTGCGTCTAATTTACTCTCTATTTGACTAGAAATTTCATTGGCAATAAACACACTGGATCTATCTTTTACAATTCCAAGTAATGGTTCAAACTCTCCTACTTTAGAAAAATTTGTAGACTCCAACCCCGTCTCTTCAAGCAACTCACGCACTGCCGCTTGTTGAGGAGTTTCCCCCTCCATAATTCCACCCATTGGGAATTCGATTCCAGATCGTTCTTGTAAATATCTATACTGTCTAATCATAGCAATTCGGCCATCATCCAACACTGGGACAATAATCGCATTACCTTTTAATTCCCCATAATAATAGTGAAATTCTTTTTCATCACATTTGTAATTATCGTGTTTGTAGGACCACCACGGATTAGTATGAATGGTTTCATCCGAAATTTTTTGATATTTTTTCTGCATAATTATTTTTTTCCATTAAATAATTCCGATACTTCTTTGACCGATTTATCTCCTGTGTTTTTAATAATAGAATGCATACTACCACCACCGTCACCTTCATATCTTGGTAAGATGTGAGCGTGCAGATGTGGAACAACTTGTCCGCCCGCAGGACTTTGATTCCAACCAACATTAAATCCAGCTGGCTTCAAAATATTTTTTACTTGTTCAAGTGCTTTTTTTAAACCGATACTGAAATTAACAAATTCTTCCTCACTCATTTCGAGTGGTGTATCAAAATGTTTTTTTGGAATAACCACTGTATGCCCCATGGCGTGAGGAAAAATATCTAAAAATGCCAGAACATTTTTGTCTTCATAAACAGTGTAATTTGGAATTTCTTTATTTATAATTTTACAAAACAAACAATCCATATAAATTGATACTTAATTATTATATATTTTTATTTTTCCAAATTGAGCAATGGGACTTGGCAAATTGTAGTCCCCTATCAAGAAACAACTTTGGGTGTTTAATAAATTTTTTCCTTGTATTATCGCTTCTTGCGGTTGTAGTTTGGCTAAATTTTGTAATCGTTCTAATTCCGGTTGTGAAAAATATAAATTTAAAGGAAATCCACCACCAGTCAAACGTCCGCCTGACAAAGCTTCTATTATTAGCAGGGTATTTACATCTGATATTACACAGGTGTGAAGATCAACTGTATTGGTCTTTTGCCACACATATTGAGCAGCATCATATTGTGACTGACTGACTACATGAGTATCTGGTCCAAGTGTATATGATGCAACTGTAGCGCACGAACAAAATAATATTACGAAAAATAATACTATTTGTTGATGAATTAATTTTTTTCGAAAAA
>CAINUM010000087.1 GCA_903853785.1 Candidatus Magasanikiibacteriota bacterium
GTCCAAGTTCCTGAAATATCAGGTATTGTATAAAAATCAGTTCCATAAGTTGCGGTTCCTGAAATTGAGAATGGAATATTTCGATTAAAAGGAGTAGGGCTGGTTAAACCAAATGTCATTTGTCCGTTACTACATCCTTCAACCATGGCAGCATTTCCTCCAGCTGAAGGATTTGAGTATGTAATATCAATTTGATTAATTGAAGGGCTAGTAAAGCTACCGGATTCGAGAAAAACACCAGAATCATAAGCATAATCGGATACATCAGCAATAATAATTTTCATGTGATAGGAGGCACATGGTGTAACATTGCATGTTGCAGTTAAAATGGTTGTAAAACCATCGTATTGTATATTATATGAGCCAGCTCCGTTGTCTCTGTAATATGCACAATTATTGCATGTGTTATTTCCTAAAGCACCTGCTGCGCCATATCCGTTATTTACATTATTAATTGAAACTGCAGTATTGGTAGTACCTGGAACAATTGCAATATTTTTATTTGAATATCCTTCCAACCCTCCAGTATTATTTGTGATAAAAAATCCAAAAACATCATTGAAAGATGAATTGACAAATTCATTATATTCTTCAGATGCAAAAACATAACGAAAAGTGATAACATTTGATTCCGGAACAAAATTAAATTCTAAACCCATTGCATCATATGTTGGGGTTACAATAGTATTTAAAGTACCATCTCCACCTCTTGAATTCACAGTCGACATGTTTGGTGATGAGTTTGGACCAGGTGCACCTAAAACATTACCTGTTGATAAAATTATACCACTGTTAATTCCAATAACAGAGGAGGCATTATTAAAAAGCCCATAGTTTGATGATGAAGTGCTCGCATATGCAGCTCCGGTATTACTGAAAGTTGCATTAGAATAAGTTACACCTGTGCCAACTAGTTGATCAACAAAAAAACTTGCAGGGTTATTCATTGTTGAAATAGTTATTTGAGCATTACTACTCTTTATTAAACCGAAAAAAATTAAGCTTAAACATGTAATGAATTTAATAGTTCTCATAATTTTTAATTAAGATAAATTAAAAAAAGAATATGGTTATTTAGATCTAAATGTAATAGTAAGGCAAAATTAAAATATTTTTCAAGAAAACCAAATATTAAAACATTAAAAATGAATTAAAAACATAATTAATGGAATATGTTTTTTTTTATTAAAGTAATTTTTTTAAGAATTTGATAAAACAAAATTAAAAAAATATTTAAAGGAAAAATTAACTAATAAATGATTTTTATACAAGTGTTTTACTTTATGTTGCAGGTAAATTACTGCAGGTAAAATTTATTTTTAAAGTATTTTATTTTTTTAACCAGCGAAAAAAGGGATTTACTGTAAACTGAGCTATTTTTTTAATCACTTGTTTTTTTATTAAAGATAACTTCAATAAAATCAGAATAAATAAAGTTGGAGGTGAAGTATTTTAGATAAATAAAAGAAAAAAGTTGCTACTGTAAAAAAAAAGTATAATTTCGCGAAATATTTGAAAACTTAGAATAGCTATCAAAAAGGAATAATTATATGTATTGGACTCTTGAATTAGCCTCGAAATTAGAGGACGCCCCTTGGCCTGCGACTAAAGATGAGCTTATTGATTTTGCAATTCGTTCTGGTGCACCGATGGAGGTAATTGAAAACTTACAAGAACTTGAAGACGAAGGTGA
>CAINUM010000088.1 GCA_903853785.1 Candidatus Magasanikiibacteriota bacterium
AAACGCCATTGATGATACGAAACAATATATTGACAAAAAAGAAAAAATAATTTTTCAAGCCACTTTTGCCGAAGATGTATTTTTTATTCGAGCAGATATTCTGATTTATAATAAAGAAAAAGATGGCTATGAGCTTTATGAAGTAAAAGCGTCTAATGATGTAAAAAGAAAAGAACCACACCATTATATAAACGACCTTGCTTTTCAGAAAAGTGTTATTGAAAAAAGCGGAATAAATATTATTAAAACCGGCGTTATTCATTTGAATCGAGAATACAAAAGACTTGGTAAAATTAATTATGATGAATTATTTGTAATAGTTGATCTAACCGGTGAAGTGGAAGAATCCCAAGAGAAAGTTAGAAAGCAGATGTCTGAAATGAAACAGTATTTAGATATGCCGGAAGAGAAAAGGTGTGAGTGTTTGTATAGAGGAAGAAATGCCCAATGTACTACTTTTGCATATTCTAACCCTGATGTTCCAGAGTATTCGGTCCATGATATAAACCGCATAGGCGCAAGTAAAAAAATATTTTTTGATTGGATAGACCGAGGCATATATGCTATTGAAGACATAGACAATCCAGATGTGCTTAAAGGGGCTAAAAAGGCTCAATATGACGCTTGTTCTATGGGTAAGCCTATAGTTGATCAAATGGCAATAAAAGAGGCGCTGGATAAGCTTGTATTCCCTTTACACTTCTTTGATTATGAGGGTTTTGTAAGCGCAATTCCAATGTTTGACGGCTTTGGTGCGTATGAACAAATTCCTTTTCAGTATTCTTTGCATGTCATGCAAAAAGATGGAAGTATAGAACATAAGGAATTTTTAATCACTAATCCAAAAGGGGATTTAACCAGACCGCTTGTTGAAAGAATGAAACAGGATATTGATCCAAATGGCACGGTGATTGCTTGGTATAGTTCGTATGAAAAACAACGCAATGAAAAACTTGCTGAATTACATCCAGATTATGCTAATTTTTTAGAAAATATAAACGAAGGTATGTTTGATTTGATGACTATATTTTCCGAAAATTATTATGTTGATTCGGCTTTCAAAGGAAGTGCAAGTATTAAAAGAGTTTTGCCGGTGATTGTGCCGGAATTGTCATATAGAATTTTGAATATATCAAAAGGGGATCAGGCAAGTGAGCGTTGGGAAAAGATGATTTCAGGTGATACTCCGGAAGAGGAGAAGAAACAAATTGAAAAAGATTTACTGGAATATTGTAAGATGGATACTTGGGCGATGGTGAAGATTTATGAGTTTTTGAGAAAAGTAATGTGAAAGAAACAAGATCATCGGAGATAAAAAAAGGATTAATTACAAATGGACTTGTTATGTCAGACAGTTTTCCTGTTGAATTTTACGAAAATATTTATAATATCATCGTGAAGTCGTTCGGAAAACACCAATTTTACGAACATTATTCAGGAGCGTGGAATGCATTATCATATCGTTATCAAGCGTCAATCCAGTATGGAGATGATTTTATTAATACCCTAGATGTTTTCGGGACAACACCCAATCCATTAGACAGATTTACACAAGAAAAGTTATTATTTAATTTCTATAGTTCAGTATTTTCCACCTTTGAATCCACATACTATGGCTTGTACAGTATCGGCCATTTTATATCTCCGAAACACTTTCCCATTTCTTCTCCAAAAGATCAGCAACGCATATCATTGAATAGCACGAAAGAGGCTTATCTAAAAGCTTTTCCAACAGATCAAATCGCAGACTTGTTTGATACAATTGCAAACAACCAGCAATATATTAAAATAAAAGAGATCAGAAATGTACTATCACATAGAACAGCACCTGGCCGAAGAATGTTTGTTGGTATTGATATGAGAAATACCCCTATTACAGAATGGAAACTTAACAATACACCGCTCGATAAAAAATTAATTTTGGAATGTGTTGAGTCATTATCACAACAAATAAATTATATATTGCACAAAACTATTGTGTTTATAGAAAAGAATGTTTAAAATTAAAATAATATGGCAAAAAAGAATATAAGAAAAATTCCGGAACACGTTCTTGATAAAATTAAAACTTTCGATCAAGATGATGTTGTTGTTGCGTGTGTAAAAGCAATTAAAATTGAGGATGTTAAGAAATATACCCATTTAGGTCTTGAAATCGAAAATGGGACACTTAAACTACCAAAAGAAATTGTACCTAAAGCTAGTGCTGGGAAATTCTCTTCAGCAAATGTATATGGGTATGAACAAAAAAGACGAGATTTGCCAAAGATTTCGAAAACATTTGAGCGTGATCTTCCAGATTGGGGCGGTTACAGTACACATGCAGTATCGTGGGATAGAGACGTGTATAGAATTGATTTTTTTCCTCCAAAAGAAGTTACAATTTCGACAGCTTTAATCGAAGAAAAAAATGGATCTTACATAGTAAGATTTGCCATTGAACAAGTCATTAATAGAAGAACAGACAATTTTGAGCAGGAATTATATTATAATCTAAATATTCTTCAAGAAAATGTAGGTGCATTTAATGTTTTTATTAGTAGTATGACCCTTGAAGAGTATAAAAATACTATTTCTGTAGATTGGGAAATATTACCTTTAGGAACAGTAGACGAGGTAGTGCGCAGAATGCTATCTGGAACTAGAGGGGTAACAAAAGAACAAGAAACTACTATGTTTGAGAGAATTAATTTGATTAATGATTTAAAACCCGAATATTATGTAAAGGGTACCGATGATTTTTTTAGGTATTTTGGTGCCAAATTTGGTGACGACTTCGTAGCATTTGAAAATATACGCTATGGAAATGCACTGTATATTATGTTTAATAATTGGGAAGAATTAAGCCAAAAAAGTAGAGTTGAATTGTTAAGCGGTAAAGAGGATTCGTTTAAGCGAATAGTACATAACCCAGGTTGGGAAGACAAATTTATTAAGATTGTGAAAGAGTATAAAACTAATCATACTTAAAATTATTTATTTTTTTACTAACTTCAGTTCGAACATAGTCCGCCCCCCCCGAGCCAACTGGCACAGAGTGCCGATAAAAGAGAGCTTAAAAGCCCTCTTTTGTTTTAAACATAGCCAATTTTCCGTTTATTTACATTATTTTGTTAAAAACATTACAACTCAATTTAACCTGTAAATATATGTTGGTTAATTCGGAAAAGACATAATCCGCAGAGCAGAAGTTTTTAAAAAAATACACCAATTTAAATTGGTGTATTTTTATTTATTTTTTACATTACTCGCATAATTTAAAAACAAATAATTATTTTTAAATTACGAGACGAGTAATGTGAGTCGTTACCTCCTCGTCCCACTGCCAAATTTAGCAAGTGGGAAAATTTCCAAGACATCTCAGAGACCGCGTGGGTTGTTGGGGTCAATTGGAAGTTTGCACAATTCGCCTACGTTCTTGGCTTCAATCTCGATAACTGGCAAACCAGCGTCGATCATTGCCTTGAGCAAGCGAACAGCCTCTGATATCGGCATCAGAGTAACCTCCGATTCAACCAGTATGTCGAGGAGAACCAGGCCTACAAACGAACCTGGAATTGTTCCTGTGTGGATACGCTTACCACCCGTTCCAATCTTGGCAATGTAACCATGTGGCAACGGACTGCCACATGTACACTTGATGTACTCGAATAGCAGTTCTCCTTCTTGTGGTTGGACGTGGGAGATCAACGCGAACATGTCGATTGTGTTCTCAACAAGTCCGGCAAGAGCAACTTGATCGAGGATGGCAAGTGCTTCCTCCTCATCAAGATGCTTTTTTTCTACCAGCTTCTGCAACTCGTCAGCGGCATGGGCGACGCAGTAAACAATGACTGGCCTATTCATGCCCTCAACGAAAATCAGGCCGTATTTCAGCCCGAGTGCATTGAATAGCCGACTTTTCTTTCCGAGGATAAACATGGCTTTTCTCCGAGCGATTGCTTACACCGTAGTGTACCCCTCATCGGCGTTGCTCATTTGAAATGATATTACGAGGGGGGATAATTGCCAATTTAAATAGGTAATTATCTACCCTCATAACGTTTTTAAAGAACTAATAAGAAATATTATCGTAAAACAGACGGTTTGTCAATACGGACTTCTTTCATTCCAACTTAGCCAAATACCGTCCAATCTCATCCCATATGCAAAGCAAAACTAAAATAACGACTTAAATTAGTCGTTATTTTTTGTATAAATATCATTTAAAGAATGGGTGGTGGGCTGCCGTGACAGCCCACCGGTTTCCATTAGGCGCATTTCTGCGCACAGTCTACACGGGACTGCCGAAGTATGTCTGGCGATTCAGGCGTTCAAGGGAACCCTGGGGAGGCCAAACTGCAAGAGGTAGGCAAACTACCAAGCGAACGGCACCGGATCCTTGCTACTTCGCGGACATGATGTAACCAGGACTCGGACGAGTCATGGAGACCTTTAGGTGACACGGAAATGGTTGCATGGTAATAATACTAATCCAAATAGCTTAAATAATCAATGGCGGATATTTTTTGACAGGGGAAGACCGCGTTGTTGAAATGGAAGAGTTAGCATAAATATACCTTGAATTTAGTTTGCCGCCGATAACAAATATACGCCCTCCAAATTAGCCAAAAGAGACAGAAACTCATCCCAGTATTGGAGCCAGGAGAGACGGAGCATATTTAATGCTTCGTCTTTTATTTTATCTAAGCCAAAAATGATTAGTTCGAACCTTGCTAATTTCTGATTGTGCTTTTTATCATTACATATGATATAATAATAAAATATATTTAAAATTATCATGC
>CAINUM010000089.1 GCA_903853785.1 Candidatus Magasanikiibacteriota bacterium
ACTCTTTCCGCCCCTCCATCTTGCGAAAGATAATCATGCACTAGGGCAATCTTCATACAATCGATCCAGTTTTCTTTATTACTATAAATGGAGTTTTAATTAAAATTACAAAGTCGATAAAAAAGCTCCAGTGTTCAATATAAAATATATCAAGACGAGCTTCTTCGTCAAAACTGAGATTACTACGTCCGGAAATTTGAGCTAGCCCTGTGATTCCAGGCTTGATAGTCAAAACAGTTTTGTGCCATTTCTCATATTTGTTTACCTCACGTGGTTGGTGTGGGCGAGGGCCAACAAGACTCATATTACCAATCAACACATTGAAGAATTGAGGTAGTTCATCGAGACTAAATCGGCGAATAAATCGTCCAAAAGGAGTAATGCGAGGATCGTCTTTGATTTTGTAAACCGGTCCTTGCTTGATGCTTTTTTCTTTTATTAATTCTTGTTCTAGTCCGATCGCATCTTCACCAGCTTTTCCAAATTGGTCGCCTGTGCAATATTTTTGATACATCGAACGGAATTTGTAGGTAAAGAATTTTTTGCCTTCCTGACCAACCCGTTCATTTTTGTAAATGATTGGTCGTCCAGTTTCAAATAAAATAATAATGGCACTAAGTAAGAAAAGAGGGGAGAAAATTATTATAAAAAATAGACTACCAACAATGTCGCCAATTCTTTTGGAAATTTTACCCCAGCCATGAAGACGAGTACGGCGCAGTTCAATGATTGGAATTCCAGCAATCGTGGAGATAGCCATGTTGGAAGAAATGGTGGCAAAAAGATCAGCTGAATATTTGAAAGTGATATGATGCTCGTTGGCAAAATCAATAGTTTGCAACGCTTCATCCTCTTTGCTTTTTGGATCAGCAAAAATAATTTCGTCTAAGCCTGTTTTTTGTAGTTTCAACAATTCGACTAAATCAAAATTTTTTAACAAACCTACCACGCGATATCCAAGTTGAGGATGATTTTCTAGAGATTGCTTAATTTGGTCAGCCACACTTTGAGTACCGATGATTACGGTGCGTCGTAAACCAATACCAAGACGGTAGCAAAGAATTTTAATTAATCGTAATGCTGTACGAGCTAGGGAAACGTATATTATGGCTAATATTGCCCCAGCTAAAACCAAGAAACGAGAGTCAAATTTTTGCAGAGTGAAAAAAACGTAAATGGTAATAGCGGCAAAGCCAGTTGAAATTGCTAAAAATACCCGACCAAGTTCGTTGGCAAGTTTTTTATTTGGATTAGCGCTGTATAATCCAGTTAGGGCAAATATTCCTAACCAGCCGGCTGCAACAACCAAAACTAAAGGCCAAAATTTGTTCCAAGATAAATTGAAAAGAATCGGGCGAATGGTAGTGACTAGTTTAGTGAAACGCAATCCGTAAGCAGAAAAACCAGCTAAAACCAACATTAAATAATCTAATGGTAATTGTAAAAATGAAAAAGTGAGTTCAAAGCGTTTCATAATATGCAAAGTAATTTGATAATCCCGCGAAAACGAGAATCTATACTATATTTTATGCTAAAAGACAAAGTCCGTCAATTATTGACAAAAACTCGGTTTTGTGATATATTCCATTGTTATTCTAAGCTTTCTTTTTGCTTTAGTTGTTTCAAATACGCAGAAAGAAGGCCAAGAGTAATTGCTTGGCCTAACCGTGGTAAACCCTAATCCGGCGAGTGTCTGGATAATGGTAAACCACAAGTGTAAGGAGAAAGGCGATGAACCGCAAGTTCACGTCCGGACAGGAAAACCAGATCGGGAAGATCGCGAAGGACGCGATGGTTTCTCTCGATTTGATCTTCGAGGCCGCTCAGCGTCTCGTGTCCAACCCGAAGCTCGCGCCGCGGCTCAAGGCGTTGTTCGAAGAACTGTCGGTGTTTGGTCTCCAGGTCACCTACGACCAGTCGCTCGGCCTTCGCAAGCTGATCGAACTGGCTGTCGGTCCGGCTAATCTCGGGAACATCAACTCGGACATCACCTCTGCGCGCTTCAAGCTCGCCGGGACCGGTGTCCGGAAGATGAGCTTCCGGGTGGAACCGTACCTCAGTGGCGAGACGAGCGAGCAGGCCGCTGCGCGTCTCACGGCCGCCGGCTTCACCCTCGGGAACACCGGCGATCTCGCTGGTTTCCTCCACGACCACCCCACGGAAGTGGAAAAGTGGTGGTGGGTCTTCGCAATCAGCGAGGACTCCCGGTGGGCGCGCTCTGGCGGCGTCGTCTACGTGCCGTACGCTGGCGTGGATGGCGCGCGCCGGTGCTTCCGCCTGGTCGTTTTCCGCAATCCGCTCTGTTCCCGCAACGGCGTCCTCGTCGCCTGCGAGTAAGAAACTTTGGCCACTCGGCCTCTCGGCACTTCGGTGTCGGTTGGTCGGTCCTCGGTTTCTCGGACCCTCGTCTCGGCGTTCACCCTCAAAAGGTGGATGTCCGAGTCGAGGGTCTTTGTGTTTAATAAAAACTTTGATATAATCTATTTAGATTTTACAGACACTGCCACGGCGAAAGTTTTGGCGTGTAGAATCTCGCTATTTCATACTTCAGAATGTGATCGGCTACGGTTTATCACAGCGTAAGTTGAAATAATATAATGAAGATACTCGGTATTGGGTATTAGGGAGATAACGTCTTCAAATTCTATTCAACCCGAAGAGTACTCAACGGGTGGTGTTTTGGAAGATACCTGATATATTTGGTGGACGAACTCTGACGGCGTCGTCTACGTGCCGTACGCTAACGTGAATGGCGCGAACCGGAACTTCAACCTGAACGATTTCCGCAATCCGCTCAATTCCAACAACGGCGTCCTCGTCGCCTGCTAGTCTCTTTGTTGCTCCTGCTTTAATTGGCGGGAGTTTCTTTTTTAAATAATTGCAACCATTTGCCGGTCATTTTTCCAGCAGCCGATAATTTTTGAGATAATTGGCCGTATTTGTTAGCACTTAAACCTTTTGCTTCCCACAGAAGTGTGATAAAAAATTTCAAGTTATCCAATTTACGACTTACATTTTCTAAACAATTAAGTTTGTCTTCACGTTTAGCATATTTGGCAATAAAAGTTGTTTCCAATAATTCCAAAAATATATTATCTATTTTAACTCCCAATGTGTATCTAGTTAGTCTTGGTAAATTTGGTAAAAAACTATGCCACATCAAATAACAATCTTTGAGTACGGACAAAATCGGGATCTCAGTATTACTTCTGAGGGGGGGGGGCTTGAAAGATTCCGGACGGCGAATTTTGAGTCATAAGTATGATGAAATTATTTCGTTAGAAAATTTATGTTTGGCGTGGGAGGAATTTATTATTAGCAAGAAAAAGAAACTCGATGTAATAAAATTTAGTAAAAACTTAATGGACAATATTGTAGATCTTCATTTTGATTTGGTCAATCATACATATTGTCACGGGCGATATGAAAGTTTTTTTATAAACGATCCTAAAAGACGTCATATTCACAAGGCGAGTGTGCGAGATAGGTTGGTTCATCATGCGGTGTATCGGGTGTTATATCCATTTTTTGATCGTGTATATATTGCGGATTCGTATTCGTGTCGAGATGACAAAGGCACGCATAAAGCGGTGGAAAAATTTGGTAAATATATTCGTAAGGCTAGCAAAAATAATCACCGTGTTTGTTGGGTATTGAAGTGTGATATTAAAAAGTTTTTTGCCAGTATTGATCACGAAGTTTTATTGTGTATTTTACAAAAGTATATTTTGGATAAAAACATTATAAATTTACTCAAAAATATTGTTGAAAGTTTTTGTACGGATGAAAATAGAAATATTGGTCTGCCACTTGGCAATCTTACTTCGCAGTTATTTTCTAATGTATATATGGATGTTTTTGATCAGTGGGTAAAACATGATTTGAAAGTAAAATATTATATTCGTTACGCCGATGATTTTGTGTTTATTTCCGATTATAAAAAATATTTAGAAAGTATAGTTGCGAAAATACAGGAATTTTTGCAGAATAATTTGAAACTATCTTTGCACCCAGATAAATTTTTTTTAAAAACAATTTCATCGGGAGTGGATTTTCTGGGTTGGGTAAATTTTTCTGATCACAGGGTGCTCAGAACCAAAACCAGACAAAGAATGTTTAAAAAAATTCAAAAAGAAAATAGTGAAGAAAGTTTACAGTCTTATCTAGGTTTGTTGTCACATGGTAATGCCTTTAAAACACGGAAAAAGTTGGAGTTTTGGGGATGGTTGTGGGCGTGAGTTTGGTTGACAAATGTGGTATTTTGTTGTATAGTAAAAATGTAAATTCATATTTATTATGTCAAAAAATAATTTACAATTTTCCGTGGTCTATCAGCAAGATTTGGATGGCGGTTTTATAGCCACCGTTCCTGCTTTGCCAGGTTGTCACACTCAAGGAAAAGATTTGGCGCAAACTACCCTTAGAATAAAAGAGGCGATAGATTTGTATTTGGAAAGTTTTAAATCAGAAAAGTCTATTCGTCAGGCCGCTCAAAAACAAATATTATTTGGAACTGTAATGGTGGGTGTTTAGTATATGGTGAGTTTTAGCCAATTACCAAATCTAAAAGCAAAGCAGCTTATACGCATTTTAGAAGGAATTGGTTTTAGTGTTTCTAGACAAAAAGGCAGTCATGTGATTTTAGTAAATGAACAAAGCGGACTGCGAACGGTTGTTCCGATACATGCTGGCGAAACGATTAAAAAATCTTTATTAATGGAAATTATTAAACAAGTCAATTTGACTGTAGAAAGTTTTTTGGAATTATTATAGTCATCAACATGTTTTTAAATAGCCTTGGAAGGCTGTTTTTTAAATGTTTAAAATTGACTTTCGGCTTAGTATTTAGTAAAATTAATTAGTAAAAATCACTATTCTGGTAATTATGAAAATAATATTCGAAGCGGCAAAAATTGAAGATCCGGAGAAGTTTATCCGTCGTTGTGGATATGGACAGCATCGCACTCGAAATGGTGAAGTGAGTTATGTAAAACGTGTTCATGGAGATTGGTATCCACGGTTTCACATTTATATTCTTACTGAAAAAGAAAATATCGTTTTCAACTTACATCTCGATCAGCGCGCGCCAGTGTATGAGGGGCAAACCGCTCATGTTGGTGAATACGATGGAGTGGTGGTAGAAAAAGAAGCGGAAAGAATAAAAAATTTTGTAAAATAATTATGTCAAAAAAGATTTTAATATTTATCGGACCTCCTGGATCCGGAAAAGGCACTCAAGCCAAATTATTAGCAAAAAATTATGGCTACAAACATATCTCCACCGGAGATCTTTTTCGTGCTTTAGCCGTTGACCAAAACGCTAGTGAAAAAGAAAAACAAGCTCTTGAAGAAATGAAGGCCGGTAAATTGGTACCGGATTGGTTGGTATATGGTTTGGCATTCAAAGAGGTCAAGAAAAATTTGGATGCGGGAGTAGGTGTGGTATTAGACGGTGCGATTCGAAATTTAGAACAAGCTCAAGAATACCAAAAGTTTTTTGAAAAAAATGGTTGGGGAAATGAAGTGCAAGCTGTAGAAGTTTCCTTGTCTGATGAAGAGTCTTTTAATCGCTTAACGAAGCGTAGAATTTGCAGTAAATGTGGGGAAATTATTCCTTATTTACCGTCTACCAAAGATCTCGTTAGTTGTCCAAAATGTGGTGGTGAATTGGTTTTGCGTAAAGACGATAGTGAAGAAGTAATAAAAGAAAGAATCGAATTGCAAGGCAACAAAACTCTTAGTCCAATTTTGAATTATTTTTCTCAAAATGGTGTCTTAACAAAAGTGGATGGTACTAAAAGTATTGATGAAGTAGAAAAAGAAATTCAAAAGGTTATCAATGTTTAATTATTTTGTATGGCACTAATAAAAACTCAAGAAGAAATAAAAAAGATTTTGGAAGGCTGTAAAATTACGGGAGAAATTTTAGAAAAATTATATAAAATGGTGAAACCAGGTATGAGTACTTGGGAGGTAGATCAAGCGGCGGAAAAAATGATTTGTGATGCTGGTGGTCGCCCTGCTTTCAAGGGTTACAAATCTCATCCAGACGACTATCCATTTCCAACTACGATTTGCGCATCTATAAACGACGGGTTGGTTCATGGTATTGCTAAAAAAACTGATATTTTAAAAGAAGGAGATATTTTCACTATTGATATCGGGATGGAATGGCCATACAAAAAGGGTGAACGTGGTTATTATACTGATACTGCTTATACTGTAGCGGTAGGAAAAATTTCTAAAGAAAATGACAAGTTGTTGCAAGTAACCCAACAATCTTTGGAAGAAGCTATCAAAGTAGCTATTCCAGGTAACAGTGTGGCCGATATTGGACGCGCGGTAGAAAATTATACAAAATCTCAAGGAAAATATGGAATCATTCGTGATTTGGTAGGACACGGTGTTGGTCATGCGGTGCATGAAGATCCTCGTATTCCAAATTATTACGATCCAAAATTGGAAAAAATAAAACTTAAACCTGGAATGGTCTTGGCAATTGAGCCTATGACTGCCATTGGAGATTGGCGTGTAAAAACTGGCAAAGATGGTTGGACGATAGTAATGGCCGATGGCTCGATGTGTGCCCACTTTGAGCATACTATCATAATTACTGAAACTGGAAATATTGTGGCGACTCGTCGTCCTAGTGAAAAATAATATGCAAATTTTGGCAATTGATTTTGGAACAAAAAACATTGGTTTGGCTTGGTGTGACACTGGTATTGGAGCTGTGTTTCCTTTTGGTGTAATAAAAAGCGAAGACAAAAAAAAGGCCAAAGCGGAATTGGAAAAATTCATTGTTAAAGAACATATCGAAAGATTGGTGGTTGGTTTGCCATATTCCATGGATGGTTCTGAAAATAAAAATACCGAGCGTATTCGTGAATTTGCCGACAGTCTTGACACCAAAATCAAAATCGATTTTTTTGATGAAAAATTTTCCTCTGGCCAAGCTGACAGATCGCCAGGTGGAGCTAGTCGCGATGAAAAATCAGCGATGATAATTCTCGAAAGTTATTTGGCAAAAAATAAAAAATAACATGTTTGCATTTGTATTGGCTCGAACCAATTTGCGTGAGAAGGATCAGATGGTTTCACTATATTCATGGGAGCAAGGAAAAATAGAAACCGTCATTCGTGGTGTCAAAAAAATTACCAGTAAAAACTCGGCCTTTTTAGAGCCGTTTTTTTTGATTGAAGCAGAAGTTTTGCCCGGTAAAGAAATTTGCCATTTGGTGAAAGCGGTTCCGCTGTCTTGTTATAAAAATATTGTAAATGATTTGGATAAAATAATATTATTGAAAACGGCATTTGGCTGGTTGTCGGCTTTAACTAAAAATAATGAACGTGATAATCGAGTGTTTTTGTTAATCAAAAATTGGATGGAATTTTTGGATGAAACCAGTAATCCCTCGGCTGCTTTGGCTTATAGTTTTTTGGCCAAATTGATAGCTTTTTTTGGGTTTGCACCTAGTTTAAATTATTGTGCAATTTGTAATGGAAAAAATAATTTAGTTGGATTTTTTCCATCTGGGGGCGGGGTTGTTTGCAAGAAATGTTTATTATTAAAAAAACAACAACTAGAAAAAGTGTATTCGATTCGCGCGATTGATTTACAAGCTTTACAAAAT
>CAINUM010000090.1 GCA_903853785.1 Candidatus Magasanikiibacteriota bacterium
AATGGCACCCTTGACGTTGGTTTCGGCGGCGGCGACCGCGCCGCGAGTGGTGCTGCCGTCGGTGAGGACCGTCGCCTTGACCGCAGTCTCAGAAGCCACGACGGCTCCCGTGACGTTGGTTTCGGCGGCGGCGATCGCCGCAGTGGTGTGGCCATTGATGACCGTGGCCGCCACAATCACTTCGTCTGTCGTGGACCCCTGGACGCCCCAGTGGATCCAGAGGCCGGCGCCAACGATGACTCCGACGACCGTGAAGGCCAGGATCAGCCAGGCCCACCACGGGGTGGATGACTGGGCGACGACGACCTGCGACTGCGCGGGGCTGTTGCAGTTCTGCGTGGCGAGCTGGTAGCGCAACTGCGGCGGTCCGGGGATGACGATCTGCTGTTGCACCGTGATCACGGTGTTGTGGCAGTTCGTGCAGGAGGTGCCAACGGTCTGGTTGGCGGCGTTGCAAATGGTGCAGTTCATGATAGACTCCATGTCTCATGCAGACGGGTTGGTTACCGCTGATGAAACGAAATTGTTAGCACACAGCACTAACTGCTAGCACATTTTTTCCCAACGTGGGAAGGAGAAACACCTTAATGGTGTCAACCTCCCAACGCTGGAACTACCTGCGCGGGAGTAAAACTAGTGAAACACTAGACTTACTTCCACGCAGGTAAAGTAGTTACCATATATTGTAAAGAACTATCGTTGCAATCTCAGCTTGACTAACAATCTTTATTGTTAACTAAGCTGAAATGGCATTTAAAAAACTCTCCGGGGTGAGAGAGTAACAAATATCTTGTTAGTTGAGCGATTCTTCATCTTTTGGTCTCTCTCAAAACCTTGGATGAAAACTGTTTAAGTTGTGCCTTTATCAATCTAACAAATTAGTATACCACCGAATAGCTTTTTTGTCAAGGGGTTGGTGGAACTACTATATATATACTGCCCAAACTCGTCTGAACTAACAAAGAACTATACCACAAATCCCCTATTTTGTCAATAGTAAAACAAAAACCCTGGATGGTTAAGTCCAGGGCAAAAAACAGGCTTTTGTTGTTTTTTTGTTAAGCGGCTTTATTGATAATTCGTGCCTTTAGTTGAATTTGATAATGATCTTTATCAAAGATAGTATCTGGGTCAGTAAACATTCTTCTAGCTCCAGTATTTGGATTCTCGTAAATTACCGCATGACTTCCATCGGTAGATACCAAGACATTTGAAGGTACACCACCAACATCAACACCTTTTAATGCTACAAACTCATCACCAGTCGCAAAATCTTCACCCATCAATAAACGTTCTTCAGGTGTCAAAATTATATTGTGACCGTGATCAAGTTCGGTGACTAGCTGTAACAAACGAGCGTCTGATGCCCAAGCAACATTTGGATCCATTATCTCTTTAATTGGATCTGTGTCCAACAAACCAGGATTTTTGGAGAGGGCGGCTTCAACGTGTTGCATTAAGTTTGGTAAAACTTTATAAGCATCACCTGAAACATCTGTGGCCAAAGCTCCTTCTTTAAGTGATGAAACAATATCAAAACGCATACTCTGCAATTCATGATATTGAGCTTCGTGTCCTGCGAACCCAACGGTTGGGTTTTCTACCGGAGGAACAACTGTCCCACCTTTTGCATCTGGAAGATGCGGTGCTTCTACTACGCCAGATTTCCCGGCAGGTGTGCTTTTGAGCATAGAATCTAATCCGTTTCTATTCTCCACTGCACTACCACCTGTCCATTTGATACGAGTTTCAACATTGTCATTAGCAGCTGCCACCTTCTCAACCATAGCTGGTTTATTTCCACTGCCATCAATGTTTTGAACAAATTTTCCATGAGAATCATATATGTGACCAGCGTGATCAACATAGCGGATATGATTTCCACCAGATATTGAAGCGTGTCCGGTAACTAGTGCGTTGTCATTATCTGGATAGATTGGAATATACAACTTGTGATCGCCACCACGTACTGCAATGTTATCGGCTGTCCATCCCTTTACTTGTGGCAATCTAGCTTCAGAAATATTTCCAGACATCTTTGGAGCTGCATCAAAATTATTATTTGGTAAATCATCAAAATGTGGAACCGCTTTTGTTGGAGCAGCTTCAATCACTGTTTTTCCTCCCACATGACTTTCAACACGATAATTTTCTAACGCAACTACTTTACCGGTGTCTCCTCCTACTATTTTGATAGTAGGCACTTCACCTGCTTTTAACATGCCGTTGGCTTGTCCTTTTAGATGATCAAGTGCATCCCAAGTACTACCACCATGTTTGAAATTATATTCAACAACGTTACCAGATTTATCCATTACAGGCGTACCGTCGGCATGAGATAAAATAATTTTAGCACCTGGATGGAATTGTAATGCATGATCGATTTTTCCATCGTGGAATCTGTAACCCATTTTTTCCATAATCTGATGGCGCCAATCACCAAAACCACTTGGGTGACTTGGAGCCTCAATAAGTCCAGCTTGATGAGGGGGTATAACATCTGGAGTTGGAGCAACTGGAGCAACATCGTGATGTCCACCGCCAGTACCGCCAGCACCTGTATTGTCAGTCGTATCGCCAACATAATGCAAATCAGCATTACGATTTGGGATGTCAGACATATCTTTGGCATTTGCTGCGGCTGCCAATTTGGCATCCAAAGCAGTAGTGTCAGCGCGAGGTGGCACAGCGTAGTGTCCTCTTATTTCTTGCACAGCATAACCAGCACCAACTGCTAACGCACCAAATGCAACTGCTCCAGCAGCAGTATACAAGGTACGCCAACCAGCCTTGGCCCATTTTGCTTTATCACGATCGGAAAGTGCAATATTACTTTCTTGCATTGCCTCTTCACTATGTTTTTGCATTTGAGCCAAACCAATACGAGCAAACACACCACGACGATAAGCTTGATATATTAAATTCTCTGTTTGACTTCTCAACTGTGGATTGGATTGTAAATATGCAACGATATTTTTTTCGTCCATTGTGTCCGCTTCTCCTTTGAGATAACGGTTGAGAATTTTGATCTCATCACCAAATTGTTTTAATTCAGCGGCCTTGAGAGAATTTGGATTTTTGAAATATCTATTCCATTGTTCAGTAGCTTGATTGAAGCGTGGCATGAAAGCTGCTTCGGCTTTAGCGTTTTCCTTTTTAGCAATTCTACCTTCACCAAATCTATATCCGGCTAAACCTCCACCAATACCACCAAGTACACCTCTAGCAATTGCGCTATTGGAGAAAAAGGCTGTGCCCACTGCGGCACCGGTCAATATAGTAGCAGCCGCACCTTTCTTGCCGTAGTTTTCGCGACTTGCACCGGTACCACTATATCCAGCCATAACACCATCCAATATTTTTATAATCTTTGGATCAGTATTTTTTATAGCTTCAGCATTAGCGGCCTTACTGTGATCAATGAGAGTTTGTAATGCAAGCGCAACTTTAATTTTTTGCTCAGAACTAATATCCATTCCGGCTTCTCGAGCATTTTTGAGCGCTTGAATATATAATCTTTTTGAATCACCTTTGAGCGCATCGGCTTCTTCGAAACCAAAATCTTCGGCAGATCCTTTTACATTATCTTCACTGGCTTTGCGAATTGCTTCTGCCATGATTGAAGAAAACAAAGCATTTGTATCGGCGGATAATTTATTACCACCGCCGCCAAATCTTTTATCTAAAGTACTATTTATAATTTCAGTTCGTTTGTTAGCATACATTTCTTCCAAAAGTTTTTTCTTGCGATCTTCCATGGTTTTGCTACCAAATATAAACTTTTGTAACATCGCACGAATACCACCACCGGCTGCTCCACCGGCTGCCGCTAAACCAATACCAGCCAAGCCACCAGTTGCAAACATTGCGGTTGCAGCTGCTACACCAACTCCTATCGCCCCCATATTCACCGCAATTCTAGCACCAAGCTGCCACTTCAAAGCCTTCACAGTTTCCCAAGTACCAACCTGTTTGGACATCTCGGATTGTAAATCTGCTTGGCCCCATTCATGCAAAACTCCGGCGGCTTTTTTGGCCATTCCTTTGCTCCACACTCTTCTAAATTGATCCCAGTTTTTAATACCATACTGACGCAATTTTTTTAGAAGTGCATCGCTTGGTTCTCTCTTCATCAATTTGATCATGCCTTCCATAATCAAATCATTACTGTCGGTACTTTCATCCCCTGCTTTTAGTTTTTCATTATAAATCAATTCCATGACAGAACGAACATCTTTGGATCGGTCGCTAAATAATTCACGTAATACAACATCAGGGATATCAATATCTCTTTCTGTTTCAGCCCTTTCAGACTTCGATGCTTTTTCTTGTTCTTTTGTGAAGACCTCGAGATCTCTTTCACGAATTTCTTCCATTTTATCGATAATCGATTTTTCTTGTGCCGGAATATCATCATCCGGTTTTTTTGGATCTGCTGGAGCAATATCAGATATTGCTTTTAATTCATCTTCACTAAATTTGTCGATTGTTTTTCCGCCAAGAGTTTTCATGCCCGCAGCAGTAGCTCGATCGACAATGGCTTTAATTTTTAATTTCAAATCTTCTTTTTCTTTGTTTAAATCAAACTTTTCTCCCAAGTCTGGTACTTTTGCTTTTTCTTCATCCAACACCGCTTGGAAAGTTTTTCCTATTTCCTGAGTTCTATATTTATCAAAACCAGCATCTAAATAATCAGTAAAACCACGGGAAACAGCGATTGCATCAACTCTATCTTTTACTTCCTTAACAATTGCTTTAAAATTTGCATTAACAGTTGTTGATGCTTCTAAATCCGCAAAAATTTTATTCGCCTCATCATTTTTGATTCTATCCAAATTGAGAGTTTCTGGTTTCGTTGGCTCTGGACGCATAGCTGGAGGAAAACCTGGGTCAGTGCCTCTTTTTGTAGCTGCCGCATCCCAATCTTCTTTGGTTTTGGTGTCTTTATCAAATTTAACTTTATCTTTTTTCCACAACAACATGTCGGCATTATAATCTGCCACTTCTTTTGTATTTTTTGCCGCCAGAGCTTTACTTTCGATTTCAACATCGGCATTTAAACGATCCTGTAAGCCGACTGCTTCTTTTGCTAAAGTTTTAGTACCGCCTTTACGAGGCTGAATATCTTTTAATTCCTTTTCAAAATTCTTCAAAAGCAACTGAATATCGGCTTGTTGTTGAGCGATCTCTTTTCCAATTCTCCCTGCTTCTTCATCACCAATATCACTCCATTCAGTCAACGAACCGAGCTTATCGACAGTAGCTTCTAATTTTTTCTTTAAACCGGCCAAACCTTCTAAAATATTTTTTGCACGAGAATCAGCTTTTGTAACAACCTCACCTTTTAGTCTAGTAATTTCTGCGTCGATATTTTTTTCAAAAGATTCTACAGACTCTAAATTTTGAATTGTTTTTAAATTTATGTTTTTTAATTTGTCTTTGGCGTTGGCTGCATTTTGTAACGTCACTTCCACCTCGCCGGTATCTTGAATAATTGTTGTTTTGGAAAGGTCAACATTGTAAATGTTACCATTAATCTCTACGGTCGTAGGAATTTTACCAACTTTTTTTGGCGGAATTGTCAATTTGACATTTTGTGCACCACCATCAAGTGCGTTGATGATACCACACAATTTACCATCTTTATCCATCACAGGATCAGTCCAAGAATCAACTTCTCCGACTTTCCATTTATTAGTTTTGTCATCAAAAAACAAAACATTCTCGCCTTTTTTAAAATCATTTGTATTGAACTGTTTTCTTTCTGGTGAAGCACTAGATTCTTTGGCTACTCTAACCATATAATTCTAAATATTATTTTTTGAATTTTTAATAATGGTATTCATTTTTCTTATCTGCACCTTAGTTTCCAGATCAAGTAATTGTTTTTCTAAAATCTTTCCTTCCGCTTCAACCGTACTAGCTTCGAGTAGGAATTTTTGTAAAACAAAATTTACTGCTCTCACCAACTCATTTTCAGGCAATTTTTTTATTGACTCTTCTTCCATATAATAATTATATTATATAGCGAAAGATTCTTTGACTTCTTGAGCAAAACCTGACAAAGCTTCTTTAACTACTTCAGTAAAATTTGGAACATTTTCTTGCCAAAAACTCCACCATTGTTCTGGAGTTGTTTCTTGTTTGGTAAGTTCTACAAATTGCTTTGCAGACTGTTCGTTTAAAAGTGGCAAAACTGCATTTCCAATACGTTGCTCGGCTTGAGCAAGAAATTGTGGTAAATATTCTTTTTTTGCTTCGTCGTCCAAGTGTTCAAAACCACTATCATTTAAAATACCTAGTACTAATTCTTCCAAAGGATTTTGTTGTGCCATATAATAATAAATTATTAAAAAGAATTTCTAATTTTAATTAAAATCCAAATAAATGACGCTTGTATTTTATCACCCAAGCAGAAGATAGGACTATGCCAGCCAAAAAACCTAGCAAACCATTTAACAAAATATTTGGTTTGGTAATCCACTGAGAAACGATTGGTTGATTCACAGTTTTAATCGCTACATCACCACCGACGTATTCCCAACCGTGTGCAGTCAAAGTTTCAGTAACGGCTGAAGCCAGCGGTAAAACATCATTTTTTGTACTATAGACAGTAATCTTCATTAAGCTAGTACCGTACAACATTTGCCCAGTCACATCTTTTTGCCATTGTTTTTTTTGTTTTCTTTCTGTGAGATTTTCCCAACGAGTTTTATCAAAACTAGCCGATGGGTTGGTCATTACTTTTTGCATAAAATCATCAGTCTGCATTACTTGGGCCAAATTTTCACCGATACGCTCGGCTGCTTTGGATTGAGTATATGGATCAACTCCACTACGATCACGTGAGATGATCAACACCTGACTTTCAGCACTGTATTGCCATGGAAATAACAAACTTACAGCTGCTGACAAAATAGCGACTAACACACCCCACACAAATATTAACTTAGCATGGCGAAATAACATTTCAAACATAAATAAAAATTAAAATATTTTTTTTAATTTTCTAAAATACTTTGCGTAAATTCAATTATTTTTCCTTTACGCAAAACCTTTAATTTTAAATTCTGATTACTGATAATATTATACCACAAATTTTCACTATCAGCCAACTGGCCATTTGCTTCCAAGATTATATCACCTGCTTTTAATTTTGAACTCTCGGAAAATACACGAGAAACCGCAAAACCAGCTGTCAACTCATTCTTGACAATAATTGGTTGTTCCGAAGAAAACCAACCATATATACCAAGAGTGCGATATGATATTTTTTGAGAACCCAAAACACCTGGTAAGATATTCGTTATATATTTACTAGGCAGAACATACCGTCCACCGCTCATCATTCCAATAATTTTACCTTGTACTCCCACCACGATATCTCCTTCTCCGAAATTTTTATCAATTTCTACAACTTCGCTTGGAGCAGAATCTAAATGAGGTAAAATAAATGATTTTGCAATTTTATTTGTAACAGCGGAATGTTGCCACGTGTTATTATTGTAAACATAGACATCGTCGGATTGTTTTACAACATCTCCAAAATTTACCACCTTAAACTGAGCACCAGATTGGTCCGCCACTATTTTTAAATAAACTAAATTTGAATTATTATCCTTTAATACTTTTTGTACGGTATATGAATGACCACTACTCAACAAAACACGCCAATTTTTATAATCACCACTATAATCAGGATAATACAAAGCCAACCATCCGTCTGAAGAAACAAATATCGCTTCTCCTATTTTTCTAACCGGACTTAAGTAACTAACACCGGAAGAATCTGAAACATTGCGATAAACTGTTCCAATTCGATCTTCAAGTTCTATGCGTGCTTGTGGATCAAGCAAATCATGAGAAATGCTGACGGCACTCTTGGACATTATCCATATATCACCACCACCATACCCAGGCCAAACCCACCCAATCAACATTGAGGCGCCAGATACTCCTGCTAACAAACCAAAAACTACGGCGACTAATAATATTTTAATTCTTTGCCATTTGCGATATTGCTCAATGTTTGAAGCAGGAGGTGGTAAATGTGGAGGGATGATTGACATAAATTACTTCCATCTTACAATTAAAATTAAAAAAGATAACAACAAAAAACCATTGATTGCAAAAAATAATACTTGTTTTGACCAATTGATTCCGGCCGGTAATAAATGAAAACGAGCCAATAGCCATATATCATACCAAAACCAAACCAAAATCAATGCACTGGCAAAATATCCAAGTGGCCAACGAAACAATACCCAAGCAATTTCTAAAACAAAAAGTCCAACGCAACCCGTCCACCACCAAAAACGTAGATTCTTTTCAATATTATATTCCTGCCACCACCAAACCGTAATTGCTGTAGTAATTACAGAGGCTCCGACTAATAAATACCAATAGCTAATATTTAAAATTTGCAAAAAGACAGCAGCAAACGTGCCACTCCACAGACCAAACAAACCAAAGGCACTCATCCAATAACGCCAACGGCGATATGGTTTTACTACAAACGAATGCAATCCTTCACTTTTTGCAGGCAACAACCAAAAACTAACCAAAGGGAAAAAAATATAAATGAAACTAATTAGATACCATGATGGTGACCACTCAACAAACAACAACAACAAAACAGATCCGACGTGAAAAAAGGCCAATGTCAAAAGATGCCAAAAACGTTTAACATTTTGCGGATAATACACAAGACGAATCAGCACCATCCATAAAAGTAAGCGTATTGCTACGACAATCAATAATACCCACCATAAAGATATCCGCTTCAAAACAAGCAAAAACAATACGCCAATCATCGCATCCAAAAAGCCAGCAAATTTAGGGTGTAAAGACAGTGATTTTAAAGACATAATATAAATGAATACTAGCACAAAAACGAAGAAAATACAAGTTAACAACGAACCAACCCACAAACTTGAAATTTTCGCTAAATCATGTTACCATTTCCCATATGACTTTAGCTGATAACCGTAAAGCACTGTTTGATTATGAGGTCCTGGAAAAATTTCAGGCTGGTTTGGTATTGTCCGGACAAGAGACAAAATCAGTTAAAAATGGACATTTATCACTAAAGGGGGCCTATGTTACTTTTCATAATGGTGATGCTTACTTGACCAATGCTCACATTACCAAATATAAACAAGCGGGCAATCTGACAGACTACGACCCCACTCACAGTCGTCGCTTATTACTTCGAAAAAAAGAAATCCGTTATTTACAAGGGAAATTGGAGGAAAAAGGCTTGACAATCGTGCCTCTGTCAGTGTATACTAAAAATCGTTTTGTAAAGATAGAAATCGCATTAGCAAAAGGCAAAAAACAATACGACAAACGTGATGCCTTGAAAAAACGCGATACGCAGCGAGAGTTGCGTCAAGTTTTAAAATTTACAAATTAAACGGGGGTGCCGTGCTTTTGACAGAAGTTGCTGCATACACTCGCATGCTGAGGATGTTTTAGCCCTCATAAATCCCTAAAACAACTTATAAGTGCAAACTTATTTTCAAAAGCTAAAGTTGCTTTGATCAACGCCTTCGGCGGAGATTGCTGCAATTTTGCTCCGGTAGCAGCTTAATAGTTGCTTCCCATCGCCTGCGTGAGATTTCGTAGCGCAACACGGTGTCACTCACGAGATGTAAGTTAAAAATATTGTCAGATGTTTTTATCCGAAAGAAATTCTGGCTCGCTCATAGAGAGTTTCGTTCACCTATTATCTCTATAGTTAAATACTAAGTGAACTAAGCATGTAGAAGGTATATTCAAAATTATCTGGACGCGAGTTCAACTCTCGCCACCTCCACAGTGTTCGCTTTAAGCGGACAAAATTATTAGCTTATGCGTATATCGCACAAACGAAAAAAAGAAGAGCCAAAGAAAAATTTTCCATACAACGAAAATATTTCTGTTCCAGAAGTTTTTACTCTTGGAGCTAGCGGAGAGAGACTCGGCGTGATGAACACTGCTGACGCAATCCGTATGGCCAAAGAACAGGAATTGGACTTGGTAGTGATCAACCCTAAGGCTGAACCACCAATCGCCAAAATCATGGACTTTGGACAGTTCCGTTATCAACAAGAAAAAGAACAACGCATTCGCAAGGCTCACCAACATGTTATTGACACCAAAGTAGTACGCATGTCACTACGTATCGGAAAACATGATTTGGATATTCGCAAAGTGCAAACACTAAAATTTTTAAACGAGGGTGATAAGGTCAAGATTGAAATCGTGCTTCGCGGACGAGAAAATCAACAAGCCGGATTAGCCTTTGAAAGTTTAAAAAAGTTCCTTGCTGAGGTCAACGCTGAAGTGAACACTAGGTTCGAACAAGCGACCGAAAGACAAGGCAACAAAATTACAGCTATTATTGTAAAAAATTAATTCATATTCTATGCCAAAGTTAAAGACACACAAAGGTACATCGAAGAGATTCCGTGTAACTAAAAATGGAAAAGTTATCAAACGCACAGCTGGACAAAATCATTTTAATTCCCGTGAAAACGGCAAAGTAGGACGTAACAAGAAATCCGATACAGTACTTAGTCCAACTGTAAATCGCGTTATTCAAATTACCTTACCTAACTAATTTTTTAAACTATGACCAGAATTAAAGGCGGTCTATTGCACCGCAAACGCAGAACCGGCATATTGAAACATACAAAAGGTTTTAAATGGGGACGTAAATCCAAGATCAAGGTAGCTAAGGTTGCCAAGATGAAAGCTGGTCAACACGCTTTCGTGGATCGCCGCAAAAAGAAGCGTACTGCTCGCCAACTATGGTTAGTTCGTTTAAATGCAGCAGTTCGTAAATATGATTTGTCCTATAGTAAATTTGTTGGTCTATTAAAAAAAGCCAACGTTGAATTGGATCGCAAAGTATTGTCAGAACTTGCATTAAAATATCCAGCTGTATTTGCTAAATTAGTTGAAACAGTAAAAAAATAATTGGATAATTTATCCACAATTACAAAGTTTGACACAGACAGTACCGATTGATATAATTATATTATAAAAAGGTCCTGAGAGTGTTCGGTTAAGTGTAAGTACCCCCTCCTTTACTTATTGCTTAGCCCGAACACTCCTAGGACCTTTTTTGTTATCTGAAATATTTTTTGCTTTATACTTGTATTATAGGCAGAAGCTCGATCACTCGAACTTTTCTAAAGTAAATATATTATATGGAAAACAAATTTTGTCAGTGGTGTAGTAGCCCAAAAAATTGGTTACGTTGGATAATCGGTGCTGTAATAATTATGATGGTATTCTGTGTCGGATTGGCCACTGGACGATTCTCAAGTTTCAGTCGCTATGGCGGACAATGTGGTATTGAACGTGGTGGTTTCCAACAGGGTGGATACGGCAGACCAATGATGCGCGGCGGTCGCAATGGTCGATATTTTGCCCCTAACAATACCAACGGCGCGACTCAAACCGGACAACCCGCCCCTACAACCGATCAGACCGCTCCGACAGCAACCACAACCGCTCCAGTCAAATAACAAACAGTTTAAACATAAAACTCGTCCAAGCATGGCGAGTTTTTTGTTTAATAGCTATTGACTAAATCGATCTTTTTAATTATAATGAAACAAGTAAAATTTGGGTCGGTAGTTCAACTGGTTAGAGCACTGCCCTGTCACGGCAGAAGTTGCGAGTTCGAGTCTCGTCCGACCCGCCAGGGAGTTTCGCATAAAGAGCACCACTCGCAAGAGAGTGCTTTTTTGTTTTGTTAATTTGACAAAATCAGTTTTAGCGTATATACTTAATTATAAGTATGACATATTATCAACTACAACATACTAGGCTAATAAATTACAACTACCCAAATAAGATAAAACCTCGATAAAATCGAGGTTTTTTAATTTAAAAAATATGAATGAAGAACATAAAAAGAAATTACTTACTAAAACACGCGACCACATTGTGTATATTCGTGAAAAAATTTTTGACAACATTGAACATCGTGAGGGTAAAGGAAAAGTGATGAAAAAAGATGCAATCAACATGTTACCAGGCGATGCTATTACCCAACATATATTGGCCGGACATAACCATGAGCAAGTGGAAAACCTAAAACAACTATATCCCTCACCTTATTTTACCCGCTGTGAATTTGAAATCGATGGCGAAAAAAAGATGATGTATTTTGCTAAATTTTCATTTAGTGGTGAAAAAATATATTCGTGGATTACACCCGCAGCCACTCTTCGTTTTGAAGATATCGGTCCCGCTTCCTACAAAAGACCAGATGGGAAGATACAAACTGGAACGCTTTTAAGCAAAAATCAATACATGATTATTGATGGGAAATTAATTTTCTTTTCCACCGAAGGTTTAGGCCGTCCGCGTGAATTAATTTATCAAGAATACTTTACTCGTCAAAAACCTGGTTTCGTACTACCTGAAGTTGTCGAACAGATGGAGAAAGCCCAAGACCAAGTCGTACGTGCTTCATATCGCGGACCATTTCTTATTTCTGGCCCGGCTGGTTCTGGAAAAACTACAATGGCCTTACACCGTGTTGCCTATCTTATGCAATCACCAGAAACAGCCGACCTATTCCCTACTGATTCTATTTTAGTATTGGTCCAAGATTCTGGCACTAAAGAATATTTTTCACATCTACTACCTGAACTTGGTATTCGCGGTGTTGAGATAATTACTTTTTCTCAATGGGCATTGAGAATTTTATCTATAGAAAATATCTGTCACATCACAGTTCAATATGGCCAAAACGAAAGAGAAAGAACTTTGTATGAATATAGTAAATTGACTGCTTTAAAGGATCTTTCAAATGATTTGGTTTATAACAAAAACATTTGGGGATTACTACAAAAAATATATTTTAAAAATTTTGATAAAACACAACAAGATCTATTTATCAAACAAAAAAAAGAATTAGCTTTAGATCGTTTTGATTTAACAATTTTACTTAAAATATACCTTAAAACTTTTGGTAAATTTACTGTGTACAAAGATTGCTACGAAGAGTCCGCCAAAGGTACTTACCGTAAAAGAAATAAGGCTTTTCAAGTTCAATATAATTTGACAATTATTGATGAATTTCAAAATTATTTGCCAGAACAGTTGGCACTGTTGAAATCTTGTTTAAACCACAGATTGGAATCAGTTGTGTATGTTGGCGACCTGGCACAACAAACTCAACTGGGCACAATCAAAGACTGGAAAAGCATAGGAGAAAAAATTGAAAGTGAGAGATTGGTAACACTACAAAAAGTTTATCGAAATACAAAACAAATTTTAAACTATATTCACGATCTAGGATATAATGTTGAAATACCTATAGAAATTAAAAATGGCAAACCAGTTAAAGAATATATATTATTAACACAACTAGATGAAATATCTCAGTTAAAACAAATAATATTAAATGCTGGGAATGGTACTGTCGGAATACTCGCAAAAGACAAAGAATACCTTGGTGGGTTTAAAAATGAATTCAACAAAAATTCAAACATTCACTGCCTCAGTATGCACGAAGCACAAGGTGTGGAATTTGACATTGTTTGTCTGGTGGGCATTTCTAAGGAATCGTTTAATCAAGAATATTTACCTCAAAATATATTGGGGGAAATAAACAAAGTACAGCGTGATTTGCTATATGTAGCGCTTACTCGCGCCATGTCCGAATTACATATCATGGGAAATGTTAATTTAAAAACGGTTTTAATAAATTAATCAACAAAATTCATTGACAAAATTGAGTTTTTGGTGTATATATGAGGCTACCCTCTTGTCTGAGGGTAGTGGCTAGAACAATAAACCGTAGGAATTCAACAAAAATGAATCAAAAGATCCTTATCGACTTCAAGAACTGGCGCAACATCAAGTGCGGCAACACGCTGCACGACACGAACGGAAAGGAATGGACCGTGGTCTACCGCATGCCGAGTGAAGGCATCGTCGACGTCGCGCCTCTGGGTGCCTCGCGCGGGCGCGAAGCGCGTTTGATCATGATCGGCGACACGATCGTCGTCCAGACGAGTTGGGCAGAAGCCCAAGCGCTCGCCGGCAAGAGCACGCACTACAGCGTCCCAGCCTCGACCTTCGCCACGCCAACAACTGACCGCCATTTGGTCGCCTACGCCTGATTCTGGCCACCCTGTCCCCTGACAAAAAGCATTCGGACCTTTCATCGGGTCCACATGCTGATTAGTCAGGGGGCAGGAACAGAACCAAAATTAAAAAAAATCCCGAACTTATCGGGATTTTTTATTTAAAATTTATTATTTTTCTGGAACCGAGAATGTTTCAATTTTCTTTAAACTATCTTCAAATGTTTTTGGATCACCGCGTACTTCGATTATCTCTTTACTCTTTTTATATCCAAGAGGATATATTTCTAACACTTCATATGGTGTGCCGTCTTTTTGACTGGTATCAGTGAAGCGTTTTGCAGGATAATCATTCCAAGTGGAAGTAGTAATACTTTCATCAGGAACTGAGTGTCCAATTTTTTGGACAAATACCATTAGATATTCGGATTCATCAGTATTGTAAAATTTAAACCCATCTATCCAGCGACTTGTCTGCCAACTATTTGGATATTTTAATTTTACTTTAACAAAACTATCGTCGCTATAAGCGGATTCTGAAGGTAGTTTTTTTGCCAATTCGTTGGTTATTTCCTGACGCAACTGAGCTTTTATTTCAAGTACTTGTTGTTGCATGCTGGCCTTAATATTGTCAGAAACTGTTTGGTTGTTAATTGTTTGACAACCATAGCCGCCTAATATTGATGTCAACCCAACCACACCCAAAATTACCAAAGATTTTGTCGCCATCGCAATTTTCATTATTTTTCCTCTACTCTTTCCAAGCTTCTTCTCCATCGCCGCTATGCGAGTGCGAGTTTTTAAAGCACTATCAGGATTTAAAGAAATACTATCAATTCCTTCTTGCACCAAAAATTCAGCAAATTCAGGATAATCACTTGGTGCTTGTCCACAAATACCTACTTTACGTTTGTATTGATGAGCAACTTGAATCACCTGACGGATTAAAGTTTTAACCGCTTCGTTATTTTCATCATAAACATGAGAAACTAAAGACGAATCTCTATCTACTCCCAAAGTTAACTGTGTTAAGTCGTTACTTCCAATACTAAAACCATCAAAAATTTGAGAAAATTCTTTGGCCAAAATAACATTCGATGGAATTTCACACATTACATATACCTGTAAACCATTTTTTCCTCGTTCCAAATCAAATTCCTTCATGGTTTCCAAAACTTTTTTACCCTCTTCTACTGTACGACAAAATGGCACCATTACAATAATATTTTTTAAACCCCAAGTTTCTCTAGCTTTTTTTATGGCCGCACATTCCAATTTAAATCCTGGTTTATATTTTGGATCATAATAACGAGACGCTCCACGCCAACCCAACATTGGATTTTCTTCGTGTGGTTCAAAATCTTTACCACCAATCAGTGTGGCATATTCATTTGTTTTAAAATCTGAAAGACGTACAATCACATCATTTGGATAAAAGGCCGCTGCCAAAAATGCTATTCCTTCGGCTAATTTATCTACTAAATATTGCGTCTTATCTTTATACCCTACCGTCAGTTCTTCTATTTTTTCTCGCACTTGTTTGTCTTTGATATCTTTGAAATGCACTAAAGCAAGTGGGTGAATTTTGATAAAATTTGTAAAAATAAATTCTTCACGAGCCAAACCTATACCATCATTTGGAACCGCGGACAGTGCAAAAGCATTATCTGGATTACCGGTATTTATCATTATTTTTGTTTTGGTAGCCGGTAAACTTTTCAATTCCGTTCGCTCAACTGTAAAAGGTAAATGTCCTTTATAAATATAACCAACTTCACCTTCAGCACAAGAAACTGTAATTTCTTGGCCATCTTTTATAAGCTGTCGCGCTTTGGCAGCCCCAACAACACACGGCACTCCTAACTCACGACTAACTATTGCCGCATGTGATGTCTTACCACCTTGTTCCGTAACGATTGCACTAGCAATACGCATTACCGGCTCCCAATCTGGATCGGTAATTCTTGTTACCAACACTTCACCAGCCTTAAAATCCTTCATTTGTTTTGGTGAGGTTATAATATGGGCTTTGCCTTGGCCGATCTTTTGGCCAACACTAACTCCTTGCACTAAGACCTCACTTTTTCTTTGCAAATTATAGGTTTCAATAGCGGTGATTTTGGATTGAGATTTTACTGTTTCTGATCTAGCCTGAACGATAAATAGTTTTCCAGTCTGACCATCTTTTGCCCATTCAATATCCATTGGGCGTCCGTAATGTTCTTCGATCTGCACACCCCATTTTGATAACTGAATAACCTCATCATCTGTCAAACAATATAATTTTTGATCACTTGTTTTTACTTTCTCTTGTTTTGTGCCAGTTTTTCCGTAAATTAATTTAACTTCTTTGCTTCCTAAACGACGACTAATGATAGATTTAAAACCTTTTTTTATACCATCTTTAAAAACATAAAATTGATCCGGTGTGACCTGACCTTTTACAACATATTCGCCCAAACCATAGGAGCCGTTAATAAGCACTACTCCACGAAAACCAGATTCAGTATCAAGTGTAAACATAACCCCCGATGCCCCCAAATCAGAACGAACCATTTCTTGAACACCAACCGATAAGGCAACGGTGAGATGATCAAAACCTTTAGCTTCACGATACGAAATCGCACGATCGGTAAACAATGAAGCGATACATTTTTTACAAGCCAACATCAAATCCTTATCGCCTTTGACATTGAGATAGGTTTCTTGTTGCCCAGCAAAACTAGCGTCTGGTAAATCTTCAGCTGTAGCTGATGATCGCACAGCCACATCTACATTTGATTTTTTACATTCTTTAGATAATTCTTTATATGCTTTTTTAATATCGTCAGCTATATCTTTTGGGAAATCGGCTGATAAAACAATCTTACGTACTTTTAATCCCGCCACCGATAAGGCATGAACATTTTTAACATCCAAATCTTTCAGAACTTCTTTGATTTTTTTATCAATTTTATTTTCTTTTAAAAATCTCCAATAAACTTCAGCTGTCAACGCAAAACCATTAGGCACCGGAAGGCCTTTTGAAGTTAATTTGGAATACATCTCGCCTAGCGAAGCATTCTTGCCTCCCACTAGCGGAATGTCTTTAATTGTAAGATTTTTAAACCAAGCAATATTCATAGTGATAATATTATATCACACTTTTAATATTTCTAAAAATGCTTTTTCATCCAATGTATTCACACCCATTTTTTTGGCTTTTTCATACTTACTACCGGGCTCTGCACCCACTACGACAAAAGAAGTTTTTTTACTAACACTTTCGGACATTTCCCCTCCCAAATCTTTTATTTTTTGTTTGGCTTCGTCTCGACTCATAGATTCTAGACTACCAGTCAAAACAAATGTCTGGCCCGCCAATTTGCCACCTTTCTTTTTTTCAACCGGTTTCAATATTACTCCATTATTAATCAGCTTATCTACAAATTCACTATTTTTAATATTTTTGAAATATTCTACTATTGAGTGCGCTGTACGTTCGCCAACACCATTCATATTTAATAATTCTTCAGCTGTAGTATTTTGTAATTTTTCCAGTGTACCAAAATTTTGCGCCAAATCATCTGCGGTTTCTTCACCCACATGCATGATACCGAGTGCATTTATAAAACGTGATAAAGAAATGTGTTTAGATTTTTCCACCGCTTCAACTAGATTTTGCGCGCTCTTTTGGGCAAATCTTTCTAGCGGTTCAAGATCACCAATCGTTAAAATAAACAAATCAGCCGCATCTTTTATCAAGCCTTCATCGACTAATTGTTCAACTATTTTTTCTCCACAATGATCAATATCAAAACCTTTTTTACCAACAAAATGAATAATATTTTCCAATTCTTGAGCGTAACAATTTTTGTTCAAACAATACAAAGCTACCGAATTTCCTTCGACCGCTTTGCTTACTTTGCTTATAACTTGTCCACCAACTTCACTTTCGCAAACCGGACATTTTGTTGGTCGCTTTATTTCTCTTTCTTGACCAGTACGCATCTTCTCTAATACTCGCACTACCTTTGGAATAATATCCCCTGCTTTTTCTACTACAACCGTATCACCGATCTTTACACCCAAGCGATCGATCTCATCAAAATTATGGAGGGTCGCATGAGTCACCGTCGAACCAGCCAATTTTACAGGCTCCATCAAAGCGACTGGTGTCAAAGCGCCTGTGCGACCAACTTGCACATAAATATCCTTTATTTTAGTTGTGCCCTGTTCGGCTGGAAACTTAAATGCTATTGCCCATCGTGGTGATTTACCAGTGAAGCCCAAAGCTTCCTGATATTTTTTTTGATTCACTTTTATCACTACACCGTCAATCCAAAAAGGTTGGCTATTTTTTTTCTTTTGCCATTCATGATGAAATACTAAAATTGCTTTTAAATCTTTACAAATTTTCCAATGAATGTCTGTTTTAAAACCTAAATCTTTTAAGCGTTGTAATTCTTGGGCCTGGGTAGAAGGAATTTCTCCTGCAGAAATATCATAAGTGGTCAGTGATAATTTACGGGCCGCAACTACCGCCGAATCTAGCTGTCGAATAGTACCGGCCGCCGCATTGCGAGGATTAGCAAACAACACCTCACCTGTTTTCTCGCGCTCCAAATTTATTTTTTCAAGCATACTTCGATCCAACCAAACTTCACCTTCTGCAATTAAATCAACTTTTTCATTTAACTTTAGTGGGACCGTTAAAATTGTTCGAATATTTTGAGTAACATTTTCTCCAACCTTACCATCACCACGAGTTGCGGCAGCTACTAGTTCGCCTTTTTCGTAAGTCAAAACCATGTGAAGTCCGTCAATTTTTAACTCACAAACATATTCCAAATCAACTGGTTTTTCACCGATTTCTTTTTGTAAATAATTAAAATTTCTTTCTTCCCAAATATTTAAATCATTTTCATCAAACGCATCATCAAAACTCCATTGAGTCACTTGGTGAACAACTTTTTCAAATTTATCCAACGGTTTGCCAGCCACCCGCTGTGTTGGAGAATCTGAGGTGATTAATTCTGGGTTTTCGCGTTCAATATCACGCAATTCGTCCATTAAACCATCATACATTGCATCTGTCACCTCAGGGTCATTGAGTACGTGATAACGATAACGCAAATCATTAATCTGAGAATGTAAACGTTCTACTTTTTTTAACAACTCACTATTCATACCTGTATATATAAAAAAAATACAACAATCAACTTGTGCTTTAATAACCAATTAAATGGGCATACCAACCAACAATTGTCGTGCCGTAATAAATCGCCACAAAAGTGCCAACGCTTAAAAAGACACCAAAAGGAATTTCTGTTTTGCTATTTACTTTTTTAAGTAACAATAAAATCATACCGAGAGACGCCCCTAAAACATAGGCTATAAAAAGCGCTAAAAGTGTATTTTGCCACCCCAACCACGCGCCCATCATCACTCCAAAACGCACATCGCCACCACCGATCCACCTACCACTTGAGATAATATATTGTAAAAGAAAAAATCCGCCACCAATCAACATTCCCAGTAACATCGATTCAATCGTAAAATTTAATGTAAAAAAATTAATAAAAAAACCAATAATTGTACCAGCCCACACCACGCGCGATAAAATAATTTTATAGCGTAAATCGTAAACAAAAGTTATTATCAACAATGTCAAAAAACAAACATCCCGTAACATTGACCATTCACTAAAATGTATTAATTTTACATGCTGTCCAACAACAAACATCATCAAAAGACCGGTGGCTAATTCTACTGATGGATACGACCAGTGAATTGGTTTTTTACAATTACTACAATGGGCACGCAAAGCCAACCAACTTAATACCGGAATGTTTTCATACCAACGTAATTGATATCGACAATTCGGACACATACTACGACTGTTTGATAAAATTTTAATATTATCATGCACACGCCACATCCAGGAATTCAAAAAACTTCCGAGAATTAGCCCGAGCACGAAGACGAAAAAGTATATAATTCCACCAACCAACATGATATAACTACCCAAATCTAACATATATTTTTTTAACTAAATATGTTAATAATTATATCACAGCAATAAAAAAAACAAAACCCTCCTAAAATTTAGGAGGGTTAGTTCAAAAATGTAATTAGTTTTTGATTCCAGCTGGACTTAATTGAATAGAACCGGCAGTTAATCCTGCAACAGCACCTTCTAGAGTGGCGTCGATAGTATAACTACTAGATGCAGAAGTATACTTGTAGAAACCAGCCTTAGGATCTACTGGAACTTGACCCATGTATGGGGAAGTACATCCAGTGAGAGCAAAACCAGCGGAGTTCAAACAAGCGTATGAACCTGTACCTAAATCAGCAGCAGAGCCTGCTGGATAAGCATTCTGGTCAGTATAATATAATTCAAGAGCTGTTTGTAATTGTTTCAAATCGGCCAGACGTTTGGAATCGCGTGCTTTAACACGAGCGGAACCAAGCGCTACTACCGCTAAAGTAGACAACAATCCGATGATCGCAATCACGATCAAAAGTTCAATCAAGGTAAAACCTTTCTTATTCATAGGTTTTGTATATAAATTTATAGAAGCAACAACAGTGGTGTTGTCAGTTCTTATTAATAATTAAATTATAGCACACATTAATTAAAGATGTAATACCTTCTTAATCTTATCCACAACTTCTGAAGGTTTGAAGTGCGCTTTGATCAAATAATCTGCCGCGCCCATTTGTAAGCCTTTTTCCACGTCATCTTTTTGACCAAGATTCGTTAATAAAATTACCGGTATATCTTTGACTTCTGAATCGGCTTTTACTTTTGCTAAAACTGCAAAACCATCTAGCTTTGGTAATAAAATATCCAGCATCATGATATCTGGTTTTTTATTTTTTATTTCTACCACTGCTTTTTCGCCATTATCAGCCAAACTTACTTTATATCCCTCCATTTCAAACTTCTTCTGATATATACCAGAGAGAAATACATCATCCTCTACTAGCAATACGTGAATCTTTTTGGCCATATTAAATTAAATTATTTATACTTTTGTTTATCATATCACACTAATTTTCGAAGTGCTAGGCCAACCGCTACAGACATACGTGGACCAATTTTTCCCAGTACCGGCTTTAGACCTTCCTGATAAACAACCCTTCCCCACGGATCACCAATATAGCATTTGATATTAAATTTCTCTGAAATAAAATCCGTCAGATAAGGCATAGAACTACTACCGCCAGTTAAAATAATTTTTTCTGGTCGCTTGTTTTCATTGCCGGTTTGTTTTAAATATATTTCAAAAGCATATTCAATTTCTTTGACTATCGGATCGATGATTGTAGAGAACAATCCATAAAACTTCTCTTTTGTCATTTGGCCTTGGTTGGTTTTGTTTAATAAAGACCCAAAATAATCGTGCTTAAGCTGCTCTACCACGTCATCTTTTACACCCAAAACATTGGTTAAAATTTTATTAATTCGTTCACCGCCAATTTCAGTACTATGGTGAGTGATCGCATAACCCTGGTCAATAATATAAAAATTTGTACGTTCTGCACCAATATCAATAATCATCGAAACACTCTGATCACGCCCTACTAACGAACGCTCAAGAGCGATGGATTCAGGTTCTAAAGATTCTAATTCGATACCAGCTAGTTTAAAAACTTGTGTATAAAAAATTACTAATTCTTTTGGTACCGCATTTACTAATACTCTTTGAGTTTTGGAAGTTGGTCCGCTTTTAATCATTTGATAATCCAAGACCATTTCTTCAATCGGTCGAGGCAAAAGTTTTTTTACCTCTGCACGCAACACCCTATCTAGCTCTTCTTTTTTTAATAACGGTAAATTAATAACCGCATGAAATACAACTGATACCGGTAAACTAACTGTTGCAGACAGTGATTTTGTTCTAGCTCCAGCACAAACTGCTTTTACTAAATTCGCATATTTTTTTACTTGCTCAGGATCAATCGACACAATTGAACTTTTATTTTTTTGTTCCATCGCAGGTACGGTGATATCTTTTTTGTCGGACATATCAAACAAATGATGTACGTCCTGCAATTGCGAAGTTAGACCATATGTATATAACATCGGTCTTTTCTTTTCCAATCTCAACTCAACTACTTTAACACCACCCGCACCCAAATCTATACCAAGGTGAGATTTAGGTTTGAAAAATAACATATCATTTTTATTTTAATATAATAATTATAGCAAATATATTACTTCTCTGATATACCACTCTTGAAAACTGTGGATAAATAAGGTAATGTTATAATGTTATATTAAAAGTTTCTTATGTCCATATATCTTTTTAATACTCTTTCTAGACGTATCGAAGAATTTAAATCTATCAAAAAAAATAAAGTAGGACTTTATACATGTGGACCTACCGTATACAACCACGCTCACATCGGCAACTTACGCACATATGTGTTTGAAGACGTCTTAAAAAGATCACTCCAATACAACGATTTCAAAATTAAACACGTCATGAATATCACCGACGTTGGCCACTTGACGGATGACGCTGATACTGGTGAAGATAAAATGGAAAAAGGATCTGCCCGTGAAGGAAAAACCGCATGGGAATTAGCTGAATTTTACACCCATGAATTTCGTTTGGATTTAGAACGTTTAAACATTATTGAACCAGCAATTTGGTGTCGCGCTACCGATCATATTAAAGACCAAATAAATTTGATAAAAAAGTTAGAAAAAAAAGGTTTTACTTATGCCACTTCAGACGGTGTATACTTTGATACAAGCAAATTAAAAGACTATGGAAAATTAGCCAATTTACAAAATCAAGAATTACGCGCGGGTGTTCGAGTAGATGTTGGCGACAAAAAAAATACAACAGATTTTGCACTTTGGAAATTTTCTCCAAAATTACAAAAAAGACAGATGGAGTGGAAAAGTCCTTGGGGGGTTGGATTTCCTGGATGGCATATTGAATGCAGTGCAATGGCAACAAAATATTTGGGTAAAACATTTGATATCCATTGTGGTGGCGTAGATCACATACCAGTTCATCACACAAACGAAATCGCTCAGAGTGAAGCGGCTTATGATGAGCCGCTGGCCAATTATTGGATGCATGGAGAATTTTTATTAATGGGTAGCGATAAAATGGCCAAATCTGGTGATAATTTTGTTACTTTACGAACTTTAACAGAAAAAGAAATCAGCCCACTCGCCTATCGATTTTTACTACTTCAAACTCATTATCGCAAACAACTTACTTTTTCTTGGGAAGCACTGAATGCTGCTCAAACTGGATTAACACATTTATATAATGCTGCCAAAAAATTAAAAACAAAAAAAGAAATACTATCAAATATTGATCAGAAAAAAAATGATGAAGAAAATGAAATAAAAAATAAATTTAAGGAATTTATTAGTGACGATTTAAATATTTCATCAGCACTGGGCTTAGTGTGGGACGCAATTAAAAACGATAAAATTAGTCGTGAAACTTTGCTAGAATTTGACCAGATATTTGGATTAAAAATTAAAGAAGAATTAGAAAAGAAACCAGAACCAATTTCTGAATTAATTATACCAAAAGAAATCGCCGACCTAGTTACTAAACGTGATGAGGCAAGGCAGAACAAGGAATGGAATATAAGTGACGAATTAAGGTTAAAACTGGAAGCCGCTGGATACAAAGTATTAGATACTAAAGATGGCACACAACTAACTAAATAATAAAAAAACACCTCGTTTGAAAGAGGTGTTTTTTTTGCTTTTTAAACCCAGTCTTTCTTTTTGAAAAAAACTAACATTCCGGCGGCTCCAAATAACATCACAACCAAAACAAACCAAAAACCTCCAGGTAAATTTATAATCGGATTTCCAGGAGTATGAATCGACAAAATCGTAGCTAACAAAGTGAGTGGAAATGTGATTACAGAAATAATCGTCAGCATTCTCATTATGTTGGTAGTGCGCAATGTCAAAAGTGATTCATTGGTTTCGTGTAGTGCGTTAATACTCTCTTTTTGACTATCCAAAATATGCCAAATTTCATTAGCGAATTCTCTTAATGAATTTATATAACCCTGATGGGAAGCCATATCTAGTTCACGACCAGCGTAAAACAAAAGTCTTTCAAGCACCGTGCGGTGCCCCTGCATAGTACGGCGGAAAGTAACTATGTTTGTTTTTAAACGCAAAATTTCTTCAGTAATTTCACGACCAGACACTTTGGTAAACAACTTTCGATCAACAAGGTTAATATCATCATTGACATGCAACAAAATCGGAAAAATAGAATCAAACAAACGGCTCAATAGTTCAAACAGTAGATGTACAGCCGTACCAGAAAAATATGTATTTCCTCCAACAGTTGAAATTTCCTTTTTACATTCGTTAAACATTCTCTCGATAGCCGGTAATTTATCATCATGTACCGTGACGAGATAATTTTGGCTCAAGAAAAAATCAACTTCAGTAAAACCTAAACGAAAAGTTTCCCTATCAAAAACAGGAAAATGCAAAACCATAAAATAATAGCTGTCGCGCTTAACAATTTTTGGTCTCTGAAATGGCGGCAGGCTTTCTTTTACATCTAATTCATCAAAACCAAAACGTTTTTGAATTTCACGTAATTCTTTTTCACCTTGATGAGTCACATTGACCCACAAACGCCCTTGATTTTCTAATTGATAAATATTTTTTGAAGCCATAATAATTATTATGTTTTTATTATAACACAAAATTTATAATCGTTCAAAATTATTCTAGAATAAGGACATGACTTACTCCCATATATAATTGACAACAAACAATAAATGTGTTATTTTCAAATGTCGCAACAGTGCGACTACCGCGAGGAAAAGATGAGTATCTACGATAAGATGGGCTTTGAGTTGGTGGGCTATCACCAGCGTCTAGCCTATGTGCGAAAGGGAAATTCCCGGCGCGCATTCGTGTTCATCAGCGGCTTCAACCAACCAGCTGAGAGCTGGGAAGACACCATCAAGGTGATCAACCGTTCCCACACCATCGTCATCATCGTTCGACGACAGGAAAACGAACGCGCCAGTCATTTTCTTGGATGGCAAAGCATCGCAACTCAACAGCGGGAGGTGGTCGAGACCATTCTTCAGCTGAAGTGCCACGAGCTGATCGGCCTGCGACTCACGATTGTTGGGCACAGCGTCGGCTCTATGATCGCCCGCCATTGTTTGAGCCACCTCAAGATCAGCGGGTGCACAGACCGACTGGTGCAGATCGCACCGGTTCCTTTAACCTGGCACGACTTTGCCTTTCACCTGACCTTCTGGATGAAGGGCGGTTTGCTGGCAGTGCCCTACGTGTTCTTGGCCTTGCTGGGAATTTCGCGAGGGCTTTCGCCCCCACGCTCGGCCGTTCAAGGTCTGTTCAGTGGTGAGATCAATTCTGATCGTTTCGACGATTATTTTTGGTCTTTGGTGCCCGATTCGGCCCTAGTTTTTCTTCAGCTCACCTTTTGGTACAACGGTACCAAAGAGTGGGAAGAAGTTCGCTCCCATTGGCGGGGGCAAAACATGGTCATCGGTGCCCCCACAGACACGACCATTAGCAGCCGGTCTATCATGCGACTCATTCAAACAGCTGCGTCACCTATGACACGGTTGTACTGGTTTTCGCACGGCACACCGCACTGCTATTGGCTTGACCGAGGAGTGAAGCTCGACAACAACCTCGCGCGTTTGCGCGAAATCATTGAGGATTAACCTCAATTAAAGGAGGAAAACTACTGATGGTCTGCGCAAAAGCGGCGCAGACCATCAGACCATCAAATATAAAATTCCTAAAAATGGTTAAAGCCATTTTTTTATATTTAAAACCATCCACATGCAAACTTGATTTACTTTTATTTTGAATAAAATAGTGTTATAATAGTTACCATTATGATTGATAAAAAATTAGACAACCAAAAAAGTCCAACCGAACAACTTACTCCCGAATCCGAGCTAACCACCCCGGAGATTTTTGACGACAAAGAACAAGAACAAATACCCACTGAAAAAACCAATGAATCAAAAACTTCTTTGGAAAAAGATACTCCAAAAATTGTACCAATAAAAGTTAGAAAAGTTATACCACCTATCCCTCAAGTTCAAGACGAAGTAGCGATTAAGATTGAGAAAATATTAGAGATCGGTATTGCCGAAGAATATTCTAAGCTATCCCCAATCGCTAAACAAGAATTTAAAATTAAAGGCGAAGAAACTACTGCCAAAATTCGAGAACTACTTCTATCCACTCATGTAAAAGTAAAAAAGATATTTTATTTAATTATTGAGTGGTTGAGAATACTACCG
>CAINUM010000091.1 GCA_903853785.1 Candidatus Magasanikiibacteriota bacterium
ACCACCGACCGGCTCGTTGATCTTTAGGTTTACGCGAGCATTGTGCTTTGCGCCTACGATCTTGAGCAAGGTACGGATTGAACGAGCGGTTTGACCGCCACGTCCGATGACATAGCCCATGTCTGCTGGATCAACATCCAAAGTAATGAGTACACCGCGTTCATCGATTGTGCGGTCTGTTTTTACTTTGTCTGGGTTGTTGACAATCGCTTTCACGAGTGCCTCTACAAACATCTGATCTGCTTCCATAGTATTATCATTATTTTTTCAAATCAACAGTCTGTCGACGTGTGGAGTTTACCACCAGCTCTGTGTCTTCATTTTATCATTTTTACGAAGAGCTCGTCAACTATTATGCAGCCTTCTTTTTTTCTGCCAATTTAGCTGCACGTTTTTTACTAACAAATACTGATTTCTTTTTCTTACCTTCAATTATTTTATTTGTTACTAATAGATTGTGGATAGTTTCTGAAGGTACAGCACCCTTACTAATCCAGTAAAGCAATCTTTCTGTCACAGGGGCAAATTGATTTTCTTTAGCATGTGGGTTGTAAGTTCCAACCTGTTCCAAATGATCACCTTGAGTATCGCGTGCTTTTTCAGAAACGACGATACGGTAAGTGGCAAATTTCTTTTTTCCAATACGTTGTAATCGAATAGCTAACATAATTTATTTTAATTTTTAAAAGTCTCTCTATGGTTTGTGAAGTCACAGAGAATTTTAGAGCAACGTTATTATATTGTATTTAGCTGTTTTTGTCAATGTTTGACCCATTTACTTCGGTTTTGGTTTTGTCTTCATAACGACCGACTTCTCCAATATTCACACTCAATAGCTTGGAAATACCTTCCCCACCCATCGTTACACCGTAAAGTGCGTCAGCACTATGCATTGTTACACGATTGTGGGTAATAATAATAAATTGAGATTTTGTGGCTAATTCACTCATAATATTAGCAAATCGCAATGTATTGGTTTCGTCCAAGGCGGCTTCGACTTCATCCATAACCACAAATGGCGATGGGTTGCAATTTAGAATTGCACAGATCAAGGCGATCGAAGTGAGGGTACGTTCACCACCAGAAAGCGAGCTGATATTTTTAATTTTTTTACCAGGTGGATTTACGGCGATATCTATACCGGTCAAAATTTTATCACGTTTTTTTACCACCGGTTTTATCGCTTCCAACGCTTCGGTCACACCCTCAGCCATTCCCATTTCCTCGGCCAACAATTCATCATCTTCTTTTTCACCGTAAATTTCCTCGAGCGCAGCGCTACCACCGTTAAATAATATTTTGAAATATCGATCAAACTCTTTACGAATTTGTTTGAAAGCAGTTGAACGTTTTTTCTTCATGATTTCAGCAAGCTCATCAATCATCTTAGACAGATCGTCGGTGGCTGTAGTCAAATCTTTTAATTGACTACTTAGGAAATCATAACGTTCTTTGGTAGTTTCGTATTCTTTAATCACATCATCATCAATACCACCAATCAAGCTCAATTGATATTTTAATTTTTGAATATCAGCGGCAGCAATTTCCAATTCGGATTGAGATAGTATTTCAAAAGCGCGTTCGGCCAATGCCGCCAGCGACACACTCATTTCACCACTTACTTCATTCGATAAATCTTCATTTTTTGTTTCCAATTTTGCGAGCTGAATTTTATATTCATTGCGAGTAGATAAAATTCCATTTACTTCCAATTGCTTTTTCTGCATCGATTCCTGCAACCCAAACACACGTTGTTTTTTGATTTCTTCACTATCATTAAATTGTTTAATTTCTTCAGCAATTTTATCACCTTCAGATTCGGTAGATACAATTTCTAGTTTTATTTTTTCTCTTTCTTTTTCTAATTCGGTCAAATGCACGCCATATTCTTCTGGACTCATCTGTAAGAAATTTAACTCGCGTTCCATTCCAGACATTTCATCTTGATTTTTTTTCTGGTCAATTTGGACTGATTCCAATTTGCTAAATAATTTTTCTTTGTCCATCTGCGCTAACAACGCGGCAGTCTTGGCCTGATCCAATTTAATTTCAAAATCTTTGAAACTACTTTCTTGCTTAATTAATTCTTCCTGATAATTTTGGCCTTCACCATCGGAAAAAATCGTGCGTCCAGAAAAACTCAAATGCATTCTCTTTTGACCGCGCCAACCACCCTTCATTACACCACGACGTTCGGCAACATCACCATCTAGAGTCACCATACGGGCACGTCCGATACCGATACTCTGAGCGACCGCCAAACTTTTTACGATCACCGTATCACCAAAAACAAACGAAAAAATATTTCTAAATTTTTCATCAAATTTTACCAAATCAATGGCTAGTCCGATTACACCGTCTTCATTCAATAACGAACGAATATCGCTTCCGACATCACGTCCAAAAATTTTGTTGTTTGGTAAAAAAGTCGCCACTCCCATTTTTTGGTCACGCAAAAATTCAATGGCCGCGCGAGCCACACCTTCATCAGCAACTACCAATGAGGATAGGTGCTGACCCGCAGCCACTTCCAAAGCAGTGCGATAATCATTTTCTACTTCTCCCAATTCTGCGACCAAACCATGAACTTTACCCAAACGATTTTTATTTTCTAAAACAGCTTTAACTGCAGTCAGACCACTAAATTCCAAATATTGGCGTTCGGATTTTTGTTCGTATTGTTTTACTTGTAGTTGAGACAAACGAACTGCCGCCTGAGTTTTGTCACGTGCTAACTCAGATACTTTTGTATTATTTTCTGCTAATATTTTTTCAGCTTTTGTGAGTTCATTTTCCAATTTCTCTTGTTCCAACACAAATTGTTCCCCAACCGCCTTCAGTTCATCAACTTTCTTTTCCAACCAACCAATATTTTGTTTTCCTAAATCACTATAAGCGTTTTGAATTTTTCCAGAAATTACCGCGAGCTGTCTCTCCCATTCATTTTTAATTTTTATAACGGCCTGATATTTTTCTTGTAATTTTACAAAAACTTCTTGGCGACTTTCACTGCGAGCCAATTCGGATAATTCCAATTGGGTGTCTTCCAATTCTTTAAAAGTAATTTTATATTGCGCATCCAAATTGTTTACTTCCAATTCCAAACGATCCATCTCCTTTTTATTAGAACCATACAATGAGCCGTAATATTTTTCTTGAGTCTCGCGTAAATTTATTTCTACTTCTTGGCGTTGTTCTAATTTACGCACCTGTTTGGACAACATACGCAAACGTGGCTCAACTTCTTTGAGCAACACATCCACCTGTGACATATTTTCTGCAGTACGTGCTAATTTGAGGTTGGCTTGATGTTGTTTGATTTGGTGTTCTTTGATACCAGAAGCTTCATCCAAAAAATCTTTGCGTTCAGCCGGACTCACCACCAACAAACGGTCAATTGTCCCCTGTCCGACTATACTATATGAATGCTGACCAAACTGAGCTTTGGCCAACAACAAATGAATATCGAGCAAACGAACTGGATTGTTGTTAATAGTATATTCACCTTCTCCACTGCGGTACAACCGGCGAGTAATCACAATTTCTGGCAAATCAATCTGCACGCGATCATCACTATTGTCCAATATCATAGAAACTTCACAAGCCCCCAATTGTCCTTTGGATTCAGAACCGCCAAAAATAATATCTTCACTTTTCTTGCCACGTAAGGTTTTGATGCTCTGCTCACCCATTACCCAACGCAATGCATCCACTACATTGGATTTGCCCGAACCGTTTGGACCAACTACCGCAGTGATACTAAAACGACCATTTTGAGGCGGCAAAAAATCCAACACCGTTTTAGTGGCAAAAGATTTAAATCCTTGAATTTCCAATCGTTTCAAATACATAAGGCAATTGTGACCTATTGTATCAAAATATTGTTTGGGGCGCAACTGTTGACAACCCACTATTTGTATGATAATCTCCGGTGTTATGCGAAAAATAACATTACAAATTTACGACCGCCTCAAACGTGCTCGCGCCATCGTCATCGTTGCCCATCAAAATGCGGACGGTGACGCTCTGGGATCCGCCTGTGCGCTTTTTGAGCATCTAGATAAAATTGGTTTAAAAACTGAAATTTTTTGTCTTACCCCGTTGAACCCTCGTTTGGCATTTTTGCCACATAGTGAAAAACTTCAAACCAATCCTAAAATTTTTGCTAATCCGGAACTTGATACTATTATAGTTTTAGATTCAGGCGATTTGCAATATGCTGGTATTTATAATTTTGTAAAAAACCATTCCGCAGAAATTATTAATATTGATCATCATCACACCAACCAAAAATACGGCCATCACAATCTTGTGATTTCCACTGCTAGCTCGACCGCCGAAGTGGTTTACCATTTTTTAAGACATGTTCAAGCGCATATCAGCCACCGCATGGCCACGTCGCTTTTGACTGGTATTATTACCGACACTGATAACTTTACCAACTCAGCCACTAGCGACACGGCGATGTCGGCTGCTGGGGATTTGATTCGTCGCGGAGGAAACATGAATATGATCAACGAACAAATTGTGCGCAACAAATCTATCAACCTGCTTCGTCTCTGGGGTGATGTCTTAAATCGTCTTAATAAAAATATAGATTTGGATATGGTCTACACCTATATTACCCAAACTGATTTAAAAACTCATCAAATCAGCGAAACAGAGAGTGAAGGAATTGCCAATTTTTTAAATAATTTAGATGAAGGCAAAATGGCTCTGATTTTGAAAGAAACACAAGACGGAAAAATTAAAGGCAGTTTCCGCACTACCAAAGACGATGTTGATGTCTCCGCCTTGGCTAAAAAACTTGGTGGTGGTGGACATAAAAAAGCAGCTGGATTTACGACCGCTGGTACTATCGATGAAGTGATTGCTAAAATTACAACATTGTAATTTTGACTTATATGGCTAATGATAGTAAAATTATAAAATAACTTAAAAAATATGACTGATATTAAATCTCAAATCCTTATACCTACCGTTATTGAAAAGACAAGCTATGGCGAGCGTGCTTATGATATATATTCTCGCTTACTTATCGACCGCATTATTTTCCTCGGTCAAGCAATTGATGATCATGTAGCTAATATTATTATTGCTCAATTATTATTCTTGGAAAATCAAAGTCCTGAAACTGATATTAAAATTTATATCAATTCTCCAGGTGGTTCGGTTACAGCAGGTATGGCCATTTATGACACCATGAAATACATCAAATCCGATGTATCTACTATCTGTGTAGGTATGGCTGCAAGTATGGCGGCAGTACTGTTGGCTTCAGGTGCCAAAGGTAAACGTTTAATTCTCCCAAATGCTGAAGTGATGATTCATCAAGTAATGGGTGGGATGGAAGGTCAAGCTTCAGACATAAAAATTCATGCCGAACATATCTTGCGTATGAAGAAGCAACTCAATACAATTTTGGCCGATCATACCGGTCAAAGCATCACAACCATCGAAAAAGATACCGACCGC
>CAINUM010000092.1 GCA_903853785.1 Candidatus Magasanikiibacteriota bacterium
CGCAGATGCAAGATAGTCTTTCATCTGATAAAAAATTATCTTCGGAAGATATTTTAATGGTATCGTTGTGGATAAAAAATCATATGCGGGGCATAAATGCTTTGCGTGATCTTGAAGAATTTCCTCCGGAAGAATTGGCCGAACAAATTATAAAAGATGCGTATCCGATAGAGTTGTTGAATGCACGCATACCCTTGGTGGATGTGATTAGGGCCACAATCATGATGCAAGAAGTTGAATTGCTTTCAATTCCTGATTCAGAACAGAAACAAAAAATGACAACTGGTTGGGAGCTTGTTAAATCCAAAGTAGAATTTTTACTTCCGATTCTTGAAGAAAAAAATAAAAGAGAATTAATGATACCTTTGGTTAAAGGTGATGATTTGATTGTACTGGGTGTCGTGCAACAGCAGCGCCAAGCGTTATTGAATAAATTAGAACAAAAACAACTGATTGGTGAAATAGTTGATCGAAGAGGGTCTTTGCTTACTCTTGTTTCACTCGCGACCGAGTCCGGAATTAAGGTGGAGGAATCAAAAGTAGACGAGCTTGTTGGTAAGGGTGCTTTCAAAGAATTACGTTCAAGAAAAGAACATATAAAAGTTGTCGAAGAAGATCGTCGCGACGGTTATGTTTTGAAAAGATACGAAACAACGCCGGTAAGACAATTTACAAAAGATACGCCGGTCGAACAGATGGATCAGATGATCAATAGTGGAAATTTTCCAAATTTATCTGCACACATAAAACAATTTAATATTCCTATTAAAGTTATAAAAGATCTTGTGCTTAAAAATGGGTTTGCTAATTTATTACAATTAGAATTTTTTGTAAAGGAATATTGTAATGAAAACGAAACTCTGATGGATGTTTCGCACGTGCATTCACCAACAACTCGTGCAGTGGAAATTGATAGAAAAATGCCTGATGGTACTAAGGCCCATATTATTGTGAACAATGGCTATCAGAGTTCAAAAGATCATATTGGGGCTGGTATGATTCATATTGGCGAACAGCGCTTGGAAGCCTTAAAAAAATCATATAAAAAAGCTGGTGAATCTGACGAAGACATGGTAAAAAGATTTTTTGATGAAGCGGTAATAAATGTGACTGGAAAGGCTGCTTTAGAAATTCCAAGTGATTATGATCCAAAAAAATATTCAATTTTAATATCATCAATAAAAAAATCTGACAATAAACAATTTGCAGGAATAGTTATTGAGAAATATGATAAATATACCGAGGTTATCACTGCGTTGTTTCAAGAAACGCCTCGTCGTTTACGAGCAGATCTACGAAGTATGTTGCGAAGATTAAAAGAAAAAAGTGGTTTTACAGACGACCAATTAGAAGAACATTTAGTGAATGCAAACAAACTTTTGATTTCAGTCGATGAAGAACCATTGCGACTGGATCAGTTGGTCCAGGTTCAAACCGCCGTTGTAAAGGTTGAAAAACCTAAGGAACCGATTGTGGTTCCAGAGTCTATAAAATTTTTAGAAAGTATCCTCGGAAATAAATTAGTGGGAGTGGCGGAGATATATCCTAGATTAATAGCCGTAAAAAATAATTTACCGGTCTTAGAAAAAATTGTCGATGGAATGTTAAGAAAAAAATTAGAACTTACAGAAGAACAAATACGATTAATTTTGGCAACATTAGAAAAATAATTTTAAATAAAAAAACTCCGACCATTTAGATCGGAGTTTTTTATTTGAATTATTTGCCGGTTAACATTACAGTATCAAACCAAGCATCGGCGGATTCTTTAAATGTAGCTTCATCCAACACCCCTTCTTTGCTTGTGTGTTGACCTGGGTTTGGGTGACGTGGCATATTGCGGCCTGGAGCTGCGGTATACAAAGTTTTTTGTTTACCACTTGCATCTGGACCAAAAACCATAAATAATCTTGTGGTATCTTGTTTTGGTGCATCAACTATTGGTACTAGTACATCACCTCGAACGAGTTGAAATTGAATTTTGCAATCACTATTTTTTGTTTTAAAATCAGCAATAAATGCGTCTTTCTCTTCTTTTTTACCTGATTTGTTTAATTCTCTGACAATTTCTTTGAGTTTTTGAGCAGTATCAATGTCAGCTTGTGAAATTGTACCTGAAGTTAATAATTCTTGCATCGAACAAATTCCTTCTTTGCCCATACTTTTTCCCATATCGACATCAAAAGCTGAAGTTCCAGGTTGAGTAGCGATTCCCTCTGGCATTTTGGCTGCTGCATCACGAAATAAATCTTCTAAAGATGCTTCATCAAATTTACTGCCAACATCTTCCCCTTTGATATGTAGACTATCGATATGACCAGAAGCTGCTGCCGAAACATTTAATGGATTTCCTTCTTTATCATAAAAAGTAAAAAATGGAGAGTTCGCATCTAGTCCTTCAACCACCGTACCGTCTTCTTTGGTTACTCTAACCTCCAACGTTGGTTTCCATGGTTTTGTCTTATCAATTTTAGTTACTTCAACTTTTTGAAAATTTAAATATTCACGTTTTGCCTCAAGCTGATAAGCTGGCGCCTTAAATTCTTTTGATGAATCTGGAGCTTTATCTTGAACGTCGCTTGTAGGCATACGATTTATATTAGAATTAAATAAAAATATTTTTTTAGCTTATATTAGCCAAATTACAGTGATATTATAGCACATAAAATGACTTTTGTCAATATCAATTTTTCACATTTTTTAAATTGTGTGGTAAAATTATATAATTAAATATATAGAATTTGCTGGCAATTTGTAAATTATGAATATTTTCAAATCATTATACAAATCGTTCAAAATAGCGCTTGCTAGCGATGAAGAAATACAAAATATCCAATTAAAATTTCCTCGTTCGCTATCTTTTCTAAAACGGAGGTTAGACAAAACAAAATTTTCTGGTTATAAGGTTACTGTTTTGGTTGCTTTTTTTGTTTTTGTAATGTTTTTGCTAGTAGGAGCGATTAACAGTTTTGTCACATTGGATTCAATAGTTCAGGCAGATGTACGTGTTAATAATTTGTTGTATGTTTTTCGCAATGCGTCGGCAGTAAAATTTTTTATTTGGATAACTTTACTTGGCCAGACTCCGACTGTCGTGATTTTTACACTTGTTGCCGTGATTTTGTTGTGGTTGACTAAAAAAAATTGGCAAATACTCGGTTTGTTAATATCGATAGTTGGTGGTGAGACTTTCACTTATATTGCAAAATGGATTTTTCAACGTCCACGACCAGTTGGGGCAGTTATTTTGGAAAGTACAAATTCATTTCCTAGTGGTCATGCAACTATAGCAGTTGCATTGTATGGTTTTTTTGCCTATTTATGGCTGAAGAGGACAAAACGAAAATTTCACCGCATATTAATTGTTATTTTAACATTTATTGTAGTTGGCGCCATTGGTTTTAGTCGAATGTATTTAGGAGTGCACTATGTTAGCGACGTCTGGACCGGATATTTGGTTGGTTTGCTGTGGCTTGTTATTGGAATTTGGCTTACAGAACTGAAACTATTTAAGCTTCCAATTGAATTAAATGTTCAAAAAATCGTTATCAAGAAAACACAAATATTATTTTACAGTTTGATGATTTTTGTATTTGTATTTTATATTTTTTATGGTCTTTCGTTCAAACCAAAGTTTTTACCTAAACTACCGATTACCATAGCTAGAACAACACAAAACATGGCTAAAATTTTTTCAGATTATGAATTAACTCGCTATTCAGAAACACTCACCGGTGATTTTCAAGAGCCAATAAATTTCATTATTTCAACTAAAGATGACCAGTCATTAATTGCTAGTTTTAGCAAAGCTGGTTGGACATTGGCTGATCAGGTAGACATTAAATCTTCTTTGAAAATATTAAAATATTCAATTTCTAATACCGATTTTCCGACCGCACCGATGACTCCATCATTTTGGAATAAACAAGTCCATGATTTTGGTTTTGAAAAATCAACCGAAACCAAAAGCGCTAGACAGCGCCATCATGCGCGGTTTTGGAAAACAAATTTAAAAACTTCTCAGGGAGAAACGATATATGTTGGGACAGTAAGCTTAGATATTGGCATAAAATGGCTCATTACACACAAAATTAGCCCTGATATCGACACCGAACGAGATTTGTTATTTGCTGATTTGCAAAACACGGGAAATGTATTGAATTATGAAAAAATAAAGTTGGTTGACCCAGTTCTAGGAGAAAATTTTGGTGGTGATCAGTTTTTCACCAATGGTGAAGCATATTTACTCAAAATGTGATATAATTATTGTGTTCATATTTAATATTTTATTAACATGAAAAGAATTATTACAATTATTTCGGTTTTAGTAATTACGTCCATTAGCGGATATGTTTATTACCAACAATCACAACCAAAATTTTTAGGATCAATTAATTACGGTTTTAATGACTGGCCTGGAAATTTACCAAATTTGGTAGCTTATGACATGGGATTTTTTAAGAAAAATGGGTTAGATGTAAAAATGGTAAAAGAAGATAATTATACCAAACTATCAACTGATTTTAATGAAGGTAAAGTAGACTTTGGTGATTTGGCATTGATTGATGTGGTAGAAGATGTTGGTCAGGGAAGTGATACAAAAATTGTCTTAGCTCAAGATTTTTCTAACGGTGCCGATGGTATCGTAGCAAAAAAAGATATAAAATTAATATCGGACTTAAAAGGAAAAAAAATTGCGGTTGCAAAGGGTACTCTGAGTGAATATTTGTTGCAGGATGCTTTAAATAAACACGAACTTAATTTGTCTGATATTCAAATTATAGATCTACAGGCACCCGAAGCGGCTCAAGCTTTTGTTAGAGGGGAAGTGGATGCGGCAGTTACTTGGGAGCCAGATTACTCAAATGCGGTAGAAAAAGGTAATGGTTGGAAAATTTATACGTCGGCGGATTCGCCAGGTGTTATTGTGGATACCGTTGCTTTTAGAGGAGATTATATAAAAAATAATCATGATAAAGTCGCAGCTGTAGTAAAATCTTACTTTGATGGAGTAGATTTTATTAAAACAAATCCAGAAAAAGCTTATGAAATAGGGGCAAAATACTTAAATATTTCTGTTGACGATTTTAAACTTCAATATTCCGGCGTTGAACAAGTTTCGTTAGTTAGTAACTTAAAAGTAATGTCTTTTGGAAGCAATTCAAACTCACTACATGAAATCATAGAAAATACTGTTGATTATCTACTGGAAGGAAAGATGATAAAAGACTCAGTAGATTCTACAGATATAATTGACCATCAATTTATTAGAGAGTTATCCATTTAAATAATATGTCAATAAAATTTAAACTTCTTTTAGCAGTTGGCCTTGCTATGGTAATTACGGGGTCTTTGTCTATTTTGATGATTTATAATCAGAATAGCAAAAGATTAACTGACCATTTAGTGTTTGATACCAAAAATACAGTTAACTACACGTCCCAATTAATAAATTTTTATTTAGATAGTGCTAAAAGTAGTTTGACAAGTTTAGCTGAAGACCCAGCAATGTTAGAAGCTTTAGAAACTAAAGATTTTAGTAATTTGGCAGTCGTAACTTCAAAATTAACAATTATAAATGATGTTTCTGGAGTTGTGGGAAATGTCGCTTTGCAAGAAGTTAGTAGTACTAAGTGTTTAGTAATTGCGGCTGATAAACGATCTCAATCTGCGGTCGGTGTTGATTTCTCGTTAAGAGATTATTGTAAGGGTATAATAGCTGGCGACAAACCATATCTTTCATCAGCGTTTATTAACGCTGTAAGTAAAAAACCTACGTTGGCGTTTGCCGTACCAGTTAAAAATGAAAAAGGTAAAATGCTTGGTTTTGTTGTAGGGTTTATTGATTTATCGGAACTGCACGGTTATTTGTGGGATCTACAAAGCAACAGTGCGGTTGATTTGTTAGATCGTAATGGTGAGATGTTCCTAACAACGAGAGCTGTTCCAAATTTCTTGGGCTTAGCACCTTATGATGAAAGTGAAGTTTTTAGTGTAAAAGAAAAATTAAGTAAAAATATACCAGAGGGTTACTATATAGAAGGGCTTAACTTTATTGGTTATAAATTCGATGGTGATATTACAGTGATTTACGAAAAGCCAACAAAAGATTTGATTTCACTGGTAAATAGTTCAAATTTTATTCTTTTATCAGGATTTATTAGTTCGATTATTTTAGTTTTTTCCATTCTGGTGTTTTTTGTTGGAAGAATTACTAATAGAATTTCTCGTCTAAGCAAAATAACAAAGGAAATAGAAGGTGGTAACTTTAAAATAAATTTAAATGAAAAAGATTTGGAGGCAAATGATGAAACTGCAGTCTTAGCCAGATCATTTAATGAAATGGCAAAAAAACTAACTAACGTTTATAAAAAAATGGACAATGAAGTAAAAAATAGAACTAAGGAAGTTGAAGAAAAAAATAAAAAATTAAATGAGTCTGAAATTGAGCTAAAGAAAGCCCTCGATCTTTCGGAGCAA
>CAINUM010000093.1 GCA_903853785.1 Candidatus Magasanikiibacteriota bacterium
AACATAAACACCGTAAAGGATCTTAATGAAAAACATACTGATTTAATAATTACTTGTGATTGTGGAGTGAGCAACACCCCTGAAGTCAAATTAGCCAAAGAATTTGGCATGGCGGTAATTATTACTGATCATCATTCAATTCCAGCAGAAATTCCACCAGCTGACGCAATCATTCATCCAAAAATTCCAGGAGAAAATTATCCAGACAAAGGTCTGTGTGGCGGAGCAGTAGCTTTTAAATTAGTACAAGCATTATTAAAAAAACACAAAGAAACAAATACTGAATTACTCGACGGACAATCACACGAAGCATTTGAAAAATGGTTGTTAGATTTAGCGGCCATTGCCTCTATTGGTGATATGGTGCCATTACTTGGCGAATCTCGTACACTTACTCGATACGGACTTACAGTATTAAATAAAACTAGAAATATTGGTTTAAAGAAACTAATGTTTGTGGCCGGAATTTTGGATGAAAACGGACTGCCTAAACGCGGATCAATCGATGCCCATATGATTGGTTTCCAGATTGTCCCCCGCCTTAATGCTGCCGGTCGGATGGACCATGCTAATAGCGCCTATGCTCTCCTTATGGCCACCGATGAACACGAAGCCGAAGATATGGCTTGGCAACTAAATCAAAACAACCTTGACCGCCAAAAATTAACTGAAAATTTAGTAAATCAAGCTATTAAACAAATCAAAGATACGGATCAAGAAAAAAATCCTGCCTTGTTTGCTTTTGGTGAAGACTGGCCGACTGGTGTCTTAGGATTAGTGTCTGGTCGTCTCAAAGACATGTTTTACAAACCATCCCTAGCAATGGGCTTAAGTAGTAATAAGGAAATCGTGGGGTCTGGTCGTAGTATTTCAGAATTTAATCTCATCGCTGCCATGCAAGAGCGCCCAGAATTTTTCGATAAATTTGGTGGACATCCTCAAGCATGTGGCTTTACTTTAAAAACAAAAGAATCGCTGGAAGAATTTAAAAAATTCTTAAACGAAAAAGTTCCGGTCGAAACAAAAGGAATCGAACTTGTGCCACAAATTAATATCGATTCAGAAGTTGATCTTGATGAAATCGATTGGCCGATGTATGATTTATTACAAAAATTTGAACCGTTTGGAATGAATAATGAAGAACCGATATATGCTGCTCGTGGTTTAACTATTATAAATATCGACCCTGTTGGAATAGACGGAAAACATTTACGTCTCAACCTAAAACACAATTCTCAAACTGTCCGAAAAACTATAGGATTTGGCTTGGGCGATCTCAACCGACATCCTGATGACTGGAAAAACAATCTTCATAAGGGAGATAAAATCGATATCGCCTTCTGCGTATCAGTCAATGAGTGGAATGGAAATAGAGATCTTCAGATGACAATTCATGACATCAAAAAAAGCGCCGAATAATCGACGCTTTTTCTTTTGTTTAAAATTATGATTTTTTTAATTCTTTTTGCAGTTGAGACCACTTCTTTTTCAACTGTTTTACAAGGTTATTCTGAACTTCTTCGGCTAACTCTTTTTTATCGGCATATTCTGCCACCGCTCTTTCCACTAAGGCATCCCACATTTCTTGCGTAGGTCCCTCTAACTGTTTGATACTAGCTTTTAATTCATCATATAGTGGTTCCAAATGCATCATGATTTTAGCACGCATTTCTTTACCTTGTGGAGTGGCGTTGAGCCAAGTTAAAAAAGCTCCAACTGCTCCTCCCAAAATAAGTCCTCTTTTGAAATTTCCCATATAATAACAATTAATGTAAAGCCAGTATATTATATCACAATTTAAAATTAGTTGGTAGCGCAAGCTGCGCCAGCGGAAGCGTTTCCAGCAGCATCATATCCAAATCCGGCACCATATGCAGCGGAAGCTAGAGTTGTTCCACATTCTGCAGGAGGGTTATTAAAAGCAGCGCAGATGGCTTTTTTAACACCGTCAGCAGTACGATCTACACCTTCTACTTGAGCACCGTTGATAACCAAAGTTGGAGAACCCTGAACATCATATTTAGTATTCAAATCACCATTGATTGGATAAACTGGATAACGACCAGATAACCAAGTGGTTTGGTCGTTGTATTTAGCCAAAGTCTGGTATTTGTTGTTGGTAGCATTAATACAAGAAGTTAAACTACTTTCTGCAATCCCGGCTTGAGCCAGACATCCTTTGAAATCATCTTTACCTGTAAAACAAGTAAGGTAGGCAGAATATTTTGCTGGTTGATTTTGTTCAATACAATACTGTCTAGTATTTTCTTCAACTTCTTTCAAACCATGCATTGCATATGAAACAAACTTAACATCAATGTCAGCTTTATTTTTAAGCAAGTTCCAAGCTGGTAAATAGGCTTTTTCCATCTGTAAACCATATGGACAATATGCCATAACAAATAATTCTACTTTTGGACGATCGGATTTTGTAACAGTTACTGGAGCGGCTTGTGTTGGTTGTGTTGCAGCAGTGTTGTTGGCAACCGGAGATACTTTTGCTGAAAGATCTGCTTTTGTGTTTCCCTTGAAATACAAACCAAGCATTACCAAGAAGCCGATTGTGCAGATAACCAACACACCAGCTACTAGACCAACGATCAGAGCGCTTTTCGAATCTAAACTGGCAAAGAATGACTTTTTTTGTTCGGTGACTTGTTCCATATAAAATGAATTAGGAGTTAATTAGTATTAGTTAAACATTAAGCTATTATAGACTATTATCAAATCCTCGGCAATACCAGCATTGTGAATATCGCCATCCTCAGGAAAAACTCCCAAAATGGCTATTTTATCCTTATTTTTAATCATTTTTACGCCTGTTTGCGACTGATCATGGCGATCATCAAAAAAAGCTATACACTCTGCTATTTCAAAAAATTTAGGTAAATAATAATAATTA
>CAINUM010000094.1 GCA_903853785.1 Candidatus Magasanikiibacteriota bacterium
CGTCGCTCTGCCAACTGAGCTAAGATGGCGTCTTTAAAACAAAAAAATTATATCTCACATTCATCCTAAAGTCAACGAAGATTATATTCTTAATTTATCGATCTGAAGAATTAAATTTGGATCTGGACATAATTCCAACCACATCTCTCTTTCGGATGGTTTTCCAACACCAGGAAAATCACCAGTTTTATTTTGCATGTCAGAAATAATCTCAAAATGTAAATGGGCGGGCCAGTTACCGTTCACTTCATATTCTCCAATGGTGGCAATTTTTTCGCCTTTTAAAATTTCTTTTCCGGTTTCCAACCCAACCAAAGACTCACGACTCAAATGGCCATAAAGTGTATAAAATTTTTTGTCTTCTAATATGTGTTCTAAGATTATCGTTGGACCGTAATCTCCTAAATGAGCATTATCCTGAAAGCTATGTACAACCGCATTAATTGGGGCAAAAATTTCTGTTCCAGCCTTAGCCCAGATGTCTATTCCTAAATGCAATGAACGTGCTTCTTCGTTTTGAGCAAACAATGTACCACGACGATAGATTATTCGATCTTCATCATAGCGACCAATTCCAATTTCACAATTATGTTTTTTCATTGTTTCAAAAACATAATCAATAAATTTTTGTTGATTGCTTAAATCCAAACCCAAAAGATCTGCATTTTTTTCTGTAAAATCAAAAATGTAAAATGGATTGTTGTTGAAATCAAAATTTACTATCCTTCCGAAGTTTAATTGATTGGCCTGAAGAATATTTTTAATTTGATTATTATTCATATGTGAAGTTATTGTATAAATTTATTTTATTTAAAAGATTCAATCAGGCGGCCTGGGAGTACTCATGTTTGGTTTGAACCAAAACACTTTCTTCCCAGGTATCGCGCTGGTTGAGCCTACATCAACGAGCCGGAGGAAGGGCAAAGACGACCAAGTCGCCATAGACCCCATCCTGCGAAACTTCGCTGTAGGGAGAAGAGATGACACAATGTTGCTCGAGACGACCGCAGGACACGAGTCCAGCGTCATGAGCCACAGCCATCATACCATAGCTTGCCGCTCGCGTCTCACTGAAGATGACGTCGATCTTCGACTCAACGAGTGCCTGCAACAGCTGACCGAAGGCCAGATGTGACAGACCGCGCCGTTGAAAATCGGGATGCGTCGCCACCTCAGAGAGCTCGCAGATCCGCAGATCACCCACACCAGATTCGATATGAGCAATTTCAGCCATGGCCACCGCTACAATCTTTTCGTCACTACGAACCACGGACACCCAGTTGGAGCACAGCATGTCCATGATGGACTGTGCCGTGAACTCAACCAGATAGCCGCTGAACGTGCGCCGATAGATCTCGAGCAGGTCTTGGGCGTCTTTCGGCTCCCAATCGTGCTTGGCGATCGCGACCTCCACCGTGTAACCGGTGTAATCGTGCTGATGATGACCGAGTCGCGTCGTCACCCGATGAAGCAGCTCCATCTCTTGCTGGCGATGTTCGGATTTCGTATGGCGGTTTTTTTTGTTCCAACCGTAGTACGCAATACAATCGCCCTGCTTGTTGATAGGAATGACCGCTTCACAGGATAGTTCTTGTCCGCGACAGATGTAGCGAATCGAACACAGCTGTTCTTCGCTCACGTTGCGAGTCAAGACCCGCACACAAAAGCGACTGCCGCGCATCTCATCAAACGCCTGTCCCAGACACTCACGAACCTCCTGCACGCTCGTCAAGAGCGTGGTGAAAAATGCCTTCGTACGGCCATTTGCACTGTCATAGTACGCCTGACCAATCTTACCAATACTTGCATTACTCATCTTCTTTCTTCTCCCAGCTATAGACCCAAACCAGATATCTACCCACACTGCGCAGGCAGAATAATTTGTCCAGATACAAAAAAGAGCTTTTTCATCTCTGAAAAAGCTCTTTTGAATATTAACAAAATAACTTCTTCAGATCAAAAGCTCTTCTTACCCTTATTAATTTGATTTGTAGAAATTTGATTCATAATAAATATATTCTAACAAAGTATAAAATTATGTCAAGAGCGGGATACGAGAATCGAACTCGCATCTTAGCCTTGGGAAGGCCACATACTACCACTGTACTAATCCCGCAACAAAACGGAGGCTTTCGCCCCCGTTTACTATTTGAATTATTTACTTGGAGTAGGAGTTGTAGTTGCGTTTAGTTCAGCGAAAGGATTGTGAACTTTTGCGTATAAGTGGAAAGTTGCAGTTTTAGCTAATTGATCCAAAAATGTTTCAGGACTTGGGAAACGGAATAAGATATGACTGGCATGTACTTTTCCTGCTTCTACAGTTTTTCCTTTAGCGTCTTTTGTCTTTTCAATTTTCGTCTCAACTAATTTTATAATATGGTAACCATATTGAGTTTCGACTAAATCTTGGGTCATTTCACCAGGTTTTAGAGCATAAACTGCTTTTTCAAACTCCGGAACCATATCCCCTTTTCCGAACCAGCCAAGATCACCACCGTTTGTTTTTGTACCATCTTCACCATAAACTTTTGCTTCATCAGCAAAATCTTTTCCTGCTTTGATTTCATTCAAAACAGTTAAAGCTTTATTTCGAATTTCTTCGCGAGCTTTTTGATCACCCTGAATTTTTTCACCTATTTTCTGTTGTAAAATAAAATTCTTAATAACCTTTTCTTCATACTGAGCATAGGTCCATCCGTAACGTTGTTGAATTTCCTTTTCAACTTCTGATTGGTCTTTGAACTGTTTTAATAAATTTGCCTTAAGATCGTCCATGTCTTTTGTTTCGATCTTTACGCCGTATTTAGCAGCTGCACTTTTTACCAAAACATTGTTTGCTAAACGCCACAATACTTGATCAGACATTTGTTCTGGAGTTAGTCCAGCAGAATTTCCTTTGTTTAATTTATCAAAATCAACCAATTTTTGTATCGCTCTCATGTCATCTGCATAATTTGAGTACAATACGCTTTCGCCGTTAACTTTCATTACTGGCAAACGTAACGCTTTCGCAACTGTTACTGTAAAATTATCTGTGTCAGCTTTTGCATATACACGATAAATGCCTACTACGGCTGAAACGACAAAAGCAGTTGCCAAAACACCTACCATACCAAAAGCAAACATTTTCATGTTTTTATTTTCGTCTACAGTAGCTGATTTTTTTGTATTAACTGCACTTACTTCGGGTACAACCTTCTGCTTTTCTTCCTGGGGAGTATTTTGTTCCATAAAATTAATTATTTAATATCTTTAAAAAAGAAAAATTTAAACCATTTAATAGGATTTTTTACATTAGTCCATTTTATCAAATCAGATTCGGCTTGTCCAATATTAGTTTTAAGAGAACCACTTGGGATCACTGCCATTTTTTCTCCCGGTTTAAGTAAATTTAGCTCAGTACGGGCTTTTTCTTCAATAAAGGCTTTAGATTGAACCCGTTTAAAGATTTCCACAGTTTCTAGTTTTTTGACTTCTAAATTTTGAACTTCATCACGCAATATATCTATTTCACTGCGAACTCTATATTCCTGATAGTATGCTCTTAGATATGAAAATGTTAGCAACATTACCAAACCAAAAAGAACCAGCAAAAACCAGCGTGAATAAAAAACATTCCCCCATTTATTATTTTTTGCTTCAGCCATACTTAGATTATAACACTTTAAAATTTTTCCGCAATTTCTTCTTTTATTTCACCCTCTTCTATTTCTGATTCTTTATCTATATGCTTTAACTGCCCTTCTACCAAATCATGAATTTCACATAATTGAGCCTCGTCTAAATTTGGAATAACATTTAAAAAAGTTTTATAAATATTATTTTGACCACGTAAAGTTTTACTATCCGCAAATAGATTCTTATTCTCAATTAAAATATCAAGAATATTTTGTGGATTACTGATACTTGAAAGTTTTAAGGACGACTGGCTGTCTATGGTTTCAACAACAACTGAACCATAATTAAAAATACTAGACCAAACACCTTGTTTGCGAACATATATATCCGAAATATTGTTAAAATGAACAACTGATATGTATTCATCAAACCAACCTTCACAACTAATATCCACAACTCTTTCTGATGTGATAACCGAAATATTCTTGTTCTTAAAATACCAAGTACGAAATATCACATAAAGACCAGTCAATATTCCCAAGCCAAAAATTATATAACCCCAGACTCCTTTCGAAAATAACCAAAACATAAAGAACGATGCCAAACCTAAAAAAATAAAGCCAAAAAAATAAAGCCAAAAATATGTAAGCCAAAATATTTTGGTAACATAGATAATGTCTTCTCCTTTTCGCAAATTAATTTTTTTTGCTAGCGACATAATGTTCTAAAATTTCTCTAGCTACTGTGCGATCGTTCCATGGAATTTTTTCACCATTCGCAACCGCAATATACGGTTCTGTACCTTTTGCAGTAATCACTACGACATCATCAGCCCCAGCCAAACTAAACGCTTTCTGAATACCTTTGAAACGATCAACTATCACAAACAAATCTTTATCTTCTGTTTTCCCTGACTCCTTTGCCCCTTTAGCCAACATTTGAGCTATTTGTAAAGGATCTTCGTCGTAACAATTTACATCCGAAACAATAACATAATCACATAATTTACCTGCAATTTCTCCCATTTTTGATCTCTTTGAAACATCTCTACCGCCGCCGTCAGAACCAATCACAGCAATTACCTTACCCTTAGTTATCTTCCTTAACGCCGTAAACAGACCAGTAAAACTCATTGGTTCGTGAGCATAATCAACGATTACTTTAAAATCCTGGCCGGCATTGATAAACTCCATTCGCCCCTCTATCATAGTCACTTCCCTAAGACCGTGAGCCATTTTATCTTCGGAAATATTTTGTGTTTTACCAACTGTCAGTGCAGCCAACGCATTGTAAGCGTTGAAATCACCAACCAAATTTATGTGGTATTTATTTTCAGCAACCTGAAAATGCACCCCCAAATTATCAGATGAAATAATATTTGCCTGAAGTGTTTCGTCAACATCTAAACTAGATTTAGACTGTAAACTAAAACCTACTTTTTTATCCGCATGATATTTTAAAAAGAATGGAGAGTTTTCATCATCTAAATTTACTGCGATAACTTTTTCTATTTTTTTACCATCTAATACTTTGTGTGAATATTTTTTTAGAGAAGCAAATAACTTACCTTTGTCTGCTCTCAAATTTTCAAACCCACCATGTCGTTCACTATGTTCGGTCCCTAAATTTGTAAAGACCGCAACATCATAACACAAACCGTAATGGCGATATTGCATTATTCCCTCAGAGGAAGTTTCAACTACTGCATATTGGCATCCTGCATTCACCATTTCAGAAATCATTTTCTGAATCTGACCCATGCCCAGCATGGTCATTTTTTTATCATTTAGCCAGCGTTTTTCTCCAATTTGAAATTCGACCGTCGACATAAGACCAACTTTATAGCCACCAGCCTGTAAAACTGAAGCAATGTATTTACAAGTGGTAGATTTACCTTTTGTTCCAGTAACACCAATAACAATCAACTTCCGTGCCGGACGACCATAACGCCAATATGCACCAAAAGCAATTAAAA
>CAINUM010000095.1 GCA_903853785.1 Candidatus Magasanikiibacteriota bacterium
GATAATGTATTAGAACACAATACTGAAATCGCCAATCGTTTGGTATTTTTGTACGCTCAATATCACAGTGAAAAAAAATTAACTAAAATATCCTCGCTTATATGAAAACAAAAAAAGATTATGTTGTTTTGATACATGGTTTTTGGCGAAGTGCTAGATCTATGAAGAAGTTAGAAAGTAAATTATCACAGGAAGGGTACGAAGTGATAAACATTGATTATCCATCCAAAGAAAAAACCATTGAAAGTATTTCGGATGGATACTTAAAAAATATTTTAAAAGAAAATTGTTTAGATAAAAAAAGAAAAATTCATTTTGTCACGCACTCTATGGGCGGGATAATTGTACGTCATTTTTTGGCTAATAATAAATTACCAAATTTGGGTAGAGTAGTGATGCTCGCCCCTCCAAACAATGGTTCGAAAATGGCGGATGTGTTTAGTAGATTTGAAGTAATGAATAAGGTGTTGGGTCCAGCTTTAAAACAGTTGACTTCAAGCAAAAAAAGTCCGCCAAAAGCAATCATGAAACCATATTACGAAGTAGGAATAATTGCTGGAAAATTTGATGGTAAGGTATCACTTAAATCCACGAAACTTGATGGAATGAAGGACTATCTAGTAGTTCCGTCAGCGCATAGTTTTATTATGGATTGGGACGAAGTGATTGTGGCGGTAAAGAATTTCATTGAGAAAGGCAAATTTTAAAACTTGCCTTTTTTAGCCATATTTGTTAATATTTACATACTTTTAATGAAAAAATATGTATATTCTTATCAAAGATATAGCTGAACACGTCGGACAGGAAGTCACTATCAAAGGATGGTTGTATAATAAACGCAGTAGTGGCCCGATTGCCTTCTTGGAACTAAGAGATGGTTTTGGATTTGTGCAGGGTGTCGCCGTGCAAAAAGGATTGTCTGCTGAAGTATGGCAGGCTTGTGAGGAAGTTACTCAAGAATCCTCGATTATAGTTACCGGCGAAGTCACTAAGCATCCAAAAAAAGACAATGTTTTTGAACTGCAAGTTAAAGACTTTCAAATAATTCAGAAGGCAATCGACTATCCGATTGCTCACAAAGAGCACGGTCCGGATTTTCTCATGGACAACCGTCATTTGTGGTTGCGTTCCAAACGTCAGTGGGCGATTTTGCGCGTGCGTGATGCGATCATCATGGCGATCAACGAATATTTACATCAACAAAATTTTATCAAAACAGATTCTCCGGTTTTCACACCAAATGCTTGTGAAGGTACAACCACACTTTTTGCTGTACCGTATTTTGATCTCGGCGAAGCTTTTCTTTCTCAATCTGGCCAGCTCTATATCGAGGCAGCGATTGCATCGGTGGGACGTTGTTATGATTTTGGACCAGTGTTTCGTGCAGAAAAAAGTAAGACCAAACGTCACCTCACTGAATTTTGGATGATGGATGCTGAAGCTGCTTTTGTGGAGCATGAAGAAAATTTGAAAATTCAAGAAGGTTTGGTACGTCATATCGTTCAATACTGCTTGGTACATTGTATGGATGAATTAGTATTGTTGGAACGTAACATTGAAAATCTAAAAAAGGCTGATGCACCTTTTACTCGCTACACTTACGACGAAGCGATCGTAAAATTGAATTCAATGGGCAGTGATATTAAATATGGTGAAGATCTTGGAAATGATGACGAAGGACTTCTCACCAAAGATTCTGAAGTGCCGGTGTTCATCGAAAAATGGCCAAAAAGCATCAAGCCATTTTATATGAAACGTTCGGCTGAAAATCCAGATTTAGTTTACAACGACGATTTGATTGCCACTGAAGGTGGTGGTGAGTTGATCGGCGGTAGTCAGCGTGAAGATGATGTGGAATTATTAACTTCTCGCATTAAAGCCGAAGGTTTGAATGAAGCGGATTATGCTTGGTATACTGATCTACGAAAATATGGCA
>CAINUM010000096.1 GCA_903853785.1 Candidatus Magasanikiibacteriota bacterium
AAATTTTTTTCATTTTATTTCAAACCGGGAATTACACTCTGAATTGTTTTAACTGCATCAGGTAATAGAAGCCAAAGGATTGAAGCGAGTTTGACCAACGATGGTACAATTTTGGAGGTTGTTACCCATTCCATAAATTGTATGCCAACTGGAAATTTGCCAATAAAATAAAAGATAACACCCAAACCCAATGCACCTTCTAACAACCCAAAGGTTAAACCAAGCAAACGATCCAAAGAACGAATGAATGGTAGATGGGTAAAGAAGCTCAAAAATTTATCAATAATCCAAAACACCAAGCCGATCAAGCGGTTAATTACAAAAAAGACAATTATGAACATTAAAACTTTTGAAAAATTCGCACCCCAGCCAGTAGTATTGATGAGCCAAGTTGCGACGGGTTCATAATATAACCCGGCTAAGTATACGCCTGCAAATGTTCCCACCAATGATCCAATGGTATGAACCAAACCAAACCAAAGACCAAATAAACCAAAACCACCAATGATTAATATTAGAGCAAAATCAAAATATGATAATGGCATAAAATAATTTTATATTAAAAGTCTAGGAAATAAAATTTCACCTTTTGTTATTTGATTACCGACAGTTAATTCACTCCATTGTTGTAATTCGGAAATTTGTTTGGCAAATTCAGTACTTGGGTTTAATCCAAGCTGGCCAATAATTTTTTCAGCAGTTTCTGGCATCACAGGATAAATCATAATGGCGATATGGCGTAGGGATTCGCAGAGATGATAAAGTAAATTTTGTACCTCTTCCATTTTACCTTCTTTGGCCAACGACCATGGTTTTTTATCGGAAATTGTTTGATCGCAATAAGTAATAAATTTCCAAGCAGTTTCTAAGGCGTGCACAAATTTCCATTTATCCATGTATGCAATATATGTTGGCCAAATTTCTTTTTCTAATAAATCTATTGGTGAATGGTCTACTTCAGTTACGGCAGGAATTTGATTGTTGGAATATTTTTCTACCATGGATAAAATACGACTGGTAAGATTGCCCAAACCATTGGCTAGATCCGAAGTGTAACGGTCAACAAATTTTGTATTAGAAAAATCACCATCATTATCAAAAGGAATTTCACGCATTAAAAAGTAGCGGACAGATTCCAAAGAATATTTAGAAGTGAGTTCGAGTGGATTAATGACGTTGCCGATAGTTTTGCTCATCTTTTGTCCATCAACGGTCATCCAACCATGTACAGCGATTTGTTTTGGTAATTCAACACCGGCAGAAATCAACATGGCTGGCCAAAGCAAAGAATGAAAACGATTTATCTCTTTTCCAATTACATGAGTGGCTGGCCAAAATTCATTAAACAATTTTTCATCATTTGAGCCGTATCCAAGCGCGGTAATATAATTGGTCAATGCATCAAACCAGACATACATTACTTGAGTATCATCACCAGGTACTGGAATTCCCCATGGGAGTTTGTTGGCCGCGCGAGAAACACTAATATCTTCTAAACCATTTTTTAGAATGTTATACATTTCGTTGTAGCGACTTTCTGGATAAACAAAATCTTTACGTTGTTCAAATAAAAATTCAATCGGTTCTTGATATTTTGATAATCTAAAAAAATAATTTTCTTCCTCTAAAACTTCCGGTGCTTTCAAATGATCTGGGCATTTTCCATCCACTAAATCTTTTTCTGTTTTAAAAGATTCACAACCAACACAATATAAACCGGTGTAAGCTTTTTTATAAATATCACCATTATCCAAAGATGCAATCCAAAATTTTTGTGCGCCTGAGATGTGACGTTTTTCAGTAGTGCGAATAAAATCATCATTTGAAATATTCCAAATATCAGCTAACTCGGAGTATTTAGCGGCTGTCGTATTAGTAAACTCTTCAACGCTTTGACCAAGATCATGAGCGGTTTTATATATTTTTTGACCATGCTCGTCGGTGCCAGTGAGAAAGCGTACGTCTTTACCTAACAATCGCTGATAGCGAGCCATGACGTCGGTAAACAGTAATTCTAACGCAAACCCAATATGAGGAGGTGCATTTACGTAAGCGATGGCGGTGGTGAGGTAAACAGATTCTTTTTTATGCATATTTGGAGGATTTATTTCTTATTGATAATTACGACGAACTCCCCTCTTTCTTCTTTCATCTGTTCCATTATTTCATCTATCGTACCACGATAAATTGTTTCAAATTGTTTGGTTAATTCTCGCCCAACTAAAAGTTGTTTTTTGGGATCAAGATATTCTTTTAATTCTTTTAAACATTTCATTATGCGATGACCGGATTCGTAGAATGCTACAGTAAAATCGTAAGCCACGGCCTCTTTAAAAAATTTCTGTCTTTTATTTTTGTGAGGAGGAAAACCCAAAAACAAAAATTTGTCGGTAGGAAAACCAGAGACACTCAAAGCCGTGACAATAGCGGATGGTCCTGGAATCGGAATGATTTGATTGATATGATTTTTCAACAAGTCACTGATTAACATATTGCCTGGATCACTAATTCCTGGTGTGCCAGCATCAGTCACCAATGCTAAGTTTTTACCTTCATTTAGTAAGTTCATTATTTCTTTAATTTTTTTAAAATCACTATGTTGGTGATAACTAATAGTTTTGACTGTAATCTGATAATGATCGAGTAGTTTTTTGGTAACACGAGTATCTTCGCATAAAATAAAATCAACACTTTTGAGAGTTTCAATAGCGCGCAAAGTAATATCGCCTAAATTTCCAATCGGCGTGGCGACAATATATAATTTTCCAGTATCCATAATATTTTTTTAATGTCTGTAGTCTATCAAATAAACGTCTGAAAATCAATAAAACAAAAAAACCAATAGTTGTTTTTGAGCGGGTTATGAGCCCGAAGGCTCATCCTTTCGGCCACGCGGCCGAAAAAAGCGAAAAAGCAACTATTGGTTTTTGTTCTATATAACTACTTATTCCAATGTAATGGCTTGAGTTGGGCATGAATCACACCCCATTTGGATCATATCGTCGTCGTCCCCTTTTGGGTCAATTACAATTGCTTTGCCATCGTCGTCCATTTTGAAAGTGTTTGAAGCAAGTGCGACACAAGTGCCGCAGCCAATACATTTTTCTTTATCTACGATTGGATTCATATTTTTATACGTCACCTAAAAAATCATTATTTAAAGCTTCTTCCACGGTGGCATCCATGATCCCAGGATCTTGAGGAGGTCGTGTAGCGGCTTCTTCAATATCCGCTAAAATTGTTTCCTCTTTAGCCTCATCAATAAAGTTGCCGTTAACTGCAACAATTGGCGCCATATGACAGCGACCAGTGCAGTTGCAAAAGTTTAAATCAACTTTTTCGTTCTTTTCACCAGCTTTAAGGCCAGTATTCTCTTGAATCTTGCGCATCAACTTGCCAGAGCCCATTACTCCACAGGTCATACCGCAACAAACACGAATATTTTTCTTATCCATAATATTTTTCTTGATAATATCTAAGTAGATCTTCGATCGCTGGTAGAGATTCTTTGTTAATTATACCAATTTTCAGTTTCTTTTGTAAATCTTCCAAAGTTTTTGCACCTTCTAATACCGCTTCTTCAATATCGTGATCAGTAATATGTAGATCGGCATCAATCACTTTGGAACCAGCGGTCACAATACGAGTGTGTTGACCGGTTTGACGAAAATAATCATTTACCGCCGCTTGTAGAGCCTTGTCACCTAATACAGAACAGTGCACTTTTCTATCTGGGAGACCACCGAGTCTATTTAAAATATCTTGAGGTTTAATTTTTAGAGCTTCATCAATTGGCATTCCACCATTTTCTACCACCATTTCACTCAAAGCTGAAGTTGAGGCAATCGCACTACCGCAACCGAAGGTGCGCCAACGACATTCTGCAATTTTTTCAGTCTTTGGGTCGATGTTGAGCCATAAAACCATTTCATCTCCACAAGCTGGTGAACCAACACGGCCCATAGCATTATGTTTGAAAGTTTCTTCTTCACCGTAGCGCATGAAATTACGCGGATTGAAAAAGTGGTCTTTGACTGTATCGGTATACAACCAGCCGCCACCGCCAGTAGTAGAACGAATATCCACCGGCTGTTTGGGGTCTGTAATTTTTACACTTTTGTCAGTCATATAATTATTTTTTGTATTTAGCGTGTTTTACATTTCCCATATTTACCGGACTAATTTCACGCAATTGTTTAATGACATCTGGTAAATATTTTATAATATATTCAACATCTTTTTTGCTATTGCAATGACCAAAAGTAAATCTCAAACTACCGTGAGAATATTCATAAGGCAAACCCATAGCAAGTAAAACGTGAGATGGATCAAGAGATTCGCTAGTACAAGCACTACCGGTCGAACACATAATTCCGTATTCATCCAAATATAGCAACATCGCCTCTCCCTCAACGTCTATAAAAGTAACATTCAAATTGTTTGGCAAACGTCTATCACCCAACTCTGGTCCATTTAATTTTAATTTTGGAATTTTTTCTTGAAGTTCTTTCCACATAAACGCGGTAAGATCGCCAACTCTTTTTGATTCTGATTCGATTTGTTGTTGGGCCAACTCAAAAGCTTTGGCAAAACCAACGATTGCCGGTACATTTTCCGTGCCAGCACGTAAACGGCGTTCTTGTCCTCCGCCAACAATTAATGGTTTCAAACGAACACCGCGACGGACATATAGCATCCCTACCCCTTTTGGACCATACATTTTACTCCCATTTACGGTCATCAGATCGACATGTAATTTTTCAACATCTAGATTTATATAACCAGCGGCTTGGCAAGCATCAGTATGAAAAAAAGGATAAGTTGTATTATTTTCTTTGCGATATTTTAAAATTTCTCGGCCAATATCGGCGATCGGCTCTATCGTACCAACTTCATTGTTGGCATACATAACAGAAACTAAAACAGTATCTGGACGTATTGCTTTGACCACATCTTCTACTTTTACAAAACCTTCTTCGTCAACTTTTAAATAAGTCACTTCCCAACCCTGTTTTTGTAAATCTTCTAGAGGGTGAATGATGGCGTGATGTTCTATGGTAGTAGTAATAATATGTTTACCTCTACTTTCGTGAGCACGTGCCACACCATATATGGCCAGGTTGTCTGACTCACTACCACCACCAGTAAAAATAATATTTTCCGGCAAGGCGTTTACTAATTTGGCAACAGTGCGACGACTATCGTTTAAAACACCATTAGCTTCTCTGCCCTTGTGATAAAGAGATGATGGGTTACCATAAACCTCAGTGAAATATGGCAACATCGCCGCCACTACTTCAGGGCTACAATAAGTTGTGGCCGCGTGGTCTAAATAAATTTCACGTTTAATTTTTGGTTTTATAAACATATTAAATATCAGTCAATTTTACATCGTCTAACATTTTAACAATTTTTTTATTTAACTTACCCATCTTGGTTTTTAGTTCACATGTTTGAGCTGGATTGCAACATTCAATTTTTTTGGTTTTGTCCAAACAATTTAAAATACAGCATTCACCTTCCATCGCTTCTACCACTTTGCGTAGGGTAATCTTTTTTGGATCTAACGCTAATTGATATCCTCCGGCTACTCCTTGGTGTGCATCGATGATATTAGCCAGACGTAATTTTCTGGCAATTTTTTGTAAAAATAAAAATGATACCTTAGTTTTTTGGGCAATCTCATTTAAAGACATTACCTGACCTTTTGATTTATGCAGAACTTTTAACATCTGCAAAGCGTAGTCTGTTTCACGACGAAGAGTAAGCATATTAAAAAGGTAAGGTGTAATTAATATTTTTTATTGCTGGACTACCGTTTGCAGTTACTGGTTTTTCGGTTTTATCAAAGTTTACGGCAAATGGTAAAACTTCTCCAGTTAAATTTTTATAAAACAATTGTTTGTGTTCGCGACCAAAATCATAAATATCTTTAGTCACTTTTACATCTTGCTCGCAGTATTTTTTTATTTCATCTACTTTTCCTTCGCGCCACCAGCGCACTGCTTGTAAGCCATCTGCACTTTTAGTGACATTGTCTAAAGTAGCTTCGGCAATAGAAGCGAGTTTTAGACGAATGCCTAAACTCTCTTTTACTTTAACAATCAGATCAAGATGAGGCAACAGTAGTAAATCACCTAAATAATAGTTATTTAATACCGGTAAATCAAAATGTTCACTATTAAAACCGATTATGCGTTCCGCTTTTTCTAAAATTGGCCAAACTTGGTTTAGTTCGCTCTCCAAAAAACTGTGGTAAGAGTCAGTATCTGATCGATAAAGTGAAATTACTGACACTTTTAATTTTTTAAAATCATTGTCAACTTCAGCAAATGTATTTTGTGTTTCAATATCAAAGACTACTTCGTAGGACATATATAAATATTTTTAATTATGCCCGTCATTATACCAAAATTTCTTTCGACTAACAACCTCGCACTCTTTACATACCTATATGGTATGAAATATACTCTGTTTTGTCAATAGTGGATAAATCTAGTCTGTTTTCTAAACCCACAACATCTTTCAATCTGGCTTTAGTTTGTGGATGTTTTGCAACAAACAAACTACAACAATCTTCATAAGGACGATTGGAAATTTCCAGAGTATTCAATTGACGTGCCAATGTCATTATTGAAAGTTTATTTTCACCTATTAATGGGGACAATTTAAGCGTTTCGACGGACTGATAAACGGCCGTTAGATTTTCTAATGTTTGAGAAGCGACTTGTCCTAGTGAATCGCCAGTTACCAAGGCCAAGCATTTTTGTTTTTTGGCAATTTTGTCAGCAATTTTAAGCATAATTCGTCTGGTGAGAAGCATTCTATAATCAGATGGAATATTAATTACAATTTGTTTTTGCCACTGCGCAAACGGCACAATATGCAAATTAATTTTTCCGTGATAGCGGGCCAATACGGCCGCCAAATCCATTATTTTTTGAGAGACTTCTTCTGTAACCTGTGTTTGATTTTGAAAGTGCACTAATTCTATTTCAGCTCCGCGAGTCATCATTTTGTAAGCTGCAACAGGGCTATCAATTCCGCCAGATAACAAACACATTACTTTCCCAGAACTACCTACCGGTAAACCACCTGCTCCAGTAAACTGGTTACCAAAAATAATTGCCTGTTCACTGCCGATATTAATATGAATAGTTAGGTCAGCTTTATTTAAATTTACTTTGTAACCAAATTTTTTATTTATATCTGAACCTAATTGTTTTTCTATTTGAATAGAATTTAATGGGTAGCGTTTATCTGAACGTTCAGCCTTAATTCTAAAAGTTGAAATATCCACTCCCCAATCATAATCAACGATTGCATTTCTTATTTTTTCAATATCTAATTCACATGTAAATGCAATTGCAAAATTAGCAACGCCCGGCACTAAAGCCAGGCGTAGAATATCTGTTTCTTGAAAGTTTTCGATCCAAAGACCGGCTTCGATGCGTTTGACTTTGGTACCTGGAAATAAAGCGCAAAGATTATTTTTCAAACACTCGATAAAAAGTTTTTGGTTATTGCCCTTGAGAAATATTTCGTCAAAGTGGGCTATTAGATTCATAGATAATTTTCAATTGGTTCTAGTTCAGATTGATCTGAATTACGTTTTTTAATTTCAACAGATTGTTTTTCTAAGGTTTTCTTACTAATAATCATACGTACTGGCAAGCCGAGCAAATCGGCATCAGCAAATTTTGCACCAGCGGTAAGTTCGCGACGATCATCAAACAATACTTCGATACCGTTGGCGGTCATAGTCTTATATAATTTTTGTGCCATTTCAAATGTTTCGTCTTCTTTGCCTAATGCAATTAAATGATATTTAAATGGTGCCACAGATTCTGGCCAAACAATACCATTGTCGTCGTGAAATACCTCAACCAGAGTTCCCATGATACGACTTGGACCCATGCCGTAACATCCCATTTCAACCAACTGTTCTTGTCCGGCTGCGTCAGAATATTTAAAATTAAATGCACTGGAAAACTTCGTACGTAATTTAAAAATATTTCCAACTTCAATCCCGTTCTTTTCTACCAAATCAACATTGCCACATTCTGGACAGGTTGTTTGTTCACTAATAATTTCCTTGTTAATACCAATCTTGCATTTTTCACAAGTAAATATAGTATCTTCCCCTACCGCACATAAAGTTTGAAATTCATGGGAGTATCGGCTAAATGCGCCACCGGATGCGTAGGTTAAAATTGTTAATTCTCCCAGCCCTAAACGATCATAAATTTTGTGATAAACTTTTTTCATCACCTCGTAATATTCATTTAAACTTGCCTCATCTGTGTGAAATGAATATAAATCCTTCATATTAAATTCTCGGCCGCGTAAGATTCCAGATTTAGCACGAGCTTCATTGCGGTATTTGTTTTGAATCTGAAATACGCCTAGTGGTAAATCTTGGTAGGAAAAAACATATCTTTGTACTAAAGGAGTCACCACTTCTTCATGCGTAGGGTTCAATACGTATTTTGTACCGCCGTGTCCTTCAGATCTAAACAAGACATCCATATTATCGCGGCCAGTAGTTTTGTAGCTTTCTTCTTGAGTTAATGATGGCATCAAAATCTCGTTTGCATCGGCTGCAAGCATTTCTTCGCGAATGATATTCTGAATTTTTGTTAAAACACGTAATCCTAGCGGTAAATAATTATAAATACCAGCCATTTGTTTATTGATAAAACCACCTCGAATTAAGTATTGAGCGTTGATACTTTCCTCATCAGCCGACACAGTTTTGCTAGTTTTACCGAATAATTTTGAATATAACATAATTTTTATTAGAAATACGCTAATATTATAGTAATAAAGTGGATAATTGTCAAAAAAGTATTGCAAAATTTTAGATTATGTTGTATGGTAATGCATCGTTCTTTAAAAACGCATCGTCGTGAGTAGTAAATTGTCAATTCAACAAGAGTCGACAGTTTTTGCTCATGCACGGTGCAAGGGTAAAAGAAGATTCTATTTCTACTAGCATTTGCTGGGGGGGTCTATGGGAAAAATTACAGTTTTCGACACCGCTGTCCTGGAGAAGGCGGTCGCTGACCGAGTCCTGGAGACTGTCGACCGCGAGAAGATTCAAACCGAAGCGAACGGCGAGGGGCTCCTTGTCGGCTGTGCAGACGGGGACCAACGTGGCGACACAGAGGACCACCTCAAGAGCAAAGGCCTTCACCGACGGCACGAAGTGTTGTCGAACGGAGGTGCATTGTCGCTTGGGCCAAAATCCCCGGCGCGTTCGCTGAATCGCATGCTCTCGGAGTTCGTGATCCACATGACCAAGGAAACCTGGTATGGTTGGATTGCACGGCTCTTGAGCGGTGTGATTACCATGATCGGGTGCTTGTTTCGTCTGGATCTCGTCCAACTGATTCAGATCCACAAGGGTCTAGAACTCAAGAGGATGGGAGTCATCATTCTGATGCCGCACGTGCCGTGCGGTGTGGCTGCCTATTACAACCTCGACGTGATCGACCAACTTCGTCTGATCATCGGGGCTAAGCGCCGCCTCAAGAAGATCTTTCCAGACAAGAGAATCATGCTTCTGATCCACGTGGATTGGTCCAATGGTGATCGTCGCACCTACCGCTTCTCTGCGGCTGCGATGGAAGCATGGATTTCTACCAATCACAGTCTCTTCACTACCCTTAAAGCCCGCCTCTAGCGCTTCGGCACAAGCGCAATCTCCATACACGTGAAATTGTTCACGAGTGGGATCTGTTTAGGCGGGCCCCATTCCATTATCAAAAACACCGGCAAAGCGCCGGTGTTTTAAATTATAAGTTATAAGATAATATATCCAATTATTGCAATTAGTATTCTATACCAACCAAAGGCAGTAAAATCATGCTTTGTGATATAACCTAATAAGAATTTCACAGCCATCCAAGCGGTAATAAATGATATTACGAAGCCTACAAACAAATACATCCATTCTGTATTTGTAAAAGCAAAACCAGATTTTAACAAATCTAATCCTGTGGCCGCGGCCATGGTCGGTATTGCCAACATAAATGAAAAATCGACAATTGCTTTTCTTTCTACACCAATCCACAATCCGCCTAAAATAGTGGCGGCAGATCTTGAAACTCCGGGTATTACAGCGACACTTTGAAACAAACCAATTTTTATAGCTTGCCAATATGAAATATTTTCTAAGGTAGTCAATTTTGTTGATTCGAATTTTTTTGCTTTATACCATTTTTCAAATAATATAATCATTAAACCTCCAATCAATAATGATGCTAATACTACCGTCGAGTTTCCTAAGAAAAATTTTTTAATAACTTTGTAAATTGTTAAACCAATGATCGCTGTAGGTAAAAAAGCTGTCAAAAGTTTGCCTATCAAATTGCGGTTATTCCAAGCTTTCTTCCAATAAATAAATAACACCGCTAAAATTGCTCCGAGTTGAATAATAATATCGAAACTCTTTAAAAATTCAGTATTTGGTATATTTAATAGATGTTCTGCTAAAATAAGATGTCCGGTCGATGATATTGGTAAAAATTCGGTAATCCCTTCAATAATTCCTAGTATAATAATGTATGATAGCATAATTAAACTTGATTAATAATGTATTCCCTAATCTTTTTATGTTGTATTATACTATACAAAACTAAAACTGCTGGAACTGCCCACCAAATTAATTTATATTGAGGGAAAAATATCCACATTATTAAATCAATAACGACCCAGTGACCTATATAGATAGATAAGGTAGAGTCCCCCCAAAAACGAATTAATGCTAAAACTTTTTTCATTAAGGTGCTTGGAATTTTTTCGAGCAAATAAAATTTGTAAAAAAGTAATGTCATAAAGAGTAATGACATCACCATATAATATGGTTGTAATGGATACATAGATCCAGACGGTTTGATCGATAATCCATTTTTAACTTGATAAAAATATAAAACCACAGATAAAGGTAAGAAAATCGCCAACCACCAATTTTTCTTTTCTTCAAACCCAAAAGCTGCGATCAAATATCCAGCAATAAACGGCATTGACCAAAGTGCTAAAGGAAACATGATATTATTTTTGGAGTACAGTGTATCACTGATGATACCTGAGGTTTTGTAAAAGTATGCGAAAAATGCGATTATAAACAATCCTGTAGTTATTAATATATTTGGGTATTTAATTTTTTTTGTTATTAAGAGCAATAAAGGCGACAACATTATCAGTATACCAATAGTTAGCAATATTCCAATTGGTGAAGAAAACGATTGCAATGTTAAAATATTTTTTATGGTCATCTTTCCATGCTCTGTATATTGCCAATAAAATGGTTCTTTTGAAAAATCATATACAAACAATTTTATAATATTGTAAATATAGTATGTTGCCACCAATTGTCCGCCACGTTTTAATAATTTCCAGGCCGGTTTGGTCCAAGCTTCGGATTGGCCGTAAGCAATATACACAACACTGCCAGCTGTTGACATAAAAAAGAAAACACCAGGAAATAAAAGCTCTTTGAACCAGTTACCGGTAGAATTTACAGCGATGTTTGACCAATCAATAAGATGAATCAAAATCACACTGATGATGGCGTAACCCTTGATGTACGAAATATAATGATTACGTTTTTTTGGAGCGGTTGATGTTTTTGTTATTTCAGGCATAAATAGTATTTACGAGTTTCTTTATTAAATTTTTCAATTGAATAGCGCAGCATAGTACGAGGCATCTTAGTTGCGTGTTTGTTTAGAAATTTTATCAATACAGGTTCGTCCTTTTTACCCATTTCGCGCAACATCCAGCCAACGGCTTTGTGAATTAAATCGTGTTTATCTTGTAAAAGTATTTCGGAAATTTTTAGCGTATCTTCAAAATTCTTGTTTCTAATAAAGGTGAGAGTAGAAATGATCGCGATGCGTTTTTTCCAAAGGTTATTTGAATTGGCAAATTTGTACAATACGTCTTTCGGTTTTTCCTTCAACCATTCCCCTATTATCTTTGGTGCAGACGTATCGATCAGGTCCCAGTTATTTATTCCTTTAACATTTTTCAAATAGAATTTATATATTATTTCTCTTATTTTATTGTCACCCTTTTTAAATTTTGAAACAAGAATAAAT
>CAINUM010000097.1 GCA_903853785.1 Candidatus Magasanikiibacteriota bacterium
ACAATCTTAAATTCAATATTATTTATACGAATCGCCCTTCCAACTACAGCAGTATCTATCCCAAATAGATCATCGCGCACTTGTGGGCCTATGACTGCTACTTTATCATTCGAAAGCTGTTGTTTAGAAGTAATAAAACTTCCATCAGTCACTTCAACTTTTCTTACGTCTGTATATTCTGGCACAGTTCCAATAATTTGAGTGTTGGTATTTTTTCCCGGAGCGGTTACTTGATAACGACGACTCAATTCAGGCGCTGTAGATTGAATAGAGGTAATACTACTTTTAATAGCATCAGCATCTGCTTGAGTAAGAGTCTGCGCAGATCCGCGCCCTGAGTTAACTTGCGATCCAACTCCGCGTTGCGCACCAGGAGTGATAATTATTAAGTTTGAGCCAACGGATTGGATACTTGCCTGAATACTGTCTTTTGCTCCTTGACCAACCGCAACCATTGCAATGACCGAACCAATACCAATTACAATACCAAGTACAGTCAAAAATGAACGGACCTTATTTGCAGATAATGACCAATAAATTTCTTCTAATAAATCAAGCCAATTCATAATTTAATGTTTAATGATTTCGTCTTTCTCTACCAAGCCGTCTCGGATTGTAATAATACGGTTAGCATGCATGGCTACATCATGCTCGTGTGTAATTAAAACTATTGAATGGCCTTTGTCGTTTAATTTTTTAAATGTTTCCAAAACTTTTTCACCAGTTTTGGTATCTAAGTTGCCGGTCGGTTCATCTGCCAAAATCAAAGATGGATCATTAACTAAAGCACGAGCAATAGCAACACGTTGCATTTGTCCGCCGGATAACTGATTGGAGAGATGGTAAAAATGATCTTCTTCAAAACCAGAATTAATGAGTGCTTCTTTTGCTTTTAACAGTCTTTGAGCTTTTGGCATCCCTGTATAAAGTAACGGTAAGGCAACGTTACGAACAACGCTCGTACGTTTTAAAAGATTAAATGATTGAAAAACAAAACCAATTTTTTCTTTTCTAATTTTTGCTAACTCATCTTCAGTTAGTGAGGAAACGTCTTTTTTGTCAAGAAAATATTGGCCAGTGGTAGGCGTGTCCAGTGCCCCTAAAATATTCATAAGGGTAGATTTACCAGATCCACTAGGTCCCATAATAGCTACAAACTCTCCATTTGCAATTGTGAAGCTCACACCCTTGAGAGCTTGGAAAGCCATCTCCCCACTATTGTAGGTTTTTGTAATATTATTAATTTCTATCATAAGATTATCCTCCCATTCTTCCTCCGCCACCTCCTGTTATACCAGGAATTCGGATACCACTAGCAGGCGTAGCTGCTGTGGTTTTGGCTGTATTTGGATTTGAAGTTTGGGTCACAACCGTATCACCTTCATTTAATCCAGAAATAATTTCAACATTTGTATCATCGGATAATCCCATAACGATATTTATTTTTTGTGGAAGATTTTTTGATGTAAATTGGTTTGTATTAATAACTGAAGTTAAATCAGCTGAGACTAAGACCTCAACATAATTTTGATTTCCACTAGTTTTTACTGCAGACATTGGTACTACTAAAACATCTGATCTTGTGTCTAAAATTATTGCTGCGCGTGCGCTCATTCCTGATTTTACTTCATCTGTATCAGATAAGAAACTAACTTGAACGTTATAATTTACTACACCTTGAGTTACTGTTCCGATATTATCAATTTGAGTAACTTGTCCGGCGATTGTTAAATCAGGCAAAGCATCAAATGTAAGAGTTGCCTTTTGATTTAATTTAATTTTTGCTACATCTACTTCGTTCAAACTGATGGTCGCTACTTTTTGAGCGGTAATCAAAGTTACAGCAGCAGTTAAATCCCCCACCTGACCACCTACCTGAACGCCTTTTTGAGCTGACATTGTAGCAACTTTACCATCAAACGGTGCTCTCACTATAGTATTGTTAAAATTATCAATTGCAGAATTTAGCTGAGCTCTTGCACTATCTAAATCTTCCTTGCGTGGGTTTTGCTTAGTGTAGAGAGCGTCTTTGTATTGTTGTAGTGCAAACTGTTTTGTTTGTATAGTATTTACCGCTGTAGCTTTAGCTGCATCTAAATCTCGCAAAGCTTTTTGATAAGCAGCTTGGTAGGAAATATAACTATTTTTATCGTTAACTAAAGCCTCCTGTTCTGTGATTAAACTAGTATATTGACTAGTGGCTGAAGTTCGCTGAGAAGCCACACTTGATTTCATTGAATCAAGTGATGACTGGGAGAGGTCCCCGACAGGTGGTGTGGCTGTAAGCATAGCTGCCATGTCAGCAAACAATCGTATATTTTTTTCTAAAGCGTTTGCTGTTAAAACTAAAACATTGTCAACATCCGCGTGAGGACTTTTAGAAGTCAAAGGAGCGACGGCGTCGCCAGCTAATTTCCTTAATTGCTTTACTTGTAAATAATCATATTTTGAATAACTGAGTTGACTACTATCTAGAATTGATAAGTATTGTTCAAAACTATCGTTAGCTAAAGTATTGTCTATCCCTAGAATATTGTCCGCTGCTGTCAAAGAACTGTCCAATTTAGCTAAAGTACTTTGTAAAAAAATTACAGCATTTTGATATGATTGAGTGACAATCTGACTACTCTCACCGCCTTCAGCAAGCTTTAAATTATTATATGCAGAATCAACAGTTGCTTGAGCAGTTGCAACAGTGTTTACTACATCCACTTTTGATTTTTCTAAATCAGATGTGGCGTTGGCGATATTTCCTTGATAGGTATTAATATCAGTAGCAGTCAAGGCGTTCACTATTTTATTATAACTCGCTTGAGCCTGGATTAGACTTGCGCTAGCACTGCGTTGATCGACTATTAAAAGCACTTGACCTGTTTTTACGATATCACCAGATTTTACTTTTATATCTGTTACTATACCTGAGGCTAAAGGTTTGATATCTAATTTATTAAGTGTAGACACTTGACCAGACCCGACTATAGAACTCACTATCGTTGATTTTTGCACCTTTGTAGTACTGTAGCGTAAAGGAAGTTGTGGAATCAAATATTTTGTATAAACATAATAACCAGCGTAAATTAGTAAGAGCCCTATAATAATAGATCGAATTTTATGCTCTAAAATTTTATGATATATTTTTGAAATAATTGTCATATTCATATTTAATTGTGATTATGGTAGATTTTTAATTATTTCATGTCGAGGCTGAAATTGGCCAAAGCGACGGTGGACGCCGCGTTGAATCATTTTCATTTCCTCTGGATTAATTATTTGTAATTTTGAAATATTAAAATCACCATTATCGCGAGATCCGATCGCCATTATAAAAGTTCCTTCTGACAATGGCTGAAGCGGTAAAATTGCACCACTATTCATAATTAATCTTTCTGAACCATGGGGGGTTTGAACAACAAGAAAGCCACTGCCAATTTCAACTATTCTACCCACCATACCTTTATTTCGAATATCAAAAGCGTGAGTTAGAAATGGTTTGAATATAAAACTACCCATCTTGGAATCGTATGTTTGTTGTTCTAAATTTTCAGCAATATTTGTAAAAGTTAGAATTATACCTCCAACCATAACAAACAAAACTAACCCTAAAGCTAAGTAACCAAATGGTTTTGTGTATGCAAAATTTGAAGTTTTGATAATTAAACCGGCTATAAATATTAAAACTACAAAACTAGCGACTAATAAATATGGAAAAGATTCAAGAAATGCGAACACTCCTCCATTTCCAAAACTTAAATAAGCTAAATTGTCTGAAGATTTTAGATAGAATAAAACTAAATTAAAAACTAATACTGCCAAAAGCACAATCAATGCAAAAGCACTACTTAAACTAAATTTTTCAGCCAAAAAAATATATTTAGATCTTAGCTTTACACGTCCACTTTTAATTTCGGACATTATTTCATTTTCTAGTTGATCTTTGATATTTGGCATATTAATTTTTTTCTAAGTATTCCTTTAGTGCATTTTTCCCTCTCATGATAAGTGTACCTACCGTACTTTTTGGAACCTGTAAGATATCACTAATTTCTTCATATGATTTTTGTTCAAAAAAATATAATATTAATGGCTCGCGGTATTTTTCTTTAATTAACGCAATTCCTTTTTCAATCTGTATTTTTGCCAATCCGATGTCAGTATTATATTTAAGATCCATTTTTTCATCTACTATTTCCCACTCATGTTCATCTAAAGATATAGAACCCTTATTATATTTTTTTATATGATTGATAGCCTGGTTGTGAGCGATTCTATAAATCCAAGCTGAAAATTTCTTATCAACATTAAAGGCATACAGGTTTCGATAAGTTCTAATAAAAACTTCTTGAAGTACATCTTCAAGTTCGTCGTGACTTTTAATAAATTTTCGCAGATAGTGAGTAAGTTTTGTTTGATAACGTTTGATAAGTTCAGCGTATTTTTCCTTATCTCGTTCTCTTACTTCCTCCACCAGTTGCTCATCAGTAAATTGATCAAGAGTCATATACTTATAATACAGCGCTCTGTCGATTATATTTCAAATTTGTTCTATTTTATCATATTGCTTACATGTTTACGAATAAAAAATACAACGCCTAATAACGTTGTATTTGTTCTGTGTGGTGGATGATGTCAGAAACAAGATAGGTTTTTAGTATTCTGTCAATATTTTTAAAATACTATTTGTTAATACTCCAAATTCCTCTTTTGATTTTTCAATATTTTCTATCGTTCCAAGATGAATTTCTTCTATTAACGCCGGATCAAGATCAAAAATTGCCACGCCGATTTCTTGACATTTTGCTGGGATTCTTCCGTAATCTTGAATTTCTGCCAGTGGATTTTTCCAACTTTTTTCAACTAGTCCATTTCGTCCGTGTTTTTCTGAAAGATTTTTTTTCACTTTGGCTGGAAGTTCTTCGATCCAACGACGATGATCTTTTATTGGTTGTTTACCATACACATTGTACGAATTAACAATATATCCAATAAACAAGCCATCACCTGAAAGCACAAATTTATTTTCTGTATTTCCAGAGAGCGCCTTACCTGTCACTTTCCAGTTCTGTTTCCATTTTTCAAAAATACTACCAAGATTTTCAATACCTTGTACACTAAAAGCGTCCGGCATCATTGGAACGACAAAATAATCTGAACCAAGAAAAATAATTTGATTTAGCAGTGATAAACTTGGAGAGGTGTCAATAACAAAAATATCTATTTCATCATTTAAGCCTTTCTCTCGCAGGAATCTATCAATTGCACTAGTTTGAAAATATCCAAGTTGTTGTCCGGCCGCTGCTTGCCCATAAGCAGTAACCAATATATTTTCATAAAGTGAAAGATTGACACTGCCTTTCATTAAAGACAAATTATTATTGCTATTTGGGATAGGAATAAATGGCACGTTTAAATCGATATCAGAACCACCTTCTACCACTCCTTTTAACACATCATAAATATCTTTTTCTTGCGATGAAAACAAATTTTTTTCATAACGGTCGTCACCCAAAGAAAGGCGTGAAAGATTGCATTGAGGGTCAAGATCTACTAGTACCGTCTTGTATCCTTGTTTGGCAAAAGCCATTGCACAATTAAAAGCCAGCGTTGTTTTTCCAACACCACCCTTATTGTTTGCGAATAATACCTTTTTAGTACGAGTAAATTTCATGATGATATTATATCAAAATTTGCTATTTTTGCAAATATATATTATTTTTGCTAAAATATAGATAATTTGCTAATATTACCCTAAGTTTTATATATAAAAATATATGGAAAGAAACCCCTCATTTTTAAAATCTAAATACGCCGACTTCCACACCAGTCCAGAAATAGCCACAGTCGCCAGTCGTACCGAAGCCAAAACCGGAAAGAAAGTTTCAGAAAAACCAGAAGCCCGTATTCAGAATTATTTAGATTACCTAAAAGACAGTCTTGGCCTTCCAGATGAAAGCAGAGACACAGAACAACAACCCCACCGTTTTGAAGCCGACGATCGTACCCGCACCGAAAAACTCACCCGTTTCAAATCCGTTCTTCACGACAAATACGTCATCAAACCAGAACAAATTCCTGACGCATATTTTGCCCTCCAACAACGCATCGCCCGTGAACAAGGCCATGGTGACATAGAGATCACTCCAGACATGCGTGCACAACACGCCGAAGTTGTTATTGCCGATCAATCTGGAAGTTTAGACAATTGGACAGACTACCTCGCCTCACCAGACGCTATTTATCCGGATTGGTTAAAATATTGGGCAATGCGCAGTATTCTCGGTATGGGTGCATACGACAAAGAGAAAAAAGTTTTTGAAAAAAGAAGCAAAGATACCGTCAAACCATTTCCGGATATAGATCGTGAAGCCCTTGCCTATGTGCTCGACGCCATGGAAAAGAAATATTCAGATTCCAGAGAACATGGTCCGTATCAGACCGAAGATGAATACACTCAACAAGAACAATGGAGAGAATTATTAAAAGGTGAAAACTTCGCTAAACTCTACGCCTACGCCATAGAAAAAGTCACTCCAGCCTCAAAAGATCAACTTTCCACTACCGCTGGCGAATGGATAAAATATCCAAAAGGTTCAGATCATATGCCACTCGTCCAATCTCTTCAAGGCCACGGCACTGGCTGGTGTACTGCCGGAGAAAGTACCGCCAAAACCCAACTTCAAAATGGAGATTTTTATGTATATTATTCCATGAACCAAAAAGGACAAGCAGTAATTCCTAGAGCAGCTATCCGCATGCAAGAAAATAGTATCGCTGAAGTTCGCGGTATCGCCGCCGAACAAAATCTAGATTCCCATATCGGTGGAGTGGTTCAGCAAAAACTCACTGAATTCCCCGACGGTAAAGTCTATGAACAAAAAAATCAGGACATGAAAGACTTAACCGCGTTAGAATCCAAAATAAAAGCAGAAAAACAACTTACCCGCGAAGACTTAATTTTCCTTTACGAAATAGACAAACCCATCCAAGGTTTCGGCTATCAAAAAGATCCTAGAATAGAAGAATTAAGAAAAACCAGAAAAGATGTAAATTTTGACGCTTGTTTAATTTTCAATTGTCTTCCAGAACAAATTGCCCACAATGAACAAGAAGTAAATGAAAAAACCAAAGCATATATTGGACCATTATTTACAAATATATTCAAAAAACTAGGTCACTTGGAAAATATTTTCACCACTTTCCCAGAAGGTAAAATAAAAAAAGAAACAATTACCACTGGTGGCAAAACTAAAGAGCAACTTAAAGAAGAAATGCAAAAACAAAAAATCCAAGTTTATAGTGGAGCGGAATTTTTGATGGATAGCAAAGACTTTTCCACTACCGCCGAATCTGAACAAGCCGATTTTGCTCGTCTTACTGTAAAAGATTTGTTTAATGATTCAAATACTCACACCACTGACGAAATCTACGCCAAGGCTCAACAGCTTGGTCTAGAACTGTGCCAAAGTCAAGACGGACCAAATTATCGGTTGCATTATAAAGATCAACCAAACGGAGAGTGGACATTGATGGGAATGAAACAAATTTCCGGCGCTGGTCGCGATCCGGACGTGTTCGTTCTGGATCGTGTCGGCGGCGGTCTGAGGCTCGACGGCTATTGGGCGAGTCCGGGCGATGAGTGGGATTCCGACCGTCAGTTTGTCTTTCGTCTCAGCAAGTATGAATCTTAGAAATTTAGTTACTTCGTAATTTGGTACTTAGACACTTTGTCACTTTGACACTTCGGTCACATTAAATTATTCAAATATAAAATTTTTTGGTATAATTGTAACTAGATAGATGATATTAAATGGTTAAGGCTGTTTGAAATCTGTTCGACAGCCACTAATTGAGTGCGTGAACGGCAAAAGCTTTTTGCGGAGGATTGGTGGTTTGTCTTTAAAAAGAAATACTTGGTGTGGCATACTCCGTGATTTTCGATCACATATAAAATACAGCTATTCGCCTTTGCTTTACGCGTCCAGCGTAGAAAAATCGTGTCGGCAGTGGTAAAGATGGCGTGTCACACAAACCGACGCTGATCGCAATCCGAACGTGTTCAATCTGAATCGTGACGACGGCGGTCTGAAGCTCAACAACTATTGGGCGAATCCGGGCAATGAGTGGAATTCCGACAATCAGTTTGTCTTTCGTCTCAGCCAGTACTGTCTTTTCCGTGGCTTTATCGGTCACGGTTTTTCTTTTCTACATTTATTTCCAAATTGCGTTTCCAACCGCCAAGCATTTTACCCGATTCGTCTAATTTAATAGAGATATCGCTATATTGTTGGTTGGAAATGAATTTTGCCTCCCAGACAATGTGGACTAAAAATTTGAGAGTATCCAGAACCAAAAT
>CAINUM010000098.1 GCA_903853785.1 Candidatus Magasanikiibacteriota bacterium
CAAGGTGCGATCATGGCGCTTGATGTACCTTTTTGACTATTTAGTCACGCTTATGTTCTCTCCGTTTTCTGCAGAACAAGCTTGAACATTTATTCTACCTCCGGCTGTTCTTTTTAAAGCGTAATATGTCTTGGCAGGAGTACCGTTTTTAGGATCAAAAGGTAATGAGGTAATATAATCTGGCGCTAAGGTGGAAGAAAGGTCTAAACAAGTTAGGTCTGTATTTTCAGAGCCAACAGTAACTGCTGGAGTTCCTACGGTTGCGCCGATAATATTTGACAAGCTAACACTCTTAAATTCTGGCGAAATTATTGTTGAATCACTATCTAAATATGTTTTGTATTGCATATACCTACCCGTTAGGTTTGATAATGGGAATGATGGAAAGTTATTTGTTGAAATGACACTGTCATTATAATATGTATTTGCGGTTCCATCTGGGCCAACAAATGTGGGATTATCTGAACAATTACTATTTTTACAAGTATGAACTTGTAATTTTAGATGGGTTGCACCGCGCTTGTAATTATTTAATACTTCAGTTGTAGAAAGTGAACGGTTCCATAAAGAGACTTCGTCGATATATCCAGGGAATGTAAGAACCCCATTTGTTTGGTTTCCGATTGTAAGTGGGCTTAGAGTTGTAGTTAGCAATTGATTACCACTAGATGTTCCATCCAATATGCCATTAATATATATACGAAGAGCAGCTCCATCATATGTTGCTACTACATGAGACCATTTGTTTAAAGCAATAGAATTTGGGCTTGAGTATGCCTGCATTGGCGTAGGGTACTGATGTAGATAGAATTTTATAGAATTTATTCCTCCGCCACAATTAGCCCCGCCGTAGATACCATATTGGTAACTAGGGAGCATTTTCCCTACTATCATGTTGCAGTATGATATATTGCTAGTTGGATATATCCAAGCAGAAATTGATATATTGCTTGTCATATTTAAACTGCTTCCGTTGCCGACGTTTATATATTGTGAATTTCCTGAAAAGCTAGCTGCATTTCCAAATTTTCCAGCAGAAATTGCCATGGTTCCACTAACAGCGGTTCCATTATTATTGTTTCCGGATGAATCAATAACTTCCCCCACAGATCCATTCCATGAAGATTCGTCCATGTGCATTAACAAAACATTTCCCGCCATATTCGCGGTTCCAGTCGTATAAATATTTTCAGTGATTCCGGTATTAGGTAATTCTTTCCCAATCGGACTATTTGGTACAAAACTTAAATTTGTCCAAGTTGTCGAAGGATCTATATTGTCTTTAATGATAGACAAATATGTTCCAGTAGTACCAGTCGATAATTTTAAAATATTATTGTTTGTGTCGAAAATTGTGGAATTATTTGTCCCGGCTGATGGGATATCTGTCCAAGTATTACTACTGCCCGCAGTTCCAGAAGTTCCAGCAACAACTACCCCACCACCGCAACTTATTCCGCAGTTGTTATCGGTACCTAGCATTTTTAAGGTACTACTAATTCCAGGTGGAAATAATCCATTATGATCTAATGAATATTGATATATTGCATTTAGTATTGTATTGGAATCGCTACGCCTAGCCGTATTTCTAGTAGCACCTAATTGTTTGCCGGGGTTTATAGCAACAATAACTATGCCGGCTAAAATTGCGATAGCGGCCACAACTAAAAGAATTTCTAGAAGTGTAAAGCCTTTGGTATTGTTAATTTGGTTTTTCATATTATTAAAAAGATGTAACTTCTTGCCAAGAATTGATTGTAATTTTAGGATCAATTTGACTTATTGTTATATTCAATTTTCTGAAAGCATTGCCAGCTTGAGAAGTTGAGTGTATTACTCTAGATTGGTCTCCGCCGTTGATAATTTCGTATTCACAAGTATTGTTTCCAATTTGAGCATTTCCAATTCCAACCGTTGATGAACAAAGCTGAATTTTATTTAATGCAACCTCAGCACAAGCGTTTGCTGATGATTTTGCGATATTAGATTGTTCTAATACAGAACTATTTTGGTATGAATATACTCCTGACAATATTAAATACAAAACTACAGCCGTACCAAAAGCTCCGACGATCAATACGCCGATTAAAACGGCAAAGCCATTTTTATTAGGGTTGTCTAAGGGTGGCTGTATCATAAAAATTTTGACTGTAATTATATTCGATTCTGCTAGCAGTGTTATTATAATTCAAAGTAAAATTTATTTTAATTGAATTGTGTTGGTTGTCTGGGCTTAGATTAATAAATTGTAGGTTGTTAACATTAATATTGTTGGATGAGAGAGCGATTGTCTGGTTTGAAATGGTTCTGCGCAATGTAGTGCTAGCAAGATCAAATATTATATCTTGCCCCAAGTTATTTTGTAATTGTAGTGTTGTTCCATTATTTCCGTTTGATGGAACTACTATTAATTTTGAATTGCGAATTTCCTGAGTTAGTATTTGTAAAATTTGTACACCTTGTTGCTCGACAGCACTAATGGTCTGGTTTTTTATTCTGGATTGACTTAATAGAGCTATCATTGCAGTAATTGCCAAAAGCAATCCAGTTGCTATAACGGTGTATAGTAGCAATTCGATCAGAGTAAAGCCGTGATTATTATTTGAAATATTCATATTTAAATTCCACAAAATTCTGTACTCGTGCCATTGCTAGTTGCAGTGCGCCAATCTGTAAAGAGTGTTGAAAAGGAAATGGATACTTGGCTACCGCCGGATTGTTTCCAAGATACTTCGGAAATTACTTGTTTAGTTTGCTGGTTTATATCAATTATATTTATCGTTCGTGTAAAATTTTCTATAATTTCTGGTTGATTAATAAGGTTCCATTTATTGTTGGTTAACAAACCAAAACTACCAGCAATTAAATTTGAAAAATTTTCATCTCGCATACTTCTGGCAGCTTCAAGTCCTTCTTCAGCCAAAAATATTGCGCGATTTCTTTGTCCTGCTCGCAATGTACTCTCTTGGCCAAAGCCCAACACCCCCATAAATGCCAATGCAAATAAAGCTAACAAGCCACTCGATAAAATTATTTCTATCAACGAAAATCCTTTTGAATTTAGTTTTTTTTGATTTTCGTAGTTGGTCATAAAATCATGGAATACTTATTATACCTAGAGTGTTGATACTGATTTGTGATTTTCGTCCATCCGTGTGTTCCAACTTTATTGTACCAGTATTGTTTGGAATTCCATTTAGTGGAGAAAAAATTATTTCGGTTAATCCAGATACTGTAATTGTGTTGGCTATAGAGAATATTTCATCTAATGATTGGTCACGATTTGAAAAATTATCACCTTTAAAAATAATTAAATTTCCAGTTTGTATTTCTGTTCCCCAGGAGGAATTGCCATCGACTGCTTGAGCTTTGAGTTGAGTTTTTCTTATAATATCCCCAATGGTTACAGAAGTTATGTTCATTTCATTTTCAGCTTGCAAAGATAAATACATTGGAGCAGCCACTACTGCCAAAATTCCCATTAAGGCAACCACTAATAGTAGTTCTAAAAGCGTAAAACCATTTTTTTTAATTTCATTTTCCATATTTATGGAGTGGGTGGAATAACTTGGATGTATTGAGCGCTAACCCAGCCAAATAAATCGGGCGATAAAATGATTTTGTACCAACCAACTTTAGTGTCAGAATATTTGAACCTTTCACCTGTAGCCGCCTGTTGTAAAAGTTCAGACTTAATAGAAGGTTCAGCATAAATATTTAAAAAACCAAGCACCTCCAAAAGACCGGAGGTTGGAATTTTAGTAATAGGAATTAGTAATGGAGTTGATGTTGGGGAGGTAGTTGGGGTATTTATAATAATAGTACTTGTTGGTATTTGGGGTATAACAATGGTAGAAGTGACAATCGCCGTTGAACTGGTTGATAATACAATATTCGGAATAGATACAATCTTTGGCGGAGGTATACTAACTGTGTTATTTGAACTGGTTGTTTCTGGTTTTTGGTTCAAACCTCCAACCAAACTATATATTGGTAAAATTACGGCCATAGCTACTGCCACTACGCCCAGCCAAACCACCACTAATAATAATGGTTCTAAAATTACACTTAAATTTTTGGTAGTCAATTCAGTTTTGCTTTCGTAATTTTCACTAATATTTAAAAATATCTTCCCCAATCTTCCAGAACGTTCGCCTACTGCTATCAAACTTTGAATAGTTGTAGGAATTAGTTTTCTGATATGAGGGTTTGAATGAAAACATTCCTCAAAGGACTTGCCTTCTTCAACACCCTCTTTTAAAAGTGTGTATATTTTTCCGTATGCTCGCAAAGTGCCAGATTCACCTAATGAGTTTAGAGCTTCAAGTACTGGCAGCCCAGCTTCAAGCAAAGTTCCCATGATATAACCAAAACGTGCTAATTCAACTTCGCGAATAAGGTTTTTAATTCCTGGAATTGAAAAAAGAATTGCTTGACCAATAAATTTTGTTTTTTTATAAAAAAACAAGAAATAAAAAATTATAGAAATTCCAAGTAAAAATATTGGCACAACAATTGATCCGTATTTAGACAAAAAAGAACCAAAACTCATGAGTAGTCTGGTAACTAAGGGTAATTTTAAATTTAGTTGGTTAAAAACTGTAGAAAGTTTTGGTAAAATAAACCAGGCAATTCCAATTCCAACAGTCAAAGCGACACCCATTACAAAGACTGGGTACATCATTGCGGCTCGAATTTTGGATTTGAATGATTGGCTTTTACTTTGTTGTACTACTACTACAGCCAAGCTTTGATGAAGACGCCCGCTCTCTTCCCCTATTTTAATCAGTGAAATAATGTGTGGAGGTAGAAGTTTTGTTTTTTCTAGCGATTGCCACAAACTAAAACCAGAATTTATATTTTCTACCAATTCATCAATAATATTTATTAGTTGTGTGGATTTTACTTCGGCTTTAATCGCTTCAAGCGCTTCAATGATATCCATCCCAGATGCCAATAACATTGACAAACTTTCTACAAAATATTGACTCTCTTCTGCAAAACCAAAAGAAAAAGATAGAATACTACTTTTCTTTTTTAATGGGATAATTTTTTTTTCAACAGCCTTATCCTTTTTCATGGGATAAAATTAAAATTTTGGTGGCTCGGCCATTCGAAGTAACTCGTCTAATGTGGTAACTCCGGATTTTACTTTTTCCAAACCGTCTTCGAATAAAGTTACGGACCCTTGTTTTCTAGCGACTTTCCAAATTTGAGCAGTCGATGGATGTTGTAAAATTAAATCTTGTATATCTGGTGTCACTTCAATAAATTCATAAATAGCAGTGCGTCCGCGAAAACCTGTATTGCCACATCCCGAACAACCTTTACCTTTGTAGAGAACAATGTGTTTCCCAGTAAAATATTTTTGAACATCGGCTGGAATAGTTTTTTTAACCTCTTCTTTGTTCACTGAAATACTATAACGACATTGATCGCAGATTTTGCGGACCAAGCGTTGAGCAATCAATACAACCAATGTAGAGGATAATAAAAATGGTTCGATATCCATATCAAGCAGACGTGGAATGGCGGTAGCGGCATCGTTCGCGTGAAATGTCGACAACAACAAATGTCCAGTTAAAGCGGCATTTATAGCCGTTTCAGCAGTCTCTTGATCTCTGATTTCTCCAACTAAAATTATATCCGGATCTTGGCGGACAATAGACCTTAGTCCTTTTGCAAAAGTGAGATTGGTCTGTGTATTTACTTGAATCTGATTAACTCCAGCCATTTTATATTCTACCGGGTCCTCAATAGTTGTGATATTAACGTCAGGAGTGTTTAATAATTTTAATAAAGCATAAAGTGAAGTTGTTTTACCAGAACCAGTTGGCCCAGTAACCAAAATCATTCCAAACGGTTTGTTGATTGCCTTTAGAAGCAAATCTTGATCATGCTGTGATAGTCCTAAATCACTAAATGAAAAACTACGTACATATGAAGATAAAAGACGAATCACAACTTTTTCACCATTAAGGGTTGGCAAAATAGATATACGCATATCTACGGTATACTTTTCTCTCACTTGTCTGGCAGCGCCATCTTGAGCAGAAAAATGTTCGTCGATTGGTAACTGAGCTTGAACTTTAATGCGATTTAATATATTGCCGTAGTATTCCTTTGGGATACGGCCCGCTTCTTGCATAACTCCATCAATACGGAAACGTACTATCACCTCTTTTTCCTGTGGTTCTAAATGGACGTCAGAAGCACGGTATGCAACTGCGTCATCGATTATTTGTTCAATAAGTTCTGGAGCGATTCGTTTTTGTTGTTTTATAATTTCACTAAAACGAGTGTCGAGAGTTTTTAAATAATGTATAAAAGCATCTTCAATATCTTCGGTAAATGAAAATGTTATAACAATTTTTTTGTCTTTAAAAATAGTCTTAAGTTTTTTGCTTAATTCATCTTGGGTTGGGTTATCGGTAGTAATAACAATTTCCTTGTCGGTCTGTCGAAAGACAACAGCATGAAATTGCTTGGCAATGTCTTCGGGTAAAAGTCGAACCTGTTCTTGATTTGGTTTGTAGGTATTTAAATCAGAATAATTCACCTTGTCTGCTTCAGCAAGCGCTTGTCCAAGCAAATCCTTATTTATAATTTCAGAAGTCAAAAGCCAATCTGCAATAGAACCTTGGGTAATTTTAGTTGCGGCTTCAGCCTTGGTAATATCATCGGCAGTAACATAATTTCCGTCCAATAATACTTTTTTAATTTTTTTATCGTCGATTTGCATATTGGTTTTATGACATTAAAGTGCCTACTATATAATCCACTATTTTATTTATTGGAGTGTCTGATTTTACAAAATACCAAACCGCCCCCATTGATTTGGCTTTTTGGGCATCGTCATCTTGCCCCAAATTTGATGCAATTATTACAGGTGTTTTGTCTTTGTTTTCCTTCATCGCTTTCATTACACCAAATCCATCAAGTTTTGGTATCATTAGATCTAATAAAACTAAGTCGAATTTTTGTTTTTTTAAATTATCAAGGGCTGCTTCTCCATCGGAAGCTACTACTGTTTCAAAACCAGAATGATTTAATTTTAATTCCAAAGCATGAGCCATCGGTTTTTCATCCTCGACTATCAAGATTCTTTGTAATTTTTTTGTGGAAGTAGTAGTCATATTTATTTATTGAATTATAACACAAAATTAACTTTCAAACAAAGAGGAAAAAAATAAAACTCACATTTTAAAGTGAGTTTTATAAATCATCAAGGTCTCTCAAAAAACTGCCTGGTTTTATTTTGATTGGGCGGTCATCTTCCTCAGGAATATATTGAATTTCATTATCACTTCTATCAAAAACTGTACTTTTGTAGGATAAGAGATGATGGTCGTCTATTAAATCTTGATTAATTTCTGTTAAAAATATACTTGGTCCAGCCGTTGCTCCCCAACTTTCGGTAGACATTGGATATGTGAGGGTGAGATGCTTTTTTGCTCTAGTAATTGCTACGTACAATAAGCGGCGCTCTTCTTCCAATCCGTTTGGTTCTGAAGCAGATCGGCTATTTGGAAAAGCATCATTTGCTACATTGATAATAAACACCGCTTCCCATTCCAAACCTTTTGCTTGGTGAATAGTGGAAAGTACTAATCTTTTTTGTTGTTCGGCTGGTTTAAGGTTGATTGCCGCTGGTTTTGCAAAAGATTCTTGTAAGCTTGCTTCTGTAAGAAAGCCGGTCAGGTTTTGATGTTTAGCAGCAAAGATTGCCATTTGTTCTAAATCCTTTTTTCGTTCTTCACTGTCGGTGTATTCAGTCGCAAGATAATCGCTGTAACGAGAATTTACGATTGCGTCTACTAGGTCACCGGGATTATTTTCAGGAATATACGCTTCTAACAACACTTCAAATATTTTTAAAAAATTATTGAAACCTAACTGAGCTTTTCCTCCAAGTATTTCTCCTAACTGTTTTAAATCTTCGATTTTTTCTAATTTTTGAACGGCTGTAATAATTTTGTTGGCAGCAGTTGGTCCAATTCCCTCTTCTCGTAAAAGTACGCGTAACCAGGCAGCCGTATCGGCAAGATTATTTAAAATTCGCAAGTAACTCAAAACATCTTTGATGTGAGCGCGATCAAAAAACCGCAAACCACCACGATAGTCATACAGTATACCAGCCTTGGCTAATTCCATTTCTAACATTTGTGAGTGGTGTGCTGCGCGAAAAAGTATGGCTATTTGGTGAGCGTCTGTTCCTTTTTCAATTAAATCTTTTATTTGTTTTACAATAAATTCAGCTTCGTCGGATTGATCATTTTTAGGATATAGATTTGGTTTAATTCCGTCAATTTTTATAGCCTTTAATTGTTTTGGATATTGGTGACGGTTATTAGAAATAACATCGTTGGCTAACGAGAGTATCTCTTGGTGAGAACGATAATTGGTTTCTAATCTAAAAATTTTAGCTTCAGGATATTTCTCTTCAAAGTTTAAAATATTTTTTATATCAGCCGCTCTAAATGAATAAATACTTTGGGCATCATCACCCACAACTAAAATATTGCGATGAATTTTGGCTAAGCTATTAATAATACTAGCCTGTAATTTGTTTGTATCTTGGTATTCGTCTACTAAAATATATCTAAATTGATTTGAAAATTTTTCTTGAATTGCTGGAATATTTAATAGTAAACCTAGATTGATAAGTAAATCATCGAAGTCCATCACGTTGCCTTCTTTCTTTTTTTGTTCATAACGAGAATAAACATCGCGAATGGTACGGGAAAGATGCCACCAGGCAGAGAATTTTTCTTCAATCGTTGTTTCGATATCTTTTTGAGAGTTGCGTGAAAAACTAATGATTGCATTAACAACTTTGGCCGAAGGAAAGCGGTCGGTTGTCTTAAATTCTTTGATACATAATTTTATTAATGCCTGACTATCATCTGCATCTAAAACTGTAAAACTATTTTTATATCCTAAGTGAGTAGAATATTGTCTTAAAATTTTATTGGCGATATGGTGGAATGTTCCAGACCACGGTAATGGTAATTCGGTGCCGGTAAGTGTTTGTACGCGCTCAATCATTTCGTGTGCAGCACGATTGGTAAAAGTAACCAATAAAATATTTTCTGGCGGAATGCCTTTTTCTAATAAATAGGCAACACGATATGTAATTGTTCTTGTTTTTCCTGAGCCCGCTCCAGCCAAAACTAAACAAGGACCATCACCATTTTTGATGACAGCCAGTTGTTCCTCGTTTAATTCTTGTTCAAAATTTATCATATTGAATTGTCATTTTAGCATGTAAAGAATTTTAAATCAAAAGGTTGACAAAAATGGTTATTTGTGATATTATTTTGCGTCTAGCGTTTGCAGTTGCGCTAGTGTTTTCAAATCAACAAGGAAGTGAAAATGACAATTGAGGAAGCGCTGAAGAAATGTTTGGGGAGACGTCTGAGAGTGTATTCTAGAGATGAGAATACAATTCAGATGGCGTTTGATGTCATGATTACCGCAGTGACGGCCAGCCCAAGCCATGTGACTATCACTAACAGTGGGCCCTTTCGAACCAAAAGTGAGAATCGAATGGAGGGTGGAAACACCCTGCGCATCGACGAGTTGTGTCTTTGTTACCAGAGCGAAACACTTACCGTGTTGGAGTGGCGCGGTCACACGCGTTTCAACGTCACCCCGCACTGAAAACCGTGGTAGTGGTTGCTTTAATCGGCGACTATCACCCTTAACAACTGCTAGGCCGTCCGTGGTTTTCCCCGGACGGCCGTGCTGTTTTTAAAGACTAAGACTTGATTTTTTAGGTTGTTTAACATATAATTGGCTTAAATATAATATCAAATATGTCATTTTTTGAATTAATCCATGAAGATAAAAAAACTGGAGCACGAGCTGGGGTATTACATACGGAGCATGGAGATATTCTAACTCCAGTATTTATGCCAGTAGGCACTCAGGCCACTGTAAAAACCTTAGACCAAACAGATCTTTTGAATTTAGATCCAAAAATTATTTTAGCCAACAATTATCATCTACACCTGCGACCGGGGGAAGAATTGATTGCCCAGGCTGGCGGTTTACACAAATTCATGAATTGGGATCGAGCGATTTTGACTGATTCTGGTGGCTTTCAGGTATTTAGTTTGGGTTTGCAAAAAGAACAAAAACAGGCGGGTGATCAGGGTAAATTGGTTAAAATTGATGAGGATGGAGTGACTTTTCAATCCCATATCGACGGTTCAACCCATCGATTTACACCTGAATCAGCTATTGAATGTCAACATAAAATTGGAGCAGACATTATTATGGCTTTTGATGAATGCACTCCAGACAATGCAAATGAGGAATATACGAAAGCCGCAATGGAACGCACCCATCGTTGGGCAGAGCGTTGTGTGGTAGAACATAACAAAAATACTTCATTTCATGGATATAAACAATTTCTTTTTGGTATAATACAAGGTGCAAATCATGAAAAATTTCGCAAAGAGTCTGCTAAGTATATTTCAAACCTTCCTTTTGATGGAATTGCCATTGGCGGGGAAAGTGTAGGTTATAATATGGAAGCAACTGAAAATATTTTGCGCTGGGTAACTCCACTAATACCAAAAGATAAACCACGATATACAATGGGCGTTGGTTTGGATCCAACTGATTTGTTAAAAGTAGTGGCTGGAGGTGCTGACATGTTTGATTGTGTTGCTCCTACGAGATTAGCTCGACACGGAATGGTATTTGTTTCTTCGAAGGTGGACCCAAAAAGAAGGATGAATATAAAAAATGCTATCTTTGCAAAAGATTTTACTCCGATTGATTCTAATTGTACTTGTTTGACTTGTCAGAAATATACTCGCGCTTATCTTCATCATTTATTTTTGGCTCAAGAAGTTTCGGCGTTACGTTTGGCCACCATACACAACATACATTTTATGTTGGAATTGATGAGAGAAGCACGTACGGCTATTTTGAAAGATAAATTCGAAGACTTTCTCGCGTATTAATTATGAAAAAAATAATTATTTTTACCGACGGCTGGCACCCGATGGTTAGTGGTGTTGTGCGGTCGCTCGAAAAGACAATTGAAATTCTCAAAAATAATTATTTTGAAGTGGTTTTGATTCACCCAGGAATGTTTCATAGTATTCCCGTGTTTTTTTATCCAGAAGTAAAGTTGTCAGTTTTTGCACAGAAAAAAATTGAGAAAATTATTGAAGCAGAAAAACCAGACTATATTCATATTGCCACAGAAGGGACGTTGGGTTTGGCAGCGCGTATGGTTTGTGTTCATAATAACTTTAAATTTTCCACAGCCTATCACACTCACATTCCTCTTTATTTAAAAGTCAGAACCGGTTTTCTTTTTAATAGCACCTATGCTTATTTGCGTTGGTTTCACAGTGCCTCTGAATCTTTAATGGTAAGTACCGAAAGTTTAAAAGAGGAATTGACATCACATAATTTTAAAAATATTGTTATTTGTCCACTAGGCGTAGACACAGATTATTTTAAACGAGAAGAAAATAATAATAAAATAAAAAAAGAATTTACTCAACCAGTTTTTGTTTTTTGTGGACGGGTGGCGGTAGAAAAAAATATAAAGGAATTTTTAGATTGTGACTTACCAGGCACAAAATTAGTTATTGGTGATGGTCCGCAGAGGGAAGAATTAGAAAATGAATATGGAGAAAAAGTAAAATTTGTAGGCTATAAAAAAGGAGCTGATCTAATTGCCTTGCTATCTGTTTGTGATGTGTTTGTTTTTCCTTCTTGTACTGAAACTTTTGGTTTGGTGGTGCTTGAAGCAATGGCATGTGGTATTCCAGTGGCGGCGCATAATGTCATGGGTCCAAAAGATATTATTACGTCCGGGGTTGATGGGTTTGTGGGTGATGATTTAGCTAAAGCCGCAGTTGCTTGTTTGAATTTATCGCGTGCAAAATGTCGAGAAAAAGCATTACAATTTTCTTGGGAAGAATCGACAAAGAGTTTTATAAAAAATTTGGTGCAAAAATAATATGTTGCATATAAAATTGGTTTGTTTGGGTAAATTGAAAGAAAGTTTTTGGAGAGAAGCTGAAGCGGAATATCTTAAACGGTTGCAGGCATTTGCTAAAGTAGAAGTTATAGAATTGAAAGAAGAATCTTTTGATGATAAAACTTCCGTTGAAATAATTAAATCAAAAGAAGCGGAAAAAATAAAAAGTGTCTTAGAAAAAATTAAAGACACCTTTGTTGTCGTTTTGGATGAGCACGGCAAACAATTTTCTTCAGTAGCTTTTTCAAAATATTTATTTGAAACTATCGGTAGCGGTACTGGAGAGTTTGTTTTTATTATTGGTGGTCCGCTAGGGCTGGATGAATCAATTTTAAAGATTGCCAATCTTAAATTATCTTTTTCTTCTTTTACTTTTACCCATCAAATGATACGGGTGTTTTTGTTTGAACAAATTTATCGCGCGATGATGATAGAAGCGGGACGGCAATATCACTATTAATTATTTGGCCATTTACAGGGTAGATGAATTAGTTTAAAATAGTATTATAAAATTTTATAATAATTTATGTCTAAGCCAGTTATAGTTTCAGGAATTCAACCAACCGGTAATCTGCATATTGGCAATTATTTGGGTGCGGTAAAAAACTGGTTAGAATTACAAAATTCTGGAAAATATGATCTATATATTTTTATTGCAGATTTGCACTCGTTGACCGGCAAGCTTACTGCTGCTCAATTACGTGAACAGGTAAAAATAACCGTAGTTGAACTCCTGGCTGCGGGGATTGACCCAAACAAAACAACTTTTTTTGTACAATCACATGTTAAAGAACACGCTGAATTAGCTTGGGTCTTTAACTGTGTCACTTTGATGAGTGAATTAGAAAAAATGACTCAGTTTAAAGAAAAAGCTTCTCAGCAGATTTCTGCCACAGCTGGATTATTTACCTATCCAATATTACAAGCCGCTGACATCTTGATTTATAAAGGTGCTTTGGTACCTGTGGGACAAGATCAAATCCAGCATGTTGAGTTAACTCGTGATATTGCGCGTTGGTTCAACAATAAATATGGTGTATTTTTTCCAGAAACCAAACATCTTTTGACCAACGTACCCAAAGTGATGAGCCTGCTTGAACCAGAAAAGAAAATGAGCAAAAGTTTGGGCGCCGGACATGTGATAGATATGTGTGAAAGTCCTGAAGAAATCAATAATAAGCTTAAAAAAGCAGTTACTGCCACTGTTGGTGGAGAAGTGGCTCCAGGTGTGACAAATTTATTAGGGCTATTGAAAGAATTTGGTGATAACAATATTTACACTCAGTTTGTAAAGTCTGAAAAACAAGGAAATATTCGTTATGGGGATTTAAAAAACACACTTGCCGAAGCTGTTTCTGATTATTTTAGTAAATTTAGAGAAAAACGTTCTAAACTTTTAAAAGACACCAAAAAATTGGATAAAATATTGGCAAAAGGTGCAAAAAAAGCCTCTAAAGTAGCGCAAAACAATATGAAAGAGGTTCGAAAACTCGTCGGAGTGAGGTAGCTTATTCCTGGGTAGTTGAGTGGTACAACGCCACGCTGTTAACGTGGATTTCCTTGGTTCGAGTCCAAGCCCAGGATCAAAAATTAACAATTTTGTCATTTAAATTTTTGTTATGGAAAATTCAAATTTAATAAGAAGTACACCAAAAGATGTATTTTTACACTTATTTAATATCCTCACATTTTATTTAAGTGTAATTGGTTTTATCACGCTTTTCATTCAGTATATAAACGCAGTCTTTCCTGATGCGTTAAATTATTATCTAACTGGTATTGGCGACTCAGTTCGTGTTTCTTCGTCTATTGTTTTGATAGCCGTGCCAGCCTATTTACTTACTGCGTGGTTATTATCTAAGGATCTGGCTCTTGAGCCACTAAAGCGTGATTTAAAACTACGAAAATGGTTAGTTTATTTTACATTATTTGTTTCCGCGGTCACCATTATTATTGATTTAATTACTTTTGTTTACAACTTTTTAAGTGGTGAAATTACCACACGATTCTTTTTGAAAATCTTGGTTGTATTATTGATTGCTGTGGCTGTGTTTGGTTATTATATGTGGGACTTAAAAAGAAAAGAACTCACATCACACATTCCAAAAATTTTATCTATCATATTATCGGTGGTAATGTTAGTGAGTGTAGCGGCTGGTTTTTTCATAATCGGCACACCAGCGACTCAGCGCAATCGTCGTTTTGATGAACAGCGAGTACAAAATTTGCAGATGTTACAAGATCAAGTGATTAACCAATGGACACAAAAAGGTGTTTTACCTGCTCAAATTTCTTTACTTAATGATACTATTTCTGGTTTTGTGGCCCCTACAGACCCAAAGACTAAAGCCGCTTATGAGTATCGCGTAGTTGATCAAAATGCTTTTGAAATCTGTGCAAATTTTGAAACTGTCAATGATAGCAGTCAACCATTAATGCAGGGACAATATTATGATACATACAATCAAAACTGGAATCATAAGGCTGAACACACTTGTTTCAGTCGTAAAATTGATCCAGAACTATACAAACCAAAGGCCCCAACTGTAAATGTTCAATAAATTAATTTATAAATATTTAATATGTTTATTTCAAAAAACTTACCACAATTTATCGATGACGTTGCTTTGTTTTTAGTAGCCAGTACTCAGGAAGTTGATTTTTATGTAGCAAATAATGCTGAAATAAATAATGTATTTCATTTTAAGTTGGAAAAATCAAAAAACGCCGACCGTGACGATCTAAAGAAACGCGGAATGATAATTTTTGAATCTGGTGCAAAATTCGAGAAATTACGAAAATTGGAAAGAGATAATTTTGTGAGAGAATTTAAGATTGATGTAAAAGAATTTTTATCGGAACACAAAGTAAACAAAGTATATTTGTATGCTCC
>CAINUM010000099.1 GCA_903853785.1 Candidatus Magasanikiibacteriota bacterium
GATCAATCAGTTTTTCTTTAATAGTAATGGGTGTTACTGGTTATGCTATTTTAGAAAATCATGCATCTAGTCACAAGCACAACCGTGAAATGGCATTTCAAATTGCCGAAGCCGGTGTGAATTATTATCGCTGGCATTTGGCGCACAATAAAACCGACTATCAAGATGGAACTGGGCACGCCGGTCCGTATGTTCACAACTTCGAAGATAAGGATGGAAATGTGATCGGGCAATTTTCATTGAATATTACACCACCAGCAATGGGCTCTACACTAGTAACTGTCCAATCAACGGGCTGGTTAAACAAACAAATATCGAGCAAAAGAACGTTAAAAGTGCGCTTAGGTTTTCCTGCATTAACAGATTATGCATTTTTAACTAACACAGACGTATGGATCGGAGACAATGAAATTGTACATGGAAAATTTCATGCTAATGGCGGTATACGTTTTGATGGAACTACAGACGCACTTTTAACTTCAGCTGTTCCTACATATACTTGTAAAGCTTTTCATGGCTGTGGCAACCAAACAAAACCTGGTATCTGGGGTGCAGGTGGTCCGACAACTTACTGGAATTTTCCAGCGCCAGCACAAGATTTTTCCGCCGTCACTGCTAAGTTGGCAGAAATTAAAACCAACTCAAAACCGCCTAATACCGGAATATATTTATCATCTTCAGGCAAACAAGGGTGGAGATTACAGTTTCTATCAAACGGCACTATCAAGGCCTATAAAGTAAACACAACCAATTGTTACAAAGGTCAAGATGTAAATAGTAATAATTTTTTCTGGCCATGCATTGATATCGCCACACTTGGAACTGCCACTACATATAATATGCCGGCAAATGGCTATATATATGTAGAAGATAATGTGTGGGTCGATGGTACAGTCAACGGTCGAGCCACTGTAGGAACTGCCACCGGGAAATCAATCATGATCAATGGAAACGTGTTGTATTCAGCAAAGGATGGTGGTGATGTATTGGGTTTGATAGCAGAACAAAATATTTTAATTCCACATGATTCTCCTGAAAATTTGGAAGTTGACGCGGCGGTGTTGGCCCAAAATGGAGCAGCTAAGAGATATTATTATCCTAGTGATATGAAAACCAGTTTAACAATTTATGGTTCAGTAATTTCGAGTGGCTTGTGGACTTGGAGTTGGGTATCTGGAGGTGGTGCAGTCGTGTCTGGGTATAGAAATACCAATGCTACTTATGATGCGAATCTAACCTATGGTCCGCCAATTGGTTTTCCTGTCGGATCGGAATATAATTTAATTTCCTGGGAAGAAGTGCAATAGCGATTGCTAATTTTGGTGGGTTTGATATAATTTAAAAATAATATTTATAATCAAAATATGTCACAACAGATTCGAAAGTTAGTTATTCCAGTTGCTGGCCTTGGAACTAGATTTTTGCCTGCTACAAAAGCTCAACCAAAAGAAATGTTGCCGATTGTGGACAAGCCTATCATTCAATATGTAGTAGAAGATGCAGTTCGAGCTGGAATTACGGATATTATTCTGGTTACTGGTCCAAGTAAGCGCGCGGTAGAAGATCATTTTAGTCCAAACTATGAATTGGTAAATTTATTAAAAAAACAAAAGAAAAATGATGTTGCTGAAGAGGTGAAAAAAATTGCCGACATGGCCAATTTTATTTTTATTCGCCAAAAAGGACCGTATGGAAATGGCACACCCGTACTCTGTGCTAAGGATATTATTGGCAACGAACCATTTGCAGTGATGTGGGGAGATGAATTTTTTTATACTCCTAAAAAATCTCAACTTGAACAATTGATAGCTGTTTATGAGAAATATGGCGACCCAGTGATTACAACTTGTAAAGTAAGCGCTGAAGATACTAAAAAATACGGCATTATCGACGCCCTTGAAGTGGAAAAAGGTGTTTACCAAGTGAAAAAAATTGTTGAAAAACCAGGTCCGGAAAATGCTCCGTCACGTTTGGCAAGTTTGGGTGGATTTATATTAACACCAGATATTTTTGAAGCCTTGGAAAAAACAAAATTAGGAAAAGGCGGAGAACTGTGGTTGTCAGATGCGAATGAAAAAGTCTTGAAAAAGCGTCCATACTATGCTTGTTTGGTAGATGGCACTTATCATGATACAGGTTCAAAATTAGGATATTTAAGAGCCAATGTAGAATTTGCTTTGCGCGATCCTAAATTAAAAGATGAATTTAGGAAATATTTAAAGAGTGTGGTATAATTATAAAAATCAATTTTAGATTTCATCAGCTTTGTAGTATGAAATTTGGTAAATTAATTATAATATTTTCGTTAATTGCTTTTTTAACTACGGCCGGTTTTGGTTGTAAAGGATTATCCCAGACTCAAGTACAGGCAACCAAGCCTGTAACTTTGGAATACTGGACAGTTTTTGATGATGTAGATGTATTGCAAAAAGAAATCAATGCTTACAAAGCTGCTCGTCCATATATAACCGTTAATTTGCGTCAATTACGCGCTGATGAATTGTACCCTCGTTTGATTGAAGCTTTGGCAGAAGATAAGGGGCCAGATATTATCTCTGTTCAAAACAGACGTATTGGTGAGTTTGCTAGCAAATTGGTACCAATGCCACCAAGTGTAAATGATACTTTGGTAACTGTTGAAAAAACAACTTTGGGTACAAATACTACGGTTAACACACAAGTTCGTCCGATGGTAAGTCTATCTCAACTTGATCGAGAATATGTCAAAGCCGTGCGTGATGATGTGACACGTAGTGGTCAAATTTATGGTTTGCCTCTATCTATGGATATGATGGCCATTTATTATAACAAAGATTTATTAGACAGATCTGGAGTACCTGAACCACCAAAAACCTGGGAAGAATTTCAGGCCGCATCAAAAAAAATTACAAAATTTGATAAAAAAACCGGTAAAATTATCCAATCCGGCGCCGCATTAGGAACTGGAAATAATATTCCTGGAAGTGATGATTTGCTTTATTTATTATTTAGACAAAGTGGCGTTGGTTTTGTGGCACGTGACGGTCAAGCAGTTTTCAATTTGTCCAGTCAATCATCCGGGCAGATAATGGATTTTTATACTGATTTTGCCAATCCATCTCGAGACACATATTCATGGTCTGCCGAGCAAGGAGACGCTCTCGAATCATTTTTAAATGGAAAAGTTGGATTCTTTTTTGGATATAGTTATAATTTACCAACTGTTAAAGCAAGGGCTTCACAATTTGATTTTAGATTAATGCCATTGTTTCAGTTGAGCCAAGACACACCGGTAAATGTGGCTAGCTACTGGATACAATCCGTATTAGCAAAATCAAAAAATCAAAACGAAGCATGGGGGTTAATTGATTATTTAACTCACTCCAAAGCCACCAAAGATTATTTAGATCAAACTGGCCGACCAACTGCATTGCGAGCCTATATCGTAGACCAAAAAGCAAAACCAGATTTAGAGCCATTTGTAGATCAAATTTTAATTGCAGAAAATTGGTACAAAGGTAGAGATTACGCTGGAGCATATAGAGCCGTAGAAGATATGTTGACTCAATGGTTACAGCCTTCACCTGATCCAGATAAAGCTGATGAATGGCACCAAACTATCTTGAACCAAGCAGCCGAGAAAATAAATCAGACTTTATAATATGAAAAAATACAATAAAATATTTTTTGCTTTGTTCTGTCTGGTGTTGTTTTTCTCAACTAGCTCAAAAGCTTTGGCTGCTACGGACTGTCTTTGTTCTACAGACCTGGATAATGTTAGTGATTCCAAATTGTACAAGAATCAAAAAACAGTTTTAAAAGCTCAGTGTGTTGACGCTACCGAACCAAATTGTAAAATAGACAAACAAACAAAACTTACTGCTAAAAAACTAGTTCCAATTTGTGCTAAAATTGAAACTGCAGATGCATGCGCAGACAAAGCAAAAGAATGGGGTATTAAGTTTGATAGCATGTTGGCTTCTGGTAAGACTGCGGCTGACACAGCCGCTGCAGAAACACCAGCTAATAAAAGTGTATTATCAACATTAATTAATTCTTGTGGACAACAAGATATGGCGGCTGAATGTTTTGATATTACAGTTTTTATTAGTTTAATGCTTCAATTAACAAATTATTTGTTCGGAATCATTGGTGCTTTAGCTCTAGGCGCTTTTGTTTATGGTGGTTTTAATTTAATATTATCACAAGGAAATCCTGAAAAAATTAAAGTTGGAACTGGTGCGATGATCAATGCGGTGATTGGGTTATTGATAGCTTTTGGAGGGTATGTAATAGTAAGTTACCTAGGAGAAATTTTGAAATTAAGATCTGAATTTGGGTTATTGAAATAACATTATGAATTTTAAAAATATATTTTTTGTTTTTATATTCGGACTACTTATCGCAATGGCCACCCCAGCAAAGGCGGATGATTTTGGTTGGGAGTTATGTCAAGATACCACGAATAAAAGTAACTTAATGTGCCATTCTCTCGGGGGAACTTCAGCTGGGAGTTTTTGGGATTGCAGTAAATCAAAGAAGTATAGTACACAAGATGCTTGCTACATTGATTTAGAGATACAAAAAGCGGCAAATGTTAAGGCGGCTGCGCCAACCGCAGAACAAATCAAAGCAATGCAAGCCGCTGCCCAAAAACAACAAGAGGCGGATGCTTTACAAGCTGAAATGGAAGCAGCAAATAAAGCTCAAAATGAAGCTGTTAAAAACGCAATGGCCATCGAGGCTTTGAAAGCAGCAGGAATGGTTTGTGATTGTTCAAAAAATGGAGGGCAATGTAAAGATGATTTTACATTGGTGCAAGATGCTATTGATTATTGTATGAGTTGTGGCTTGCCACCACCAAAAGAACAAGTAAGCGCTCAAGGCTGTCCAATTGGTAGCAAAGAAATAGGACCATTTTTTTGTAGCTGTGGGTCAGGTGAAAAAGCCGTTTGTTCCCCATACGATACCTACAAAGAGCTTGATGAAAAATGTGCTAAAACTTGTGGGAGAGGAAATGGTCCGTGTCCGGCGAATGTAGCGGGATCATTAAAAAAATTACAACAAGAGGCAAAGGGACTAAATAAAGCCGAATTCGGGTTTGGGACTGCTGGAATTCTTCAAATTATTGGAAAGATGATTTCATTTTTGATGTTCCCAATTGGTATGTTCACAATGGCTCTATATATATGGGCAGGATTTTTGTGGATGACCGCTAGCGGAAATAGTGAAAACGTAAGTAAAGCCCAGTCAATTCTTGTTTGGACAACATTAGGTGTTGTGGTTACTATGGCAAGTTATTTAATTGTGAAAATGGTGTTTACTGAAATATTATGAAGAAATTAATTTATTTAGTAGTTGTTGCCTTTATTTTTGGGATAGTGCCATACGCTTCGGCCGAGTCATATATGGTTACATGTAAAGTAACGGCCGGCACCGATAATGCATGTACTATTGTGGCAGATTTAGCTGCAGCGGACAAACTTAAAGCTGATATGTCAGCAAAAACTATTGATTGTACAGTGGCTGCTAGTACTGCTGCATGTCCAGTTGTAAAACCAAGTGCACCAGCAGAAGTGAAAGACCCAGGAGTAGTAAAATTAGATAACCCCTTAGCTCTCAGTACCGATATTAAAGTTATTATAGGTACCTTAATAAAAGGTGTCTTGGGGGTGATGGGTGGTTTGGTATTATTGATGGTAGTGTGGGGAGGAATTACTTGGATAACAGCCGCTGGTAGTCCGGAAAAAGTAAAATCAGGATCACAAACTATATTGTGGGCATTGCTCGGAGCGGTCATCACTACAGCTAGCTATATTATCTTAAACGGCATTATGGACGCATTCTTTTCAGGGGCTGATTAATATTGGCATTCGATTTATTAATGTGTTATAATATTTTTAATATGTTCAAAAAAAGAATTGGAAGGGAGGTGACATTATGAAGAAAATTATTGCAACGATTTTGTCTTTGACAACTGTATTTGCTATGGCTTTAGCTGTCACCGCTCCTTTAAAAGCTAGTGCAACATCAGGAACATTGGACTTAGGACTAACCTACGGTGCAGACACTGGTTTAGGAAACACAGACATCCGCACTACTATCGCAAAAATTATCAAAACAGCAATGAGCTTGCTTGGTATCGTAGCGACAGTAATCGTTTTGATCGGTGGTTTTAAATGGATGACTGCTGGTGGAAATGACGACCAGGTAGGAGAAGCAAAAAAATGGATATTTTCCGGTGTTATCGGTTTAGCTATTATTTTGTCCGCTTACGCATTGTCCTCATTTGTAATCAATCAATTATTAGCAGCAACTGCATAAGTATATTTATACTCAAAAATAGAGAGTCAAAAAGGCGCGCTCGTTTCGTCGACAATTTCATGAAAGTGAGCGCGCCGCCCTCTATTTATTGGTCAGAGAAAGGAAAATATTCTTTCTTTGCTCAATAAAAATAAAAACAGAATATGCGATCGAAAATCTTTATATTAATTATTGCATTTTTTTCTATTTTTTTATTGACCCCTGTTCAGGCGGCTGATTATGGTTTGGGTGCTACTGTGAAAGCTACTGGAGGTAGTTTGCCAACCTCGATAAAAGGCGCTAAATCATTACCTCAATTAGCTGGTTTAATTGTTAATGTGGCACTATCTCTGATCGGGATAGTATTTTTTATTTTAATGTTATACGCTGGTATTAGATGGATGACAGCGATGGGAAATTCTGAAGATGTGACTAAATCAAAGGATATGATCGTTCAAGCTATTATTGGGTTAATAATTGTCATGATGTCATACGCTATTTCTAGTTTTGTATTTTCTAGTCTTGGTGCTGGTGGTACTGGAAGTTCAACTGGTGCGGCCACCACACCAACAGGTGGAAGTGGTGGTGCGTTTACACATAAAGATGGTGAAAAGTGTAGTGCTGGCGCCATAAAAACAGGTAAATGGAACTGTGGAGCGGGCACTGCAGCAGGAGCAGGTTGTGATACAGGTGAGTGTCAAACACTATGTCGATATAACCACAAAGACGGTGAGTGTGTGGCTGCCACAAGTTGCAGTAGTCCGAAAGTTCACAATGTAAGCGGGCTGTGTCCTGATGATGCAAATGATATATCATGCTGTTTCACACCTTAATATAAAATAAATTTGTTTTAAAAAGTATGAAAAAGATAATATTATTACTATTTACACTAGCAATTCTCGTAACACCGCTGGCTGCTTCAGCCCAATTTGGTGCCGCGACTGGAAAATTGGATGCTGTGGCTGGAAAAACTGGATTAACAAATAGTTTTGAGGGGTCGGTAAGTGCAGTGATAACCGGAGTATTATCTTTAGCCGGTACGATTTTTTTACTTCTCACCGTTTACGCTGGTATTTTATGGATGACGGCTCAAGGCAATGAAGAACAAGTTACTAAAGCAAAAGGAATCGTAACCCAAGCTATCATTGGCTTGGCCATAACTATGGGGGCCTATGCAATTACCGCATTTGTCACTGGAAAATTATCTAGTGGTGGATCTTCTGGTGGCGCAAGTAGTCCATCAGCCAATTTAGGAGGAAGTGGCGGGGGTTCGGCAACTGGTCAATCATGTGCAAAACAAGGTGGTGCTTGTATCAATATAGTTTCTGGACAAAATCCTTGTGATCCTCCAGGATTAGATAACTATTCAGGCGGTGTATTGTCTGGAAGTTGTCAAACTGCAAATCAGTCCTGTTGTGAATTAGATGCGAGTGTAGAAAAATGTAATGCAATGGACGGCCAGGTATTATTGGGAAGTTGTGTAAAAGGAGTAAAGTTTGTAATAAATACGAATGTTGGACAAAACAATAATTGTTGTAATAAATAATTATGAAAAAAATATTTTATATTATAATTTTTTCAATAATATTAATTCCAAACTTAGTTTTTGCAGCCCCAAATATTAATGTTTACACTGAAAAAATAGCTACGGGAGCCGGTTACGATAAAGCAACCGAGACTTCTTTGTCGGAAACAATTGGAAAATATATAAAAATAGCACTGTCGTTTGTTGGTACTATATTCTTGGCGCTTACAGTTTATGCTGGGTTTTTGTGGATGACGGCCAGTGGTAACGAAGATCAAGTGACTAAAGCAAAAGATATTTTACAAATGGCGACCATTGGATTGGTAATTGCGATAAGTGCCTTTTCGATCACATCATTTGTTGTATCCAAAACAACCTCCAGTGCGCAACAACCACAAGCTCCATTGGTTGGGGGAAATGTGCCACAAAATTCAAATGAGAGTTTTTGGAGTAATTGGATGAGTGGGTTTAATAAACAATCAAGTCAGCCTTTATAAAAAATTAATTTTTTTGTATGTTTTTAAAAAAAGTAATATTCACAGTAATATTTACTTTTGCTGTTGTGAGCGTCTTTAGTGGATTTGTCTTACCAGCCAAGGCACAAGGAATATCTGGAGATATTTCCAAACAACTTGGCGCGGCAGCCGGATCGAGTGGCGCTGGTTTTGCTGCTCCTCAGGACCCTAGAACTATAGTGATGCAAATAATCAGAGTCATTCTTGGTTTGATCGGAACAGTCTTTTTTGCACTAACTATATATGCTGGTTATCTTTGGATGACAGCAGCTGGTAATGAAGAACAGGTAACAAAAGCAAAAACGTTATTATTTCAAACAGTAATTGGTCTCGCAATAATTTTGGCAGCCAATAGTATTGTGAGCTTTGGAGTTAAATTGGCGATGGGTCAATCTTCAAACTTTGACAACGGAGTCGGCATTTTACCTGCTGTACCAAATGTCAATTACGCACCATATTAAACAACAAAAAAACACCTCGATTTATATCGGGGTGTTTTTTTTGTTGAAATCCACATTGGGGTGACTAGAGAGAATCGAACTCTCGATAGCGGTACCACAAACCACAGTTTTACCACTAAACTATAGTCACCCCACTATGGACTTGAAATTGATTATAGCACAGATTGTTTGTTTTTTCAAGCCTTGTGCCCCCAGCAGGAATCGAACCTGCATCACAGCCTTAGAAGGGCCGCGTTCTATCCATTAAACTATAGAGGCATTAAATTAAAATATTTTTGAAAACCAATTTTCCATCCTTTTATTTTTCTAAACAAATTTTTATTGTGTATTCTTATGCTGCAAGTTCCTTCGTAAAGCATGTTTCTCCTATATTTTATAGTGCTTTCTTTGATTTGTGTTTTGTTAAATTGTTCAAGAGAAACGCCTGTAATATTTGACCAGTATTTCTCAATTTCAATTTTGTTGTGCAATTCGTGAATGTGCAGAGCGATCCTAATTTTTTCTTCAGGAACTTCGCAGATCTCTTTAAACCACCGTATCATCAGTTTAATCATAAGAGGATCTGAGTTGGTAAATTTTACCGGTTCGATCATTTCAGATTTATCGCCCTCAGCCCAGTAAAGCATTAATCCTGACAAAAATAATTTATTGTCTAAAAGATTTTTTACCTCTAAAGACGATTCTTTTAAGATTGCTTTTGTGACTTGTATTTTTTTATTTTGATTTATTTTTGCTAAATTATAAGCATTCTTTTGTCTTGGTACTGTGTATAATATTTTTTTTTGTTCGTCTGTAAGTGTAATATTTCTCAACCAGAGACTTAGCGTACTTTTTGAAACTTTTATTGATTTTAAAATTTCATCATAGCTTGCACCATTTTTTCTTAATGTTTCAGCTGTTTGTCGTTGTTTAAATTTCATAAAACGAAACTACGATATAGTATAATTTCAATTATAGTATATAAGTTCGATTTTGGCAAATTTATAAACAACAATAAGATTCTATCTTATTTTTACAGAAAAATCAAGGTGTGTTATAATAACTACGATTAATTTACAAATTATGCCTATTTTTTTAAAAAGTTTTTTAAGCGTAATCCTAGTTTCAATTTTTTTATCTTTATTTTTTTTCAATTCCACATTAGCAGTTTCAAAGAATTATTCATTGGATGTTTTTGCTCAAAAAGCAGGGTATGAAACTACTGGAACAAAGGCTTCGCTAGAAGATACGGTACAGTTGGTAATAAATTCAGTGTTATCGCTCACCGGCATAATTTTTTTACTTTTGGCTGTGTATGCCGGTATTCGTTGGATGACGGCGCAGGGAAACACAGAACATGTGACGAAAGCTCAAGAGACTCTGCAAGCAGCCATTATTGGTATGGTTATTATTTCAGTGTCATGGGCTGTTACAACAGTGATTTTTAATACTTTACAATCTGGCGTACCAACAAACAATACTTCTGGCGGTAGCGCAGAGTCTGAAAACGCCATCAAGTGTATGGCTGATTCTGATTGTTTAACAGGCGAAAAATGTGATGCTTTGGGACAGTGTTTTGTTTTTGTACCCCCAGTTTGTTCTGATATTGGGTATGATTGTGGTGGTGGTTGTGCTAAAAAATGTGAGATTGGGCAGACGTGTGGAAACGACAACGACTGTACGAGTGTAAATTGTGTAAATCAAATTTGCGCAGCCGTAGTAAATTGTTCTTTTTTGACCAAGGAAGAATGTGTGTTAAAAGACAGTTGTGCATTGAATGCTGACGACTTATGTGGGCCAGCTCCAACTTTGGCGCTATGTGATAGTGATGCTCAGTGTGATCCGTGGGAAATATGTAGTTCGGATAAAAAATGTTATAGTAAAAAATGTACTGATGACACCAATCACTGTGGTGGTGATTGTCCAAAATGCCCCGTCGAACCTTTGAATCATTTTCAATGTGGACAAAATAGTGACTGTTTGAGTGGTTATTGTGAGGCGAATACAAATTTATGTACCACAGCTCCATTTGGCGGAGATAAATTAAAATGCATAGATACTTCAAATTTCTGGATAGGGTTAGACTTTGCCGGTAAATGTATTTCTCAAGCCAATAAAACAAAATGTGATAATATGGTAGAAGAGTGCAATAAAGCCAATCAAATCAAATTAGATGCTATGTTGGTGGAAAATAAATTTTGTAAAAATACTATTTCCGAAATTGAGGTTGCGTGTAGTGGTGTTTGTAAATCAACTAGTGATAACGGAATAAAAAATTGCGCTGATGTCTTTTCTACTGATTTAAGCTCAGCCAAAGCATTGTGCGTTGCAACCCCTGGAGCAACATCAGCTAATTGTAATAATGTGTGTGTGACTCCAAAAACATGTGACGCAAACTGTTTAAGCCAAGTAGCTAGTTGTAAAAGTAATTGTGTTAAAGGGGAATGTGAGGGAAAGGCATTTACTGATTCCAAGAAAAAACAGTCTTCATGTGAAGATTCAATTAATGTTTCTCAAGTAAATTGTGATGAAAAATGTGTAAATGACGCTTCAACTGGAAATAAAGCATGCAATGTTGATTTTCCTGTAAGCTTGGATGCTTGTGTTGCCAATAAAGTTATTCCATGTGATAGTACTTGTGCGGCAAAGACCGAGGCGTGTTTGGGTTCTGAACCGGCTCTAGTTTTACCATAGTAGTATTGTTAGTCCATTGACAAAAAACATTAAATAAGCTATATTAGTTCTGTTTTAAATATCCGCTTATAGCGGTCTGAACGAGTCAAGACATGCCTTGACTGCGCTCGGTAATTATAATGCATGTATGTTAGACATAAAAAAGAAGCAGACCGTTATTAAGAAGTTTCAGACTCATGCCGGTGATACTGGTAGTAGTGAAGTGCAAATTGCCATTTTGACTACAGAGATCGAAGAACTTATTGGCCACTTGAAATTACACCCAAAGGATCACTCATCTCGTCGCGGTTTGTTACGCAAAGTTAGTGCTCGTCGTCGTTTGATGCGCTACCTAAAGAAAGAAAATGCTGAAAGTTACGAGAATGTAGTTAAAAAATTGAAATTAAAAGGCGCTCGTGCTGTTGTAAAAACTGGCACACAGGTGAAAGATGTCGAAGATATCGACGCTGAAGCCGAAATGATTGGAAAATTAGATGAAGACGCAAACTAGTAAAACACATCCACTTAAACACCCCGACCAACGCGTTGGGGTGTTTATTGACGTTCAAAACATGTATTACAGCGCCAAAAACCTCTTTCATATGAAGGTGAATTTTGGCAACATTGTAACTGAAGCAACCGCCGGCCGTAAATTGATTCGTGCGATTGCATATGTAGTAAGTACAGAGGGGAAAGAAGAACAACCTTTTTTTGACGCCCTCTACAATCTAGGTATTGAAACCAAATCTCGCCCATTGCAGATTTTTTATGGCGGTGAGAAAAAGGCTGATTGGGACGTTGGTATTACAGTAGATGCTATTCGTTTGTCTCCAAGTTTGGATACGATTATATTGGTTTCTGGTGACGGTGATTATTTGCCGTTGGTAGAATATCTGCAGAATCAAGGTAAACAAGTAGAGGTAATGGCTTTTGGCAACACGTCTTCAGGTAAATTACGTGAAGAAGCTGATGATTTTATCGATTTGGGTGGTGAAGAAAAAAGTAAATTTTTGATTTCTGATCGTCCAGTAGTGCAGAGTAGACCGACTAATACTACGACAAAGGTTTACCCACCAAAAACATACTCCCCAAAGACTTTTGCACCAAAAGTTTACAATCCAAAGTTTAAAAAATAAATAAATAAGTTTATTTTAATTGAGCGGGTTATGAGCCGGGGCTCATCCTTTCAACCTCGCGGTTGAAAAAAGCGAAATAAAATAAAATTATTTATTTATTTATTCACGAGGTTGGTTCAAGGACACATAGACCTTTTGAGGTCTCTAGCTCTTGAATCAGCTTCACAACCATATACATATGGAAAACAAAAAATGGTCCATGGACTGGGGTGGTAGAACTCTATCCGTGGAAACTGGTAAATTGGCTCTTCAAGCCAATGCTTCTTGTATTGTTCAATACGGTGACACTGTCATCATGGCGACCGCTGCAATGAGCAAAAAAACTCGTGATGGGATTGATTTTTTCCCATTGATGGTTAACTTTGAAGAAAAACTTTACGCCGCTGGAAAAATCAAAGGTAGTCGTTTTATCAAACGCGAAGGACGCCCTACTGAAGAAGCTACATTGTCTGGTCGCTTGGTAGATCGTACAGTTCGCCCATTGTTTGATGATCGAATGCGTAATGATACTCAGGTAATTTTGACAGCTCTTTCTTATGATGGAGAAAATGATTCACAGATTCCAGCTTTAATTGCTGCTTGTACTGTGTTATCTATTTCTTCTATTCCTTGGAAAGGAAACGTCGCTGGTTTACGCGTGGGACGTCTCAACGGTGCTTGGAAAATGAATCCAACTCAACAAGAAAAATTACTTAGTGATGTTGATATTGTGGTAGCTGGAAATACCGATGGTGTAATCATGGTAGAAGCTGGATGTAAAGAATGTTCTGACGCTGATGTAGTTGAAGCTATCAAATTTGGTGGTCAACAATTGCAGCCAGTATTAGATTTTATCGCTAAGATTACCGCTGAAGTTGGTCTTACAAAACAAGATCTAAACAGTAACTTAAACGAAAAAGAAACTCTATTGCGCGCTACTGAAAAAGAAGTTGACGCATTTGTGGCATCTAAATCCGATGAGTGGATTTTTGCTACTGTAAAAAAGAGTCGTCAAGAACGCGTAGCAATGATTGATAAATTTTCTGAGGCTATCGCAGAAATGTTGAAGGCTAAAGAAATCGCCGAAGATATCCAAAAAATTATTTTGGGTCGCGTAAAAACTTACGTTGAAAAATATATTACTTTACAAATTTTAAACAAAGATCAGCGTTTGGATGGACGAACATTATTTGAAGTTCGTGATTTAAATGTTGAAGTTGGTTTGTTGCCACGTACTCACGGTACTGGTTTATTCCAACGTGGTGATACTCAGGTATTGTCGATCGTAACTTTAGGTTCTCCTGGTGATGTTCAGACTTTGGACACTATGGAAGAAGAAGGTACAAAACGCTACATGCATCACTATAGTGATACTCCTGCCACTTACGGCGAAACTGGTCCATTACGTGGTCCAGGCAATCGTGCGATTGGTCATGGTGCTCTCGCTGAACGTGCATTAGAACCAGTATTACCAGATGCAGCTGATTTTCCATACGCTATGCGCGTGGTATCTGAAGTATTAGGAAGTAACGGTAGTAGTTCAATGGCTTCCACTTGTGGATCCACTTTGGCTCTCATGGATGCTGGTGTACCTATCAAAAAACCAGTAGCTGGTATTGCGATGGGTCTTGCTAGTGATGAAAATGGACGCTGGAAAGTTTTGACTGATTTACAAGATGTGGAAGATGGTCCTGGAGGCATGGATTTCAAAATTACTGGTACTCGCGATGGTGTAACTGCTATCCAAATGGACACCAAGACTGTTGGACTAAATTGGGAAATCGTCGCTCAGACTTTCAAACAATCTCGCGAAGCCCGCATGATGATTTTGGACAAGATGGCTACAATTATTGCCGAGCCAAGAAAAGAAATGTCCAAATACGCTCCAAGAATTGAAACTATTATCATCAATCCAGATAAGATTCGTGATGTGATTGGTCCAGGCGGAAAGATGATTAATAAAATTATCGCTGAAACTGGTGTTCAAATTGACATCGATGATAGTGGTAAGGTATTGGTAACATCCAACGATTCTGTAGGTATGCAGAAAGCCAAAGAATGGATCATGCAACTTACTCACGAAGTCACTGCTGGTGAGGTCTACGACGGCACAGTTGTTCGTATGGAAGACTTTGGTGCTTTCATCAACATCTTGCCAGGTCAGGACGGTATGGTGCATGTGAGCGATATTGCTTGGGCACGTACTAACAAGCCAAGTGATGTAATGAAACTTGGAGACAAAATCAAAGTGGTTGTTAAAGAAGTAGACAGTATGGGTCGCGTCAACCTAAGTATGAAAATGTTGACTGAAAAACCAGAAGGCTACGTCGAACAACCTCCACGTGAACGCACTTTTGGCGGCGGCGGAAGTCGTGGTGGTCATGGTGGTGGACGCGGAAGATAAAATTAATCAAAAACTTAAAGACGGCCGGTTACTTTTGAGCGGGTTATGAGCCCACAGGCGATTCCCTGAGTCCTCGCGGACGAGGAGAGCGAAAAAGTTACCGGTCGTGTTTTTTTTTCAGGAAAAACCCGTTAGACAAGCTGAAAAACCATTGACAAAACACGTTTTTTATGCTATACTAAACGCTAGTTAGCCAAGAAAAAGCCTGTTTTATTAAAATATATTTTTTCGAAAATGTCTACGCAGAATTTTAAAGAGTTTTGGAAACTCGGCAAAGCGGAATTTGATACTCAGTTTTTCGACATCAGCAAAGACGGTGAACTTTTGGTAAAAGAAGGAAATTATCAATACAATCTTCATGAATTAGCAAAAAAATATGAGACCTCTCTAGAGATGGCCTTTCCTTTTATTATTGAACATCGCGTAGAAACTCTCATCAATACTTTCAATTTTTATATTAAAAAATACAAATATCGCGGTAAGTTCTATTTTCATTACCCAATGAAGGTAAATCAGAATCGCGAGTTTATTTTACCTTTGATCACCGAGGGTGCCAATTTGGAAACTGCTTCGGCCAATGAGCTTTGGATTGTGAAGCGCCTCTGGGAACAGCACAAGTTTAATTCTCGCATCAAAGTAATCTGCAACGGTCCAAAGACTGACGAATATTTGAGTTTGATAAAAGAGCTTCGTGGTCAAGGTTTGGACATTGTACCGATTATTGAAAATCACCATGAGTATGAAAGTTTAAAAAACTATAAAGGTGAAGTAGGTATTCGAGTAGATTTAAATTTCCGCACCAAATCTCACTGGGATCATTCAGTTGATAGATTTGGATTTACGCCAGATGAATTATTTGATTTGGGTAAAATGCGTAATTTGAAAATTTTACATTATCATGTTGGTTCTCACATTCCTCATGCCAACGATATTATCAAGGCTTTGAAAGAAGGCTTGTCGATTTATAAAAAACTCAAGAAAATAAACCCACAATTAGACACTATCGATATTGGTGGTGGTTTTAATGTTAATTTTGAAAAGAAAAAAATGTATTCCGTGCAAGGGGTTGTACAGAGAATTGTTAGTTACCTTGCAAAACACACTGGTGATGACGGTATCGCTCCACCTCATATTATTTGTGAATGGGGAAGTCATATTATGGCACCATCTCAAGTGACTATTTTTAAAGTGCTTTACGAAAAAAATATCAACAAGGGTGCAGCCGCTCGTAAGTGGTATGTTATTGATGGTAGTTTTATGAATGATTTGATCGATACTTGGGCCATTAAACAAAAATGGCATGTGGTACCAGTAAATAATTTAAATTCAAAAAAATTAGAACGCGTTTGGTTATGTGGAAGCAGTTGTGATAGTGATGATAAATATACCGGCGGTAGTTATGTGAGATTGCCTAAATTAGAGGAAGGCGAATCTCAATATGTTGCTTTTATTGATACTGGTGCATACCAAGACGCACTTGGCTCACAACATTGTTTATTGTCTGCTCCAGCAAATATCGTATGCCAAGATGGTGATATCAAAATTGCTCGCGCCCATGAAACAGCTGAAGATGTTGGTAAAAAATTTGGATGGTAAAATATATGTATCAAAGAACAAAATATCCTAAAAATTTTGGTGGTTTAACTGGTCAAACCTATAAAGAAGCCAAAGCAATTGTGTTGCCGGTTCCTTATGACAAAACTTCGTCATACGGAAAAGGGGCTGATCTTGGCCCAAAAGCGGTCATCGACGCTTCTCCCCAGATCGAATTATATGATCGTGAATTTGATTGTGAAGCGTATGAAAAATACGGAATTTTTACTTTACCACAATTACCGGTAAGTAAGTTGGTTCCAGAAAAAATGTTAAAAACTTTGGAAAAAAAATATAGTGAATTGGTAAAAGATAATAAATTTGTCGGTGTCCTAGGTGGTGAACACTCTATTACTCCAGGCGTTATTCCTGCCTTAAAGAAAAAGTATCCAAACTTATCAATTTTGCAGTGGGATGCCCACGGTGATTTGCGTGATAGCTATGAAGGTACAAAAAATAGTCATGCTTGCGCAATGCGTCGCTGTTATGATCATGTCGACACAATAGTTCAAGTAGGTATTCGAAGTATCTGCCAAGATGAAGCGGTATATATTAAAGAAAAAAAGATTGCTGACAATATTTATAACCCACGTCGTTTTGGTCTAGACCAGGCGACCAAAGTTAAATCGATCAAAGAGATTGTGAGTAAGTTATCTAAAGATGTTTACATTACAATCGATCTAGATGGCTTTGATCCGAGTATTTTGCCAGCTACTGGTACACCAGAACCAGGCGGATTAAGTTGGTATGATTGTCTGGATCTGATGAAGGCGGTGTTTGAAAATAAGAATGTGGTTGGATTTGATGTTTTAGAATTAGCCCCAATTAAAGGGTTTCCAGCATCAGAATTTATGGCTGCTCTGTTGGTTTATAAATTATTCAATTACAAATTTCTGTTGAAATAATCAAAGCAAACACTCCTGTCAAAGGAGTGTTTTTGTTTGGCGGGGTCTTGTTTTTTTATTTATTATATGGTTAAATAAGGCCACAAATTGCCTGGGTGTTGAAATGGTAGACAATGCAGTCTTAGAAGCTGCTGGGAGTAATCCCGTGGAGGTTCAAGTCCTCTCCCAGGCACAAAGAGAAGTATTTACTTCTCTTTTTTATTTCAATCTTGATTGTGTTCCATTTTTAAGCTACTATTGGTCAATAATAAATTGTATATGGATAAAGACAGTTTAAAATTTTATGCCGCCGAGCTCGGAGCAAAAATTCCAACTCTCGATTTGCACGGGTTTTATCCAAGCGACGCTTTGGATAGGTTGGACATATTTATATACAAATGTGTTGAAATCAATTCAGAATCGGCACGGATAATTTACGGGGGAGGAACTGGGAAATTGAGAGAAGTGGTTTTGAAGAAAATAAAGGAAAATAAAGTTATCCATAGTTATCAAGAAGAAGGTGGGAGTGTCATCGTTTTATTTTAACCCATTCTATATTTTTTTGCCTTAAATAAGCCTAAAAATACAAGTAATTTTTATCCACATTCTTTCCACACAAACAGCCCTTGACATACTTCTATCTACAAGGTATAATCGCAATTACGTTTTAGTTACTCCTTTTTATGGAGCCACGTCCAAAGTATTTGGTAGAGAAGCGTACCATTGGACCTCTGGGTTTATCACGACATTGATCGTGATACCAATCAATTTAAATACAATGTTTACATTGCAATTAAATTCATACTCAGAATATCCAAGTGGTTCATAAATGCAGATTCAAATCTGACGTTTTAGAGGGCCACTTATAGAGTGGCTCTTTTATTTTAAAAACTGCAACCAGATCCAAATGTCAAAAATGTTGACATCAAAAATGTGGTTGTACTGAAAGAACTTTGACAATTTACAAATTCAACGTATATAGGGTAGAAAATACTGAAGAAGTATTTTCCAATAAACTGCAAAGCACTATTTAGTGTTTTTGCCGTATGCAATTAAATAAGTGCGCATGGTGGATGCCTTGACACCAAATGTCGAAGAAGGACGTTGTAGGGTGCGATAAGCTGCGGAGAGGTCCCAAACAACCATTGACCCGCAGATTTCCGAATGAGGACACTCTCTTGCTGAAGAAGCAAGAATCTTTTACTGAATACATAGGTAACTGAAGACAACCTAGCGAAGTGAAACATCTCAGTAGCTAGAGGAAAATAAATCGAAGAGATTCCCTTAGTAGTGGCGAGCGAAAAGGGAAAAGTCCAAACCATATAAATGTTGTTATAGTGAATTGTTGGTCTCACGATTAACTTGGAACTTTAACTTAAAGAGATAGGTCGTTGTTTATATGGTGTTATAAGTCGTAAATGCTAATTTCCTACAAAATTAGGTGATCGTATATTTTTATAGCAGAAGGTCTCTGGAATGAGCAACCAAAGCGGGTGAAAGTCCCTTACGCGAAATGAAAATATACATCATGGTTTACACACTTGAGTAGGGCGGGACTCGTGAAATTCCGTCTGAATTTGGGCCGACTATGGTCTAAGACTAAATACATTTGGTGATCGATAGTGAATTAGTACCATGAGGGAAAGGTGAAAAGCAGCCCGGAGAGGGCAATGAAATAGTATCTGAAACCGTGCGCTTACAAAGAGCCGGAGCCCGCAAGGGTGACGGTATTCCTATTGAAGAATGAACCTGCGAGTGTGCTGTATGTCGTCGCTTAAGGACTTATGGTCCGAAGGCATAGCGAAAGCGAGTCTTAACGGGCGAACTAATGATGGCATGCACATAACCCGAAACCGGGTGGTCAACCCATGACCAGGTTGAACCTTGTTGAAAAACAAGGGGAGGACCGAACTCACGAGCCGTGCAACACTCGGAGATGAGTTGTGGGTAGAAGAGAAATTCTAATCGAACTCGGTGATAGCTGGTTTTCCTCGAAATAGCTCTAGGGCTAGCCTTGTATGTTCTTGTTGGTGGTAGAGCACTGGATGAAAATTGGGTCCTTCGGGATACCGTTTTCAATCAAACTCCGAATGCCAACGATAAAAAGTACAGGAGTCAGACGGTGACGGCGAAGCGCCATCGTCAAAAGGGGAACAGCCCAGATCGCTGGTTAAGGTCCCTAAATCTATGTTAAGTGTAAAAGGTGGTGTTAACTCTTTTACAACCAGGATGTTGGCTTAGAAGCAGCCATCATTTAAAGATAGCGTAATAGCTCACTGGTCAAGAGTTTTCGCGCCGAAAATGTATCGGGGCTCAAACATAGTACCGAAACCGCGAAATGTGATACGAATTTATTCGTATTGCTTTGGTAGAGGAACGTTCCTAACGCGCTGAAGCTCCAGACGCGAGTCAGAGTGGAGTGTTAGGAAGCGAGAATGCAGGTATAAGTAGCAAAAATCAGGGTGAGAATCCCTGACGCTGAAAATCCAAGGTTTCCTGGGCAACGCGAATCGTCCCAGGGTTAGTCGATCCTAAGGCCAGGCCGAAAGGCGTAACCGATGGAAGAGCTGGTTAATATTCCAGCACTGCGTATAGTTTGGTTTACAGTGCGCATTTTTAAAGCTGAAACGTGAATTGAATTACACGTTGCGCAAGCAAGAGATGAAGCCTTCGGGTGGAGTCAATAACAGTAGAGAAAGTGCCTAGAAAAGCTGTAAATCGTTAAGCTATAAGCAATCGTACCGGAAACCGACACAGGTGGATAGGTCGAGAAGACCAAGGCGAACGAGAGAACCCTTGTTAAGGAACTCTGCAATACAACGGCCGTAACTTCGGGATAAGGCCTACCTAATTTATTTAGGTTACAACAAAAGACCCACTGCGACTGTTTACCAAAAACACAGCTCCCTGCAAAAGCGTAAGCTAAAGTATAGGGGGTGATGCCTGGCCAGTGTCAGAACGTTAAAGGGAGAGGTGCAAGCCTTGAACTGAAGCGCTGATGAACGCCGGCGGTAACTATAACCGTCCTAAGGTAGTGGATTCAAGCAATTGAATTTACTAGGATTGGGACGAATTATAGAAAAAAGTAAACATCGTAAAATGATCAAGCAGATGATCGAAACATCATAAGCCATAAAAAAGCTGCCTTGCTCACAGTAATGTGAGAAATAATCCGATCATAGCCATATGCTGGAAAGTCGCAAGACCAATCAGCAGGGAAGACTAACAAAGTGTTAGAACCCTCAGAGACTAGATGCTATGCTCCTGAGCAATCAGGATGAAGATAGAGTCCAATCGTGTGAGGAATCGAAGAGCGAAATTCCTTGTCGGGCGAGTTCCGACCTGCACGAATGGCATAACGATGGTGGGACTGTCTCAACAAGGGACTCGGTGAAATTGCAAGGGAGGTGAAGATGCCTCCTACCCGTAACTAGACGAAAAGACCCCGTGAAGCTTTACTACAACTTGTTATTGGTGTAAGGATATTTATGTTCAGCGTAGGTGGGAGCCGCAAGGCGCCAATGAGACACCACCCTTAAATATTTTTACACCTAATTTTCTCCCATGAATCTGGGAAAGAAGACAGTGACTGGTGGGTAGTTTAACTGGGGCGGTTGCC
>CAINUM010000100.1 GCA_903853785.1 Candidatus Magasanikiibacteriota bacterium
TTGGTCCAGATTTACCAGGGGTTTTGACGGCATTTCCAAGTCGTGACGTCAATAATAGTTTGGTGCAATGTTTGTGTCCATGTAAACAAATGTATGTTGCTGAAGCTGAAAAATTTGCCCACGTAACTTATTTTTTTAATGGGGGATATGCTCAGCATTTTTGTGATGAGGATTGGGTTAAGATCCCAACACCGATTGCAGAAAATTATGAATACATTCCAGAGATGAATTCTAAAGGGATTGGCGATAAGATGGTAGATGCTATTAATTCTGGAAAATATGATTTTATAACTTGTAATTTTGCCAACGCTGACATGGTCGGCCATACTGGTAATTTTAAAGCAGCGCAAGAAGCTGTAAAATCAATCGATATACAGTTGGGTAGAATTGTTGAATCTTTGACAGTGAACAAGGGTCAAGGTATAATCACCGCCGACCACGGTAATATTGAAGAGATGGTTAATATACGAACTGGTGGTATAGATACGGAACATTCGTTAAATCCAGTACCATGTATTGTGATCGGGTCAGAAGCAAAATCAATTCGAAAATCTGGCAAGCTTGCTGATGTCGCTCCAACTTTATTAAAAATGATGGGACTTAAAAAACCGATTGAAATGACAGGTAAATCATTAATTTAGTATGGCATATAAATTAGTAACGCTAGCAATTTTTGACGGTTTGGGAGTAGCGCCTGATTCCGATGGAAACGCCATCACTCGGGCAAAAATGCCAAACCTACAAAATTATATTAAAAATTATCCTGTGATGACAGTGTTCGCTTCTGGAAATGAAGTCGGGTTGTCTTTTGGTGAGATGGGGAATTCTGAGGTTGGCCATTTAAATATTGGAGCAGGAAGAGTTTATTATCAATCTTGCCCACGTATTAATAATGAAATAAGTAATGGCGAATTTTTTAAGAATCCAGCTTTTTTGGAAGCTGTCGAACATGTTAAAAAAAATAAAACAAATTTACATTTGATTGGTCTGTTAGGTATTGGAAATGTTCATGCTAGCGATAGTCATTTGTATGCATTACTAGATTTTTGTGCTCAAAATAAATTAGGTGATAAAGTTTTTGTGCACGGAGTGCTGGATGGACGTGATGCTCTTTATAATTCTGGTAAAAATTTTGTAACTGATTTGATAGAAAAAATGAAGGTAACAAAGGTGGGACAAATCGCATCACTCTCAGGACGTTTCTATGCTTTGGATCGAGACAATCGTTGGGATCGTTGTGAAAAAGCATACAATGCGATGGCTTTGGGAAAATCTGAAAGAACTAGTGAAGATCCAATTGCTGCGATCGATGCTTCATACGAACAAAAAAATTATGACGAGGAATTTATTCCAACTGTAATGGTCAAAGACGGAAAACCTTTGGGCACAATTAAAGAAAATGATGTTGTGATATTTTTCAATTTTCGACCCGATCGTGCGCGAGAATTAACCAAAGCTTTTGTTTTGCCTGGCTTCAATAAATTTGAAAGAGAATACATCAAAAATTTATTTTTTGTGACAATGACTGAATTCGAAAAAGATTTACCGGTAGTTGTGGCGTACCCTCCAATCGTGGTTCACAATTCATTATCTGAAACTATTAGTAAGGCAGGAAAAAAACAATTTCATGTGGCCGAAACAGAAAAATATGCGCACATCACTTTCTTTTTAAACGGTACTGTGGAAGAACCATTTGCGGGAGAAGATAGAATGATTGTGTCGTCACCAAAAGTTGCTACCTATTCTGAAGCTCCAGAAATGTCTGCAGCGGGAGTGGCCAAAGAAGCAGTGAAAGCCATTGATGGTGGTAAATATGATTTTGTAGTATTGAATTTTGCCAACCCAGATATGGTTGGTCATACAGGTGATTTGGCAGCAACTATAAAAGGATGTGAAGCAGCCGACAAAGCACTTGGAGAGGTTGTGCAACATACTTTAGCTCAAGGAGGAGCAGTAGTAATTACTGCAGACCATGGTAATGCTGAAGAAGTAATCAATCTACAAACCGGCGAAATGGATAAAGAACATTCTACCAATCCGGTGCCATTAATAATTATTAGCAAAGAGTATGAGGGGCAAGCTGGTTTGGCTGGTGAACCTCCAGAAGGTGATTTGAGTTTGATGCATCCGGTAGGGGTGTTGGCTGATGTAGCTCCAACGGTCTTAAGTTTAATGGGCATTGAACAGCCTATAGAAATGACTGGCACACCATTATTATAAAATATTTAGAAAACAAAAATCCCTGATTAATTCAGGGATTTTTTTATTTCTTCGGTTAGTATTTTTTCCGCATCCTGCAATGTGACATTTTCGATTGATATTTTTGATTGTTCGATAGTACCACTTGGATTATGAGGTTTTAGAAGCAATCGTGTATCCTGTCCTTTTTTAGAATGTAAGATACCACATATAGATTTTTTACCATTCAATATTTCTTTTTCGTAAATCAATAATATCAAATCGATCTCAGGTGAATTTCCAATAAGTTCAGATATGATATCTCTAAGATCATCTTCGGTAGCTCCACATCTTATAAAATCTTCTTTGGTAATAGTAGTCCAAGCAAAATGTTTATTTTGGTCAATTTTTATTTTAGATAAGGCGGTACCCCAAAGTTTGAGAGTGGAGAGACTTCGAGTGCGATATAAATTTTGAATAATTTTTTCTCGATTTGCACCATGATTAATTAATTCACTTGCAGCTTGTAAAGTACGTGGAGTAACATTGGTTGTTTTAAAACTATGGGTAGCAGCAATCATGCCAGTAAGTAAGGCAGTAGCGTTATCTTCGGCCAATGTTGTTTCCCAAAGTTGTTTACTAAGTTGATACACCATCTCACTGATTGAAGTGGCGTTAAGATCAACAAAATTTATTTGACCGTAGCGTTCATTCGAAGCTTGATAATCAATATTTATGATATTAGTTCGATAAAATAAATCTGTATTATTCAAAAATATTGGTCCCAGATTTTCTAATTCAGACGTTCCTAATGTTATGATTAGGTCGTATTTATAGGCGGACTGGGCAGTGCGTATTTCGTCTTTGGTCAGCACACCATTTTTTGGTGTTAAGTATATAGAGAGCCAATTGTCTTTAATGTCGTAACTGAGACTTTCAATTTTGGCACGGGATACATCCACTTTAATTATTAATTTTTGTAAATGTTCAAGCTCTGGTTTTATGTTTTTTTGTCCAGTTAAAAAATTTAGATTTTTTGATGGTGAGAAATTTGGGCAGACAATATCGACTGATTTGTTGTTTTTTTCGAAAAATGAAAATAAGGCCAAAGCCGAGGCAGCAGCATCAGTATTTTCGTGGTTATTGAAAACTATTAAAACGTGTTTACAATTTTCAATCTCCGTTTTGATTTGTTGGATTTCATTCAACATAAGCAATGGGTGATATTATCAGTTAAATAAAGGGCTGTCAAGGGTTTGAAGAGGTGGATTATTAAAAATATAAATTGACTTTGTATAATAATCTGGTAGTTTAGATGTTGAGAGGGGCCCCTCTGTCGATCAGGCTAACAGCAAGTTCGTTAGTCGTGCTTTACAGGAGGTTCTATGGAAGTAGGAATGTGGGGTACTAGAGGGTCGGTGTCTGTCTCCAGTCCGGACAAAGTTCGGTATGGTGGCAACACGACCTGCATCGAGGTGAGTTCTGATTGCATCCCGAAGGGTCACGGTTTGGCGGTTGATTGTGGTACGGGCTTGATTCCGTACACCGATTCGCTGCTGGGTCGCAAGATCTGGAATCTGGATGTGCTCATGACGCATCCTCATCACGACCATACGATGGGTCTCCCGTTGGCTGGTCATCCGTTCATTGACGCCGCGCGCATCAACGTGTGGGGCACCAACGAACACGGCATTGGGCCGAAGGAGGTGATGGGGTATCTGTTCAAGCCGCCGTTTTTTCCGGTTCACTTCGCTTCGCTGAGGCATCGGTTTTTTACCCACAATTTGGGGGTGATCGGCACGCAAGTGTTGGTCATTCATCCGGTCGGTGGGTACCAGCTTCATCAGGCGGACGTCTTCAAGCGGGCTGAGGCCACCGGGCAACAGCTCCCGTTCAAGAGCAACAAGCGGTTTCCTATCGGCGAATGTCTCGTTGTGTGGATGTACCGGACGTTGCATCCGGAGTACACCGTATCGTACCGTTTCGAAGAGCGGACGACTGGGCGTATTTTCGTGTTCCTCACGGATCACGAGCGTACCGCCGGTTTTCCTGCGGATCTCGTACGTCACGTTCACGGGGCGCATCTGTTTGTACAAGACGGTCAGTACTCGAAAATCACGTATGAAACGCGTACCGCTGGCTTCGGCCACGCTACGCCGGAGTACTGCGTCGAACTGGCCAATCTGAGTGAGGTGGAAGTGTTGGGTCTGACACATCACGATCCGCGCGCCAAGGACACGATGGTGGACGAACGTCTTGCCGAAGCCAAGGCTCATGCCGAGAAGATCGGCTGTAGCCCGAAGTTCGTCGAGGCGATTTTCGCCTGTGCAGACTACCAGCGGTTGGTCGTCTAGCACTCGAACAAGCATGCGTTTCTTGTCAGTTGCCAAACTGACAGCAAGGGGCCCCTCTCACCCCTTCGCTCCCATTATTTTGGGAGTTTTTTTATTCTTGCAATTTTATCTCTATTTAGGTAAAATATTAAGGCAATTAAAAAATATAAAAAGCTACGTTAAGCAAAATTTTGTTATAAGTTTCTGCGAAACTTGAAATTTCGTCGAATTTCGCAATAAAAATTGCATTTTTATTATCTCAATTCTAGAAATTATGAAGGAATTACCAAAGTCATACGAACCGCAAAAATACGAAGACGCAATCTATAAACGCTGGGAGGAAAGCGGATTTTTCAATCCAGACAATTTATCTGGTGAACCTTTTTCTATCCTTTTTCCACCACCAAATGTGACGGGTGTTTTGCATCTTGGGCATGCTTTGGAAAATTCTTTGATGGACACGATGGTGCGTTATCAGCGCATGAAAGGTAAAAAAGCTCTATTATTACCAGGTACAGATCATGCGGCGGTTGCCACTCAAGCCAAGGTTGAAAAAGATTTGATCAAACAAGGTCATCTTCATCCTCGTGAAGAGTATGGTCGTGAAAAATTGTTAGATATCATCCGCGAATTTGCCGAGAGTTCAAAAGCCACCATATTAAATCAAATAAAAAAAATGGGGACTAGTTGTGATTGGTCACGCTTGGCATACACTTTTGATGATAAACGTAGTTTGGCGGTAAACATTGTTTTTAAAAAAATGTATGATCATGGTTTGATTTATCGTGGTTATCGCGTAGTGAATTGGTCGGTCAAAGGGCAGTCTACTTGTTCTGATGATGAGCTGGTACATATTGAGCGTGATGCAAAAATGTACACTTTTAAATACTCTAAAGATTTTCCACTTGTAATTTCATCTACTCGTCCTGAAACTAAACTCGGTGATACAGCTGTAGCTGTGAATCCAAAAGATGAGCGCTATCAAAAATATATTGGCCAAACTTTTGTGGTTGATGTTGGGGCCCAAAAACCATTGAATATAAAAATTATTGCCGACGATGGTGTTGAAGTAGATTTCGGAACAGGAGCACTAGGTGTAACACCAGCACACAGCGCGGTTGATTATGAAATGTATACCAAACAAAAGGCTCAAGGCACTCCAATTGATTTAATTCCGGTAATCGGAATAGATGGAAAAATGTTGGCTGCCGCTGGTGATAAATATGTAGGGTTAACTGTAGTAGAAGCTCGTACAAAATTTGTTGAATGGTTGAAAGAAAACGATTTATTGATAAAAGAAGAAGATGTCAAGCAAAATGTTGGAACTTCAGATCGTTTTGGCGACGTAGTTGAAGCTTTACCTTTGACTCAGTGGTTTGTCGATGTTAATAAAATTATTCCTAGCAAAAACAAAAGCCTTAAAGATTTAATGAAAGAAGCGGTGACTGTTGGTCACAACGGTGATACAAATCAAAAAATTAAGATTACTCCAGAACGTTTTGAAAAAGTGTATTTAAATTGGATAGGAAATCTTCGAGATTGGTGTATTTCTCGTCAAATTTGGTGGGGACATCGTGTGCCAGTTTGGTATAAAGGCGAAGAGATATATTGTGATTTAAAAGCGCCTGAAGGAGAAGGTTGGTCTCAGGATGAAGATACTTTGGATACTTGGTTTAGTTCTGGTCTTTGGACGTTTTCTACTTTAGGTTGGCCGGATGATTTAAAAGACATGAATGCGTATCATCCAACCAGTTGGATGCAGATGGGTTATGAAATTATTTTCTTTTGGATGGCTAGAATGATTTTGATGACTACATATACTGTCGATGCAATACCATTTAAAGAAGTATATATCCACGGAATGTTGCGCGATGAGCACGGTAAGAAATTTTCTAAATCTGCAAACAACGGTATTGATCCACTTGACGCTATTAAAGAATATGGCTGTGATGCTTTGCGTTTGAGTTTGTTGTCAGGAATATCACCTGGAAACGATTCTGCATTTTACAAAGAAAAAATCGAGGGATCTAGAAATTTCGTTAATAAGCTTTGGAATATTTCTCGATATGTTTTTTTGCAGATTGAAAAAGCTGATAAAAATATTTTAAAGCCCCAAGTTAAAACTTTGTCAGATAAATGGATCTTGTCTAAGTTAGAAACAGTAAAAGCTGAAACGGAAAAACTATTAGACCGTTCTGATTTTTCCCTGGCGATTGAAAATTTACGAACTTTCACCTGGACTGATTTTGCGGATTGGTATGTAGAAATTGCTAAAGTTGAAGGTGGTAAGCAAGAAATCCTAAATTACTTGTTAAATACTATATTGAAACTCTGGCATCCATTCATTCCGTTTGTAACTGAACAAATTTGGCAAGAAATATATGAGGACGAAATGTTAATGATAACTAAGTGGCCAAAAGCTGAAGAAATGTCTGATGATATTTCTGATGATATTTCTGAATTTGAAATTGTTAAAAATATCGTCACTGGCATTCGCACTTTACGAGCGGATAACAAAATTGAACCAGCCAAAAAATTGGATGCGATGATCAGTGCTGGTGTAAGATTGAAACTCATCAATGATAACTCCGGTATAATTAAAACATTAGCACGTTTAGAAGTGTTAGAAATTGCCGAGCAAGCTCAAAAATCAAAAACAGCCACTAGTTTTGTAGAGGGTGGTGTGGAAGTTTTTGTAGAATTAGCTGGAGCGATTGACTTGGATAAAGAAAAAGAACGTTTGCAAAAAGAATTTGAGTTGCTAACGGAGTATGTGAATGGTTTAGAAAAAAAACTGGCCAATGAAGAGTTTGTAAAAAATGCACCTCCGGCTGTTATTGAAAAAGAACGACAAAAATTAGTCCAAGCCGCTGAAAAATTGGATAAAATTGAATCTCAATTATAAATCATTTAAAATTACTTTATGTCTGGAGTTGATTCTGAGGTGGACATGGAAAGTGAATCCAAAAAAATGGAAGCACAAGGTTATTTAAATACACTTTATTTTTTGGGAGATAATTCCAATCCAAATGCATTAATTCCACAACTTAAAAAAATAGTTGATGATGAAAAACTCGATCCGACAGCAGGTCAGATACAACTTAGAAAATTATTTTTAGATAATTCAGATAAAATAGAAAAAATATCTGACCTTTTCAATTTTCTAAGAAGTTACAAAAAGACAGACGCTCGAATGAAACATGATTTGAGCAACATAGCGGCGTCTGTTGAAGGTTTTTTGTCGGTATATCTGTATTCCGCTCAGAATGGTACGGATATGGATTTGGGGTTGTTAAAAAAGGTTTTATCTAGATGGGGTCGTTATGCAGTAGGTACAGAGGATATTTTATTGAGAGTTGTTTCTGAAAAGGAGATTTCGCAAGAATATCAACACGGCTTGGATCTTGATATAATAAAGAGTTCGATGCGTTACTTTTCCATCGATGAATTGAATAATATCAAATCTTTTTCCAAAGAACCTGGTTCTGCATATTCTGAAATTATTAATAAAAATATCGATCTTTCTGTTTTAGAAAATTGGGATAAATTGGTTGCAGAATTGGGAGATAGAAAAATCGGAGGAAATAGTGGGGTAGTAGGTAATTTTTTATTAAATGCGCTCCGAAATTCTATTAAAGATAGAATATTAGCAAATAATATTAAATTGACAGCAGAAATTAAGGGAGACGTTTTTGTGTTGCGAGTTGAAGATGATGGCAAAGGGATAGAAAAAAAATATCTCAAACCAGAATATCTAGAAGTTGACTCTGTGACAGGAGAAGAAAAATCAATTTACATATTCGGAGAAGGTACTTCGGGAACAAATAGTACTGGAATTGGTTTATCAAATCTCGACAATAGAATCGCATCAATTGGGGGAGAACTTTATTTATCTAGTAAATCAAATATTGATGGAATGGTTCGTTTTCAAGCGGGAGGTACCGATGAAGATCGTGATGAAATTCACTTTGATGAAAATTTAGAACATGGAACAGTATTTGAAATTCGTTTACCAATTACAAAAGAAAAATAATTTTATGATAAAAATAATTATTGATGATAGTAAAATAAAAGAATTGTTGGAGCGTGGTGTTGAAAATATTTATCCTAAAAAGGAATTTTTAGGTGCCCGTCTTAATGATGGTAAGCAGCTTACTCTTTATACTGGTTATGATCCAACTGCACCAACTTTACATATTGGTCATGCTATTACGATGATGAAATTGCGACAGTTTCAGGATTTAGGTCATAAAGTGATTATGCTTATCGGTGATTTTACTGGGATGATCGGTGATCCAACCGACAAATCATCGGCTCGTGTCCAATTGACTCATGAACAAGTTTTAAAAAATTGTAAAAATTACCAAAAACAGGCCGGCACAATTTTGAATTTTGAAGGGGAAAATTCAGTAGAAGTAAAATATAATGGTGAGTGGTTGGGTAAAATGAATTTTGCTGATATTTTAAACCTAACTTCACATTTTACCGTTGATCGTTTGATGGAGCGCGATATGTTTGCCAAAAGAAAAGAAGAAAACAAGCCAATTTTTTTGCATGAGTTTATGTATCCTGTCATGCAAGCGTATGATAGCGTTGCTATGAACGTAGATGGTGAAGTAGGTGGAAATGATCAAACATACAACATGTTGGCCGGGCGTGATTTAATGAAGAATTTAAAAAATAAAGAAAAATTTGTTTTGACTACAAAACTTTTAGTAGATAGTGCTGGTAAAAAGATGGGAAAGAGTGAGGGGAATATGATTGCTTTGGATGATTCACCGGAAGATATGTTCGGAAAGGTGATGAGTTGGACTGACAATATGATACTTAAAGGTTTTGAATTGTGCACCAAATTACCTATGACTGAAATTGCACAAGTCGAGGTTGATATGAAGGGTGGTACTAATCCGCGTGATATTAAATTGCGTTTGGCTGGAGAGATCGTTAAAACTTTTTTGGGAGAATCTGCTGCACAAAAAGCGCAAGAATATTTTATTACCACTTTTAGTAAAAAAGAACAACCAGATGAAATGCCAGAATTAACCCCAAGTCTTTATGAATTGGCGACTGTTTTGGTAGAAGCTAATATCTGTAAAAGTAAATCCGAAGCACGTCAGGTAATAGACCAGGGTGGAGTTAAAATAAATGAAATTAAAGTTGACGCTAAAGATTATTTACATATAATAAATAGCGGCGATGTGATACAAAAAGGTGCACGCTGGTTCGTGAAAGTAATATAATCTCTTATGACCTCATCAAAGTTAATAGCAAAATTACTAGAAGAAATTGGAATTCAAGATGAAATCAAATTATCTTCAGTACCAAAACCAGAAATGGGGGATTTAGCTTTTGGTTGTTTTGATTTGAGTAGGTCGCAAGGTAAAAATCCAGCTGATTGCGCCAAAGATTTAGTGATTTCTGTTACTGATTATTTACAGAAAAATAAAAAATATAATGTTGTTGAAAAGGCGGTAGCTTTTGGTCCATATGTTAATTTTTATCTTAACCCTGGTGAGGTAGCCAAAAACATTATTGGGGATATCCAAAAACAGGGTAAAAAGTATGGTCAAAACCAACTAGGTAAAGATAAAAAAGTTATTATTGAGTATCCTAGTAATAACACGCACAAAGAATTGCATATAGGGCATTTGCGTAATATTTGTTTGGGTAATGCGCTGACCAATATTTTTCGAGTTAACGGGTTTAAAATAGAACCAATTAATTACCTCAATGACTTTGGTGCGCATGTTGCAAAGTGTCTTTGGGGTTTAGCAAAATTTCACAAAAATGAAATTCCACCAAAAGGGAAAGAACAAAAATGGTTGGGAGAAATATATGCTGAAGCCAGTATATATTTAGCAGAAAATCCAGAAGAAAAAGAACAGTCTTTTGAAATGCAAAAAAAATTGGAGGCTCGAGACAAAAGCATTTGGCCATTATTTAAAAAAACTAGACAATGGAGTATTACTGGATTTGATAAAGCGTTTAAAGAGTTGGGAGTAATACACAAGCGAACATTTTACGAACAAGATGTAAAAGATGATGGACAAAAAATTGTAGATGAATTATTGAATAAAAAAATTGCAAAAGTTGGTGAGGGTGGGGCTGTTATTGTCGATTTGAATGAATATCATTTGGATATAGGCTTGTTGAGAAAGAGTAGTGGGGCGGGTTTGTATTTGACAAGTGATTTAGGTTTGGCGGTTGCAAAAAATAAAGTTTACAAGGACATTTCTGAAAGTATTCATCTGACTGGAAGTGAACAAAATTTCTACTTTAAACAATTATTTAAAATTTTAGATTTAGCTGGCTATCATTATAAAATGACCCATATTGGTTATGGCTTGGTCATGTTACCTGAAGGCAAAATGTCATCACGAACAGGAAAAGTAGTATTATACGATGAAGTGCGTGATTTGGTATATGCGAAAGTTTTAGAAGAATCTACTAGACGACACACCGATTGGAGTAAAAAGAAAATTGCCGACAGTTCGTTAAA
>CAINUM010000101.1 GCA_903853785.1 Candidatus Magasanikiibacteriota bacterium
ATAATTTAACTAGTGGGTTGTTGGCTTGGCGCAAAGAGGGTTATTCTTTAGTTTGAGTGGCATCACAATTTTTTAAAACAAAACAACGGCTTATTGGGCCGTTGTTTTATCTGGTAATACTTTATTTATGTAATGAGTGTACTGGTGTTTTGCCACTTAATGTTTCAATGATATTTTGCGCGGCAATTTCAGACATTTTTCTTCTTGTTTCAATTGTGGCCGATGCAATGTGGGGTGTTAAAATAATATTACTTAATTTAGCCAAGCCAGGGGAGAGTTTAGGTTCAAATTCATAAACATCAATCGCAGCTCCTGCAATTTGTTTTTTCTTTAACGCGGCAACCAAAGCCTTTTCATCAATGACGGGACCGCGGGAAGTATTAATTAAATATGCAGACTTTTTCATTAAAGCCAATTCTTTTTTACCAATCAAATGACGAGTGGATGGCATTAATGGGACGTGTAGAGTTACAAAATCTGATTGTTTTAACAAATCAGAAGTTTCCATAAACTTTCCGCCAAATTTTGCTTCAAATTCTGGATTTCTCACTACATCATGATAAACAATTTTTAATCCAAAGCACAACGCGCGCGCAGCAACAGCAAATCCAATTCTTCCTAGACCAATAATTCCAAGTGTCTTATCGTGAACATCTTCACCAATAAATAAAAATGGTTTCCAGCCTTTATATTTGTTGGCACGAGTAAATTTATCTGCTTCAACAATACGTCGCGCAGAAGCCAATAGTAAGCCCATAGCGTGTTCTGCAACAGCTTCAGTTGATCCTTGTGGGGTGTTGGTAGCCATTATGCCACGCTTTTTTGCCGCTTCAAGATCAAGATTGTCAAAACCAACGGCAAAGTTAGCTACAATTTTTAAATTTTTCCCAGCAGCGTCCATAATTTCACCATCAATTTTATCTGTCAAAAGACAAAGTAGAGCATCAATACCCTTTACATTTTTTAACAATTCTTTTCTGGTCAAAACCCGATCTAATGGATTTATCTTAACGTCATATCCTTGGTCTTTCAACATTTTAATACCATTATCACAAATCATTCTTGTGACGTAAACTTTTGGTTTGGCCATATAATATATTATTAAATTATTTTTACCTGTGGTTCAGGGTTATTTTTTAAAAATTTTAAAATTCCTTTTTCATTCAACAAACCAGCCTGTGCGCCAATTTTTTCAACTACTGATCCTGCATTTGCCGCACCCCATCGTAATGAATCTTTAATACACGCACCATTAATCAGCGCTGATAAAAATCCACTAGCAAAGGCATCACCGGCGCCAGTTTTCTCTAACACCTTCACATCAAAAATACCTTGGAAATAAAAATTATTGCCGTCAAAACAATAAGCACCTTTTGACCCGTCAGTAACTACTACGATATTTGGTCCAAGTTGCATTAATTTGCGCAACATAAATTTAATATCTTCAGCTTTACCCAACAATTGCCAGACCTCTTCTTTGTTTAAAAACAACACATCTGTCACTTTCAACAATGGTTTTAAGCTATCTAAACCTTCACGCAATTCATTAGCCCCAGGATTAAAAGCCAATTTTATTTTTTCAGTTTTTACTTTATTAATTATTTGTCGATGCATCATTTTGTGACCATCTGATAGTGATGCCAAAAAAACCCACTTTGTTTTACAAGGAGGCATTTTATATTTACGCGGCGCTTGATATGTTAAAATAGTACGTTCGCCTTTAAAACTAATTACTGAAGAGAAATCAGTGCGTGTAGTTTTGTCTATTTTTACTAAAACAGGGGAGACTTTCTCTTTTTTAAAAACATCTATACTTTGCTTTCCAGCCGCATCATTTCCTAGCACAGTATAAATGGCAGACCTTAATCCCAAACGGGAGGCTCCCACAGCACAATTTGGTGCTGTGCCAACCCCAGGGACATCCACTACTTTTTCTACTGGAATTTTATCAGAGTAGTTTACGCATAATTGACACGCCTGAGTATTTATTTGACAGTTGACAGTTGCTTCATGCAACATCAAAAATACATCCAGGGCCGTATCACCAACCGCTACTAAATCGTACATAAGAGCATGAATATAAATATTAAATCTGTAGTTAGTATATCAAATATATTATCCAAATGCGAGTATTTGTTTGTCAAAACGACAAAATTATGATATAATTAGCAAAATTATCAAAAATCAAGTCTAAATTTATATATATGGCATGGTATAAAAAACAACTAGAAGCTAAATTAAAAGAATTAGACAAAAAGAAGCCGAAATCAAAATCAAAAAAAGAGGATGTAAAAAAAGCCACTAACCATCGTTTCGACCCAAGCAAACTCAAAGGTGGTAAAAATCCATTTAAAAACCCAGTTGCAGACATGAATCGTAACCGCAAAAAGACTGATTTGCCTTCAGCGTAAGCTTTTTTGGCTAAATTTAGAGGTTACCCATTGACTTTTTCGCTTTTTTGTGCTATACTGGTTTTTCTCTTACAATTTTATTAATATAAACCTAAAAATATGGGAGATTTTAACAAATACGATAAGGGTCGCGGTGGTCGTGATTCAGGTGGTGGACGCAGTTTTGGCGGTGGTGAACGCAAGTTCGGCGGTCGTCCAAGTTTTGGTGGTGGTCGCTCTAGTGGTGGCTTTGGTGGTGGACGTCCAAGTGATGGTCCAAGAGAAATGTTCCCAGCAACTTGTGGCACATGTGGCCAAGCTTGTGAAGTTCCTTTCAAACCAACTGGTATGCACCCAGTATTCTGCAGAAATTGTTTCAAAGCCCAAGGTGGTGATAATGCAAGATCTACAGGTGCTCCTCGTTTTGCTCCTAAACCATTTGCAGATCGCAGTATTGGACGAAATTTTGGTGGTAACACCGGAAGTGCTCCAAGTGTAGCTCCTGTAAGTGCAATCTCAAAATCAGCTTTTGATGCTTTGAGTGCTAAAGTTGACCGTATATTGGACATCTTAATCGCTGCTCAAGACGATTACGAAGCTCCAGTAGAAGCAAAAAAAGAAATGTCAAAAGTTTTTGCTTCAGAAGTAAAAATTGACAAAAAAGTTACAAATAAAGCTGCTCCTAAAAAGGCAAAAGGTAAAAAGAAATAATTATATATTCAAACAGCGACTCAATTGGGTCGCTGTTTTTTTATGAAAAGATACTAATTGTCAATGATGAGCTAAATATGGTAAACTATATCCAATATTTTCTTAATGTGCCTTTTTTTAGAATATTTCTTATCGCCATCGCTCTGTCGTTTGATGCTATGGCTGTAGCAGCTGCCAATGGAGCTCACCATCACAGAATGTCAATTATAAAAGCACTGCGAATCGCTTTATTTTTTGGTTTATTTCAGTTTTTAATGCCTCTTGTTGGTTGGGTATTGGGCACCGGACTAGAACAAATTATCTCTAAATATGATCATTGGGTGGCTTTTATATTATTATTTATTTTAGGATTGAAAATGATAATTGAAGCATTAAAACCTGTTGACGAGAAGAAGATCGACATCCACAACTATAAAATCCTCTTTTTACTATCAGTTGCCACAAGTATTGATGCGCTCATAGTTGGTATGACCTTCGCGCTATTACCGGTTAATATTTGGTTGTCTGCTCTAATAATCGGGACTACTACGTTTATTCTTTCATTTTTATCAATTTATGTCGGTAAAAAATGCGGGGAATGCTGGGGTAAAAAGGCAGAGGTTTTTGGCGGATTTATACTAATTTTAATAGGTTTTGAAATCTTAACAACCCATTTGCTGTCTTAATTTCAATTTTATGATAAAAAAAATCTTATTCTTATTCACGCTATTGTTGTTGCCTTCTTTAGTTTCTGCTCAAACGCCAGAGAAAAATAATAGCGTAAATGACCAAGTTTTTAAGGCGCAGGTTATAAGTATTTTGGAAGAAAGAATTATAAACAGAGAAGACGGATCAAAAGCCATTCAACAAAATCTTTTATTACGTGGCTTAGAAAAAGAATGGACCAACAAAGAAATCGAACATCGTGGTATATCAGATATTGATATGGCGAGTGCAAATACGTATAAGGCGGGGGATAAAGTAATTATCAACGAATTAATAAATGTTGACGGATCCACCGACTATTTTATAATAGACTTTGTTCGAAGTAGTTTTCTTTATTGGTTGGCACTAATTTTTGCTGCCACTATTATTATCATTGGAAAAATGAAGGGTGTAAAATCTCTTATTAGTTTAATATTGAGCTTTTTTATAATTATCAAATTTATTATTCCAAACATAATAAACGGTCACAGCCCATTGGTGATTGGCGTGATTGGTTCTTTAATAATTTTGGGAATAATGATTTATATTACGGATGGTTGGAACATAAAATCACATATTTCCGTGGTAAGTGTATTTTTTTCGTTGCTTGCTACCTTTATTTTATCTTGGATTTTTACGGGATTAACCCGCTTAACAGGCATGGTTCAAGAGGAATCTGTATATCTGCTTGGCCTAAACAACGGATCGGTTGATTTCAAAGGGCTGTTGTTAGCAGGCATCCTTATTGGAACAATAGGTGTACTCGATGATGTCATCGTCGGACAAGTTGAATTGGTTGGGCAAATTAGAAAAGCAAATCCACAGCTTACGAATAAACAGGTATACAAGTCTGCATTTGAAGTAGGTAATACTCATCTGGGAGCAATCGTGAACACTTTATTTTTAACCTATGCCGGAGCAAGTCTTCCTCTGCTGCTTCTTTTTTATTTCAACCCAACTGGAACGGCCTCTTTCGCTCAAGTTATTAATAATGAAATGATCGCGACTGAAATTGTCCGCACACTAGTTGGAAGTATTGGTGTCGCCCTATCAATTCCTATTTCCACTTATTTGGCTACAATTTGGCTAAAAGACAAGAAACTGATATAATAATTCAATTGATTCTTGTTAATCATTAACTGAAACTACACACTATGGAAACTCAAAATTTTTTATTTATCCTATTTGGAGTGGTTATAGTTGCTTTTTTGATTGCTGATTTAGGATTTTTCAACAAGACAAACCATCGGATTGAACCGAAGTCAGCCCTAATTCAATCTTTGTTTTGGATAACAATATCCATTGCTTTTAGTTTTTTAATATATATATTTCTAGACAAAGACCTTGCGGCCGAATTTTTAAGTGCCTATGTTACGGAAAAAATGCTTTCGGTCGACAATCTGTTTGTTATCATGTTGATTTTTAGTTATTTCAAATTAGAAGAAAAATACCATCACCGTGTTTTATTTTGGGGAATATTAGGAGCAATTGTATTTAGAGCCTTATTTATTACGGCTGGTGCTTATATTATAGGTCAAATTCATTGGGTGTTGTATATTTTTGGTGCTTTGTTGGTATATACAGGAATTAAACTGCTTCAAGATAAAAAAGAGGAGCATATCGATTTTAAACATAATCAAATAATTCGATTAGCACATAAATTTTTGCCATTCACTGCCAGTCACCATAACGGCAAATTTTTCTTTAAGGAGAACGGTAAATTTTATTTTACATCGTTATTTTTAGTAATTTTGTTGATCGAAGGTACCGATATTATTTTCGCCGTCGATTCTATTCCGGCTGTATTTTCAATCTCTCAAAATATATTCATCGTATTTACTTCCAACATATTTGCCATCATGGGTCTACGATCACTGTTCTTTTTAGTTGAAAGTGTTTTACACCGATTTCATCATTTACAAAAAGGTTTATCTTTTATTTTAGTATTTATAGGCGCAAAAATGCTTTCAGGTATTTTTGGTTTACACCTATCATCAATTACTTCTTTTGGAATTATCATTTTTGCTCTTGCAACATCAATGATATTATCGGTAATATTTCCAAAGAAAATTTAACAATTCCATATGTTATTCAAAATACTATATAATTTAGGAGATAAACTGGAAGATAAAGTGCGCGGAAAACTTAGTCGATATCCAATAATTTATGCATTTATTGGGGGATCGGGCGTAATTATTTTTTGGCGAGGTGTTTGGAGATTGATGGATTATATTGTGGAATACATAATCACCAAAGGACAACCATTTGGTGTAGTCTGGTGGGATGGGCTTTCATCAATAGCTTTTGGTACGACTCTTCTGTTGTTGGTTGGATTATTCGTATCAAGCTTTATTGGTAATGAGATAATAATTTCAGGTATCAAAGGAGAAAAAAGAATTTCAGAAAAAACTGAAACTGAAATTAAAGAAGATATATTGTTGGATGTAAAAATGCATAATGAGTTACGAGAAATAAGTAAAAGTTTAGGGTCAATACAGAAATGTATTGAAAAGAATAAATAATTTATAATATATGATTTCAGGTTTGATCTTAAAATTATTTACAGCCATGTTATTTGGCGCCGCAGTAGGGTTGGAACGTGCCAGTAGTGGTCATAGTGAAGGTGGAATTGGTGGAATTCGCACCTTTTCGTTAATTGGATTACTAGGAGCTTTGTGCGGTGTATTTTATTTAAATAATTTATCACTATTTTCAATTGTCATTGCGACAGTTTTTTCTGCTTTACTTATTGTCTATTACGCTGTCGGTTCGTATACATACAAATCATTTGGAATCACCAGTGAACTTTCAATTTTATTTACCTTTTTAATTGGTTTATTGACAGTATTAGAAATCATTCCAATGCCAATTATAGTAGCATTATTTGTGGTATTAATTTTATTGCTTTCCATAAAATCTAAAACAAGAGCTCTGACCGCTGGTATTTCACGCCAAGAGATAGATTCGTTTATTAGCTATGCTATTATTTCGTTGGTAGTTATGCCATTTTTACCAAATATCGGTTATAAATTATTAGATATACCATACATTTCTGTAATTCTAAATAATTTTAATGTTAATATTGGTCAGTTTGCCAACCTCGAATTGATAAACCCGCAAAGAATCTGGCTCATTGTAGCACTGATTACCGGTATCGATGTCTTTGGTTATATTCTGGGTAGAATAATTGGACAAAAAGGAAGTTTTACTTTAACAAGTTTTGTAGCAGGTTTTATTTCTTCGACATCTACTACCCAATCATTGGCACAAAAAAGTAAAAAAGGCGGGAAAATAAACTATTTAGTAGGTGCGGCTCTTCTTGCTAACATGTCTAGTTTTTTGCAAATATTTCTTTTAGTTGGACCATTGAATGGTCGCTGGCTCATCACTTTATTACCAAGTATTTTAATAATGATTTTATCAGCAACTATTTTAGCGGCTATATTTTTAAATAAAAAAGAGACAATTTCTGATGATGCAGCAGTTGCCGAAACAAAAGAAGGAAAAATGTTTTCTCTAATTCCTGCTTTTAAATTTGCCGCACTCTTAGTAGTTATTAAATTGGTTACAAAAATTTGTTTGATTTGGTTTGGACAATCAGGTTTTGTTGTCAGTTCCATCATCGCATCTTTAGCAGGTTTGGATGCCGTTTTGGTAAACCTGGCTGAAATGGCCGGTATTGCAATCACATTTAAATTTGCTACAATTACTTTCTTGTTAGTCAACGCGACAAATTTAATGAGTAAGTCAGTATATTCTTATATGCAGGGAAATCGTAAATTTGCTTTGAATTTCTTTTTGTCAGCGCTTGTGATTATTGCTGGTAGTTTTATTGGTTTTGTTTTTTTAAACTAAAAATTCATTGTATATGAATGAGCAAAAAAAAATTGAATGGAGTGAAAAATTAAAAATTGGAATTAAAGAAATTGACGAGCAACATCAAATGTTATTTAAAATTGCAAATACCGTTTTTGATATGATTGGTCAAAATCCGACAAAGGACCAGCTGGCAGAAGTTATTGGACAATTACTAGACTATACAGTTTACCATTTTTCAACGGAAGAAAAATATTTTGGTGAATTCAAATACGATAAATCTGAAGAACACACTGCATACCATAATTCATTTGAAACAAAAGTTTTAGAATTACAAAATAAATATCCCGATAATAATCTCGAACTTGCAATTGAAATTGCAGATTTTCTCGAAAACTGGCTTGTTGAACATATTATGCATTCAGACAAAGAATACGTCGAATGTTTTAAATTACATGGTCTTAAATAATTTAAACATATGGGAACTCCAAAAAAATTAGAGTGGGAAGAAAAATACAGCGTTGGTGTCAAACTAATTGACGATCAACACAAAATGATGTTTGCTACAATAAACGAACTTTTAGATGCAGTCAATACGAGTCCGACAAAAGAAAAATTGCATGGTATTATAGATCAGCTAATTAAATATAAAAAATTTCATTTTGCAACTGAGGAAAGATATTTTGAAGAATTTAATTATGAAAATACAAAGGATCATATCAACAGACATAATATATTTAATTTAAAATTAGTGGAAATTCAAAAAAAGTGGGGGGATAATAATCTCTCGTTGGCATTTGATCTTGTTGATTTTCTAGAAGATTGGTTAATTGATCATCTCATGACTGCTGACCAAGAATACAAAGAATGTTTTAAAGCTCACGGCTTAAAATAAGTATAAAAAAATAACTCTAATTAAAGAGTTATTTTTTTATACTTATTTAATATTAATAATTTTGTACTCTACATTTTTACTAGCCAAATTTACCACCACCACATCGCCAACTTTATGCCCCAACAAAGCGATACCAATGGGGGAGTGGTGCGAGATTACTCCTCGTTGAGGATTGGTCTCGGAAGATCCTAAGATTTGATATATCGAGATTTTATCGCCGTTTTGAACAGTGACTATATGCCCAACCTGAATAGAATCCTGTTGATCATTGGAAGGAATAATTTGTGCTTCTTGAATTTCTGATTCAAGTGTCAAAATAGCATAATTTATCCCTCTTAACTTCCACTTAGCCATTTGATATTCAGCGTTTTCTGAGAAATCACCCAACTCAGCGAGTCGACTGACTTCACTTGCGGCAAACGGTTGGCTTTTTTTTAAGCGATCCAACTTATTTTGCAGCTGCACAAATTTGACCTGTGTCATCATTGGATCACGTGGAGTTTTTGCCTGGTGGCTAGGTTTTCGATCTAGAGTACGCATCTATTTATTTTTTTACTCCAGCAGTAGTCTGCGATATCAGATTATTAAAATCTTTAGGCATTGATAACCCTTGGAATTGAGCGGGTTCTTTTTTCTCCCACATCATCATCTGTCCACCACTTAATTCATCAGCTTTATCCATGAAATCTTGTTTTAGACTTTCCATTTCATCCATCGCACTTCGAACTGCTTCTTCATCGATCGGCTTAGCTTTTATCAAAACAGTAATTTCGTTTCCTTTAGACAACGCTTGATCGTATATAGTTTGTAAGTCGGATGTGTTAATTTTGCGTTTTGCCAAGGATTTGATGTTTTTTTGTGCATCAGCCATACCGCGTTTGAATTCAACGTTAAATCGACTCAAATTGGCTAAATTTTGGATTACACGTTGGTGTTCGCCAGCATTGTCCAGCTGATTAAAGAATTCGTCTTCAATCTTTGTAAAGGCATCTTCACTTTTACCTTCTTTCATCAAAGCATCTGCTGCATCACGAGCAGTTTTTAAATTTGCTACATCTGATTGAAATGTAGCAAATTCTGCTGATACATCAATACTTTGTGTCTTTAATTTATCCACTAAAGTTTTAGTTTTGGAAACTTGTTTTTCAAAACTTTTTAATTGTTGATCAGCCTGTTTTAACACACGTGGCCATTTAGCAGCCATTTCTAAAATCGGACGACTTTCATTGACCTTGGTCATTAAATCTCCAAGTTCATCTGGGTTAGTAGCGTCCAATTCCGCAGGAGTCTTAGCATCGTTGATTGCCTTTAAGCCAGCTTTTAATTTATCAAAATCTTCTGAAATAGTAGAAGGAACAGTCACGCCCTGATTTTGAAATTTAGAAAGTTGTTTTTCAAATGAAACGACACCTCGATTCATACTAGCAAGCATCTTTTTCAAACCTTGCATTTTTTGATAACTTCCAATTTCATCACCTAATGATGAAAGATTTTCCTGTAAAGTATCCGAATCTACGCTTTCAATATCATTGACGGATTGTGCTTGTTTGATTATCTCAATACCGCTTCGAGTGGTACGTAATTTTTCACGAGTAGCTTCGCTAATTTGAGTTCCGCTTTTTTCTAATTTAGCAAAATTATTTTCAAATTGTTTTAGAGCTCTTTCCATTCCGGTCGCACCTTGTTTCATCCCTTTTAATTGTTTTTCTTCCCCTTGCTTTTGCATTTCTGCACCTTTTTGCTCCATCTGTTGTGCTTTTTCCATACCTTTTTGTTGGGCATCTGAAGGACCAGCAATTCCATCGGCCGAAGGCGAACCCATTTTTAAATATTCAGCTGGAATACCTGGGGGAGGACCCATTTGACCACCGCTTGGAGGGGCAAAATCTTCCTGAGCCAAAGCGGTCGAACTTACAAAAAGTGACATAATTAAAAAACCAACCACGGCATAAATATTATTTTTTGATATAATTTTAAGCATATAATTATAAATTTAGTAATAAAAATCGACCTTTTATTGGTCGTTCTATTATACCACAAAAATTTAGTGCTATTCAAAAGAAATATCTTTACCTTTTGAATCCAAAATATGAATAATTCCGACCGGGCAATCTTGGGCAGCTCTCTTATTGTCCGCCAATTCCAACTCAGAGATCTCGGCAATAAAAACATCATCTTTTCCATCGGCTCTTTTTAAATTTGCTTTACCATCAGTCGCGTCTATTTCCCAATTTCCCGGAGCATGTTCGGTGCAAGAATTACAACCAATACAATTGTTGCGATATTGAATAATTTTAAATTTACTCATACTAACGATCTTTAGACAAAAATAATTTATCGTTAATACGCAAACGTTCTGAAACTGGGATAGTGATTGTGTCTCCTTTTTTAGCCACCGTTCCAGGCACGTCATTTAAAAAGAAATTTTCTAATTTAAATTTAATCACACCGGAATTATCTCCCGTTACAAACAAATCATCGCCGATTTTTATTTCGCCTGTTTCGATGATCAGTTCTACAATACTTGTTTTTCTAAAATAATTAGTAACATGACCGATATATTCATTTTGTTTGGTGGCTTGTGAACCGTATTCACCGCTCCATTCGCCAAGTTGTTTGCCAAGATAATATCCACCATGCCAAAAACCACGATTATAAACACTGGCGAGTTCTGCTGTCCAAGCTTCAATTTTTTCTTTTGTATAAGTACCATTCTCGAGAGCGTCAGCCGCTTCGCGATAACATTTGGTCACTGTATGTACATAATCTGCACTGCGTCCACGTCCTTCAAGCTTCAGAACACTCACACCAGCACCAATAATTTTATCCAAAAATCCAATTGTACAAAGATCCTTTGGTGACATAATATAATTATTATCTACGACCAATTCTTCACCAGACTCTTCGTCAGTCACACGATATGAACGTCGACAATTTTGAGTACAAGCACCACGATTGGCAGAAGCATTTTCAGTAGCCAAACTCATATAACATTTTCCAGAAATTGCCACACACAGCGCTCCATGAGCAAATAATTCAATTTTTACCAATTCACCACTTGGACCAGTAATATTATCTTTTTTAATTTCCTGAATAATTTTTTTAATTTGATTCAAAGTTAATTCTCGAGCCAACACAATGACATCGGCGAAATTGGCAAAAAAACGTACCGCTTCAATATTGCTAACATTCTGTTGGGTGGAGATATGAATTTCCAAACCAATTGAATGCGCATATTGTAAAGCCGCAATATCTGAGGCAATCACTGCCGTAATTTTATTTTCTTTAGCGGCATCACAAATTTTCTTCATCATCACCAAATCGTGATCGTAGAGAATGGTATTTACAGTTAAATATGTTTTAACATTTTTTTCATTGCATATTTTTACTATCTCTGGCAAATCAGAAGTTTTAAAATTATTAGCCGCTCGAGCACGCATATTGAGCTGCTCAATACCAAAATATACCGAATTAGCTCCGGCTTTAATTGCGGTATGCAATGATGCAAACGATCCAGCTGGTGACATTATTTCAACTTTGTTCATAGTTGATATATCCTATAGATAAATAGCCGCTTTGTCAATATATATTTTTCATAATCCTTGCTAAAAATAGGCAAAAACGTATATAATATACAGACTTAAAATAATTAACAAAAATATGACTTTTGCAAGTGAACGACGAAAACCAATGCAAACCCAAGGTGACAGTCAGATCGAATCTCTAAATTTGATAAACTCTCCAGAAGTTCAGCTTGAACCGGAAGACAATATGATAAGTCTCGATCGTGGAATGCGCGATCTCCGCCATACAGACCTGATAGATAAAATGCGTTCAAACTGTGAATCACTAACTCCGGTAGAAAAAGAACAAATTGTCAATTCGCTAGAAAGAAGAAAATGGGGTGGTGTATTACGTAACCTTGAAAAGGGGGATACGGTTATCTCTATTTTATCATCCACTTCCGATTTGTTGACCATAAAAAATCTGAATGATAATGTTTTTGGCTCCCAAACGACCGATAGCATTATTGCTCGACGTCGTCAGCTTACTAACTCCAGCCTAAACCTTGCCTTAAATGTGGCCGGTGTAACGGTGACAGATTTGGAACATATTAGTTTGGAGCAGAATTATAAATTTGGAATATATAAAATTCCAGGAAAATATAATATTGATGCACAGGCTATTGCCAATAAAATTTGTGCGGAGGTTGATTTAGAAATGAAAAAATATATTATCGAATTGGCTGATGACGAACAAACAAAAAATCCAACCAAAACTGAATTCCTACAAAATTTTAGAGGGGCGGTAAATCAGGAGGGCTATAAAATGACTTTTGGAATCGCAACAGTAGATTCTGATGATCTAGAGGATACCATCTTAGCGATAAATGGATCTTTGCAAACTGCCAGAGCTGTTGCTGTAGATAATCCGACAGATTACGGTGACCAATTTTCGCCTGAAAAAATGACAACAAAAATTGACCAGATCAGTGAACTTAGAGATAAAATTCGTCAGGATGGAAATAAGATTACCGGGATAGACGAAATTAATTATGAAATTTTCGTTGATCAAGAAGGAAAAATAGAATTAAATCGTGACCTACTACGTGATGTGCGTAAAGATAAATTTGTTTGCCAACCTGGACAGGCACATGTTTTAAAAGACATAAAAAACTATATTAAGAGTTTAAATATTTTTGATATTGTAAAGCCATTCACCGCTGATGAAGTAAAAAATTTAAATGTAGAAATGGACGAAATAAATTTAATTACTCCTGGGATTCTCAGTGATGACCAAAAAAAATGTATTAACGCCGCAGATATTTTAGATAGAAATGAAAAAGATACACTTTTTACTTCTGAAGCTAGATTTCACGCTGAGGCAGTAAAAATAAAAAATTGTGCATATTTAAATTTAGATGTTTTGGATGTAGGTGTAGAACAGCTTTTAGATTTTGAACAGCGAGCACAAATGGTCGCTGCCAAAAAAATTACTTTTGCTCAAGCTTCGCTCCAGGCAGGGGATTTAATGACCCACAAACTTCGCACAATGAGAGAGCGAGTATTTAATATTTGCAATGAATTTAATCTCACTAAAGATGGACGAATGAACGGTCTGGTAGGTGGAGATGAACTTACAATAGCTATCGATATGGATGAAATCGATGAAAATTCTTTGAACCAACTGATCTACCGCCTAAAAAAAGAAACAAACAGCCGTGTTGTAAAAACGGTAATTTCAGAGAGTCAACGACATTCCAGTACAGAAAATATTGTTTCCAGAATGAAGGAACATTTGTTAGCATTAAAAAATGCTGAAACTGGAACTGGTCAGGCCAAATTAGTTGAAAACGAGTTACGTAAATTGGATAAAATAATTAAAGAACGCCCAGGCAATGAATTGGCGGCTAGTCTACTTGATAGTCTAAAATATTTTGTAGTGACTGAGGTTGATGGAAATTTTGTAATAAGAACTGAAACTGGACCAGACATGAGCTTACATCAAGTTTTGGAAAAATCTAAGTTTTTTTATAAATAATTTTGTATATTATGTTTATACCAGTAATTTTAGGCACCGCCAGAGAAGGACGTCGTAGTGAAAATCCAGCGAAATACATGGTGGAAGAAGTAAAGAGTTTCGGCGCTGAATCAGAGCTCGTAGATGTGCGAGATTATTTAATTGGCCGCACTGATGCCAGTGGAGAAACACCACAGGCTAAAAAATTTATTGAAATTTTGAAACGTAGCGATGCATTAATAATTGTTGTTCCAGAATATAACCATGGCTATCCAGGGGAATTAAAAATAATGCTCGACATGGCTTATAACGAGTATGCTGGTAAACCTATTGGAATCTGCGGTGTATCTGTTGGACCGTTTGGCGGAATGAGAGTTGTAGAACAATTACGCCAAGTTGTAATTGAATATAGTATGATTCCAATTCGTGAAGCGGTATATTTTGGAAATGTTGGAAAATTATTCGACGATTCTGGCACAATAACTGACGCTAGTTATCACGAACGAGCTCAAAAGTTTATTGCTAATTTAAAATCATCTTTAAAATAATACGCAAAACTAAAAAGACCTTCAAAACATGAAGGTCTTTTTTAATAACAAATTTAAAAAAGGATACTATCTAATTTTTTTGGCACTCAAATGTCTAGTAGTTTTACGTAGATATTTGCCAACCTTAGTATTTTTTTTGGCTTGTTCGAGTCTAGCTCGTAATGCTCCGTTCATAGAAATATGATTATTGTATAAGTGACTGGGCCTAGTATATATCAATTTATGAGAAATTGCAAGGGGTAGGGCTGGAAAAATGCTGAAATTGTGATATACTCAACAAAATAACAATAATAAATCCCAAACTCAACCCTAAAAATTATGAAAGTAGCCATAATCGGCGCCGGTGCGGCTGGCATGATGGCCGCCGCCACAATCAATGAAACCTCTCCTAAAACAAAGGTTATTTTGATTGAAAAAAACGATTCTCCTGGTAAAAAGGTAATTATCTCTGGTGGAGGACGCTGTAATGTCACTACCGGCTTTGAAGATATTAAAACAGTCTTAACAAACTATCCTCGTGGTAGTAAATTTTTAATTTCTTCCATGCATCGTTTTCCACCATTGGCTGTAAGAGCTTGGTTTGAAGCTCACGGCGTACCGTTGAAATGTGAAAAAGACATGCGTGTTTTCCCGATATCAAATGACGGTCGGGATGTGGTAGAGGCATTTATTGAAATTTTTAGGGAATCAAAAACAGAATTACTTTTTAAACATTCAGTAAACAAAATAGAAAAAACAGACAAAGGATTTACTATTAGTTTTAGCGACCAGCCGTCTGTTGAAGCGGATAAGGTTATATTAGCGCTTGGAGGTCAGGCCTACCGTCAAACGGGTTCAAATGGCGACGGTTATACATTAGCCGAAGCACTTGGCCATACTGTAACAGAGTTGGTTCCAAGCTTGCATTCCTTTATAACCGCCGAAAAATGGCCTGGCAAATTAGCTGGTATGTCATTTCAACGCGCGACAATTACCGCCGATTGTGCCAAACCAAATTCACGCACCGGACCATTTTTATTTACACATTCTGGTATTAGTGGACCCGCTGTTTTTGCGGTATCTGCGATGGCTGCTTTCAATTCCGTTGGATTAAAAAGACCACTCAAAATTTTTATTGATTTTCTCCCAGATACAACTGTCGAAGAGGTGACCAAACAACTTCAAATTGTCGCTAAAGAAAATCCAAAAAAGATTTTTAAAAATACTTTACACCACTTTTTACCCTTAAATCTTTGTGAGGCCCTTTGTGAATATTCTCAAATTTTTAGTCACAAAAAGAATGCAGAGGTAAGTAAAACCGAATTTTCTTGGGCCGCTGCGCTAATCAAAAAAGTACCTTTAATTGCTATTGGCAGGGGATCCGGAGATGAGTTTGTGACTGCTGGTGGCATTGAACTAGCTGAAATTGACCCAAAAACAATGGAATCAAAGATCTGCCCTGATTTATACTTTGCTGGTGAAATTATGAATATTGATGGCTTTACTGGTGGTTTCAACCTACAGGCATCTTGGGCGACCGGTAGAGCGGCTGGGGAAGCGTCTATCTAAGCCTATTGACTTTTTCTTAATTTTGTGTTATATTATTGCTCATACAGATCCCAGCTAGAAATATAGTCGAATTTCTGCGGTGATATACAATTGTATTTTATTCATCCTATATTTCTTTCTATGAACGGAACTATCAAAAGTTTAATCGTTGACAAGAACTTTGGCTTCATTACTCCAGAAGATGGCGGTAAAGATGTATTTTTTCACGCTTCAGGTCTTACTGGTGGCGTAGAATTCAGCCAATTACATGTCGGCGACAAAGCATCATTTGATGTAGAGCAGTCTGATAAAGGCCCTCGTGCAATCAATGTTGTATTGGCATAATACCCAATAAAAAATAAGATACCCCTTATTATTTAAGGGGTATTTTATTTGAAAAATTCATCTCACATCTTTGGTCTGTTATAGTATATTTACTACCACCGAACAGTTTAAAGATTATTTATTTCGGTGGTGCTAAATAGACTATATGTCAAATACTCCTCAACCGGTTCGTTCTGGTTTCCAGAGTTTAGGTATTTCACCTAGAATTTTGGAAGTTTTAGAACATCTCAAATTTACTCAGCCTACTCCAATTCAAAATCAGTCCATCCCAGCCGGTCTCGAAGGTAAAGATATTATCGGGATCGCTCAAACTGGTACTGGTAAAACTTTAGCTTTTGGTATTCCAATGATTCAAAATCTTGGCAATTCTCATGGCCAAGGTTTGGTTTTGTTACCAACTCGTGAACTTGCTTTGCAGGTTGCTGAGACTCTACAAAACATCGGCCGTAGCAGTGGTTTAAAAACTGCTGTCTTGATCGGTGGTGCTTCCATGTTTATGCAGGTTCAGGCTATTCGCCGTGGACCACATATTATCGTGGCCACTCCAGGTCGTTTGGCTGACCATTTAAAACAAGGCAACGTCAGATTGAATCAAGTACGCATCTGCGTATTGGATGAAGCTGATCGCATGTTGGACATTGGTTTTGCTGCTCAAATTCAACAAATTCTTGGATTGATTTCCAAAGAACGCCAGATCATGTTATTCTCCGCTACTATGCCACCAGAAATCGTGCGCCTAGCAGCTGGACACATGAAATTACCTTTACGTATCGAAGTTGCTCCAGCTGGAACAGCCGCTACCAAGGTAGAACAAGAAATTTTCGTTGTTAATCGCGATGTTAAAATCCAATTACTTGAAAAAATCTTGAATGATTACAAAGGTATTATCCTAGTTTTCACTCGTACAAAACATAGTGCCAAAAAAGTAGCTGCTACTATTCGTACAATGGGACACAAATCCGCTGAAATTCACTCCAACCGCTCTTTGGCTCAACGCCGTGAAGCATTGGATGGTTTCAAATCTGGAAAATACCGTGTCTTGGTTGCTACTGATATTGCTGCTCGTGGTATCGATGTCAATGGAATTGAAGTGGTGGTCAACTTTGATTTACCGGAAAATTCTGAAGATTACGTTCATCGTATCGGCCGTACTGGTCGTGCTGGATATTCTGGTCGTGCGATTTCTTTCGCTACTCCAGACCAACGCAATGACATCCGCAGTATTGAAAGATTAATCCGCAGAGTATTACCAGTTACAACTACATTACCTGAATTACCTCCAAGACGCGCTCTTGTTGCCGGTGAAGATGACAACCGCTTTGGTAGATCTTCTCAAGGTGGCGGAAGAAATTTTAGACCAAGTCCTTCTGGAACTCGTGCTCCTAGTCACAGTGGTGACCGAGGTGGCGATCGAGGTGGTGAACGTGGTGGATTTAAATCCCGTGGCACAAGTCGCCCAGGATTCCGTCGCGCTCGTTAAACAAAATTTTAAAAATAAAGCTTTAATAGGCTTTATTTTTTTGTTTGTCAAAAAGTCTTTTATTTTGTATACTTAGAGACAAAGCTAATTCAAATACTATGTCTTATCAAGTAAATAATTTGATACGTGACCTAAAAGCTGTTTCAAATCCAGAAAAAGCAAAAATTCTGAGCGGTTTTTTTAAGTCTGGAAAAGGACAATATGGTGAAGGGGATATTTTTCTGGGAATCTATGTACCAATTCAAAAAGATATAGCAAAAAATTACGAACAATTAAATTTGAAAGATTTAGAATTTTTATTAGAAAGCAAAATTCACGAATATCGACTGGTGGCTTTATTTATTCTTGTTTCAAAA
>CAINUM010000102.1 GCA_903853785.1 Candidatus Magasanikiibacteriota bacterium
ACTACTATAAAATTTATTAAAATACAGTCCGCCCATTAATAACAAAAGAAAATAATCTATCCATACATACCGATCACTTGTTCTAATAAGAAGATATCCACTACTATACAAAATAATAACAACTAATGATAAGAAAACTTTGTCAACCAAAATATCTCTTTTTTTGATATTTTTAATAACATAGATTACACCCAATAAAAAAATTATCGGACCTAAAATCAATGAAAATTTATTAAATATTAAAAATGTTTCGCTTAAATTTTTAAATATTAAAATAATTTGATATTTAAAATTTAACACACTCGACAGCGGACTCCATTTATTATCTGGCATAAACTTGACGTAATATGTCAGATCTTCCCACATAGAATTTGCCGAAGGATTAGAGGGTTCTAAAAGGCCCAGGTACTCAGGTGCGTGACCTTGTGACAAAGGCGACATCCAGGCTCGATTATAATCCATACTAGTACCGACAGTAAAAAATCCATATTTATTACTCAAAATATAAATCCAGGATACACTTATTATTAAAAAGACAAAATAACTCACTAGAAGATTGGTAGCAATTTTCTTTCTTGAATCATTTTTCTTATAAAAAAATTTAAATAAATGTGACAATAAAAGATGAATTAATATAAAATAAAAAATATAATGTTTTGTTAAATACCCTATTCCACCCAAGAGTCCCACACAAACACCGTTCCAAATATTTTGTTCATAATTTTCATCGAAAATTAAATCAAGATAATATAATAAAACACACACTGCCAACAAATCCGGGGTAGTGTGCACCAAAGCAAATGACAATACAGCTGGTAAAGTAATGAGTAATAACAAAAAATTAATTTGCTCATTTAAAGCAAATCTTTTGCATAATTTGTCAAAACCAATTATTGTCAAACCACCAATAATTAAATTTAAAATTTTAAATGATACCAACGGTTTAATCCCTACCAATAAAAATGGTACTAGCAGCCACGATATTAATACGCCCCATATTCCATTAATCCCATTAAAAAAATCACCGACCAAATATTTCTTGGCAATGTCTAAATATGCAACTACATCACTAACCGCATAATACTGAAAATACTTGAATAAAAATATACTCAGTATGGAATAAATTATCAAAATTATTGCTAATTTTTTACGCATAATACATTTCATTTTTTATTCCTAAAAATAATACTTTGGATAAACATCGAAAACAAAACCCAAACAAACGGTTCTATTATAAATCTATGTCTTTGATTTTCGCCAGCTTCCGCCAAAATCCCTACCGCGCTTACATAAAGTACATTTATAATTATAAATGTAATAGTCAGATAAAATGATAATCCATTAATTGATATTGAATTTTTTCTAAATATAATACTTAAGCCATAGATTGTTGAAATTAGATATACCGCAATGAGCAATATCCCTGGAGACAACAATCTCCACGCCTGAGTACTTTTGATATTTAAAGTCTGTGATAAATAGTTTTTCAGTTTATCACCACCCCATGATAGCGGCTGACCATAAATTAGTCTATCAAACAATATGTCCCATTTTTTTACCAGCTGATAATTTACATCAATAGCATTGTTATTTTCAGAGGCTGCAAAATAACCAGAAGCTGGTGAGAAAAAAATAATTGTGGTAACGACCAATCCTTTAGCATACACTGCTGGACGATGTTTTAAAATAGAAATAAATTCATTTTTAAGCTCCTTTGACAAATTAATATAAGCATAATAATTATAATTTATACCACCATCTTTTTTCATATAATTACCTACAACCGGAACGGCAATGGTTGATTTAGAAAGAGAAGTCGTTGTTAAAGATAAAACTGGAATGCGAAACGGATCACTTCCGTAGAAAATATTTTCTGACACAATACCATCTGAAAAAAGACGTTGTCTTTCGTCTTGTGTGAGTGAATAAGCAGCCGTTTTAAAAAAGCCCATTCCCGTCCATGAACTTGCATCAAAATTACCAAAATAATACAAATTTTTTCCATACCAAAACACAATCAACAACAAAGGAATAGAAAGGGATAACAAAATTCGTTTCCATTCATGTCGATAAAAATATAATAACATTGCGGTTAATACCACAAACCACACAAGATGAAAAACTCTTCTTGTTAAAACCAAAAAAGCTGCTGTAGAAAAAAAGGCAACCAAATATCCAGTGTTATTAGTATAAACAAATTTTTGGAAAAAAAACAAAACTAATACCAACGTGACAACAACAATAAAATCATAGAAAAAAAGGCCTTCGAACAATATTACCGACGGACTTATAACAAAAAGCGTAGAAATAAGAAAAGATAACAACTTATTATTTGTTAAATTTTTAATTATAGAATAAAGACATAGTCCCAATAATAATCCCAAAAAATGATAAATCAATTCAAAAACGACAGTAAAATATACCGGAAACAACTTTAAAATTATACCAATAAATAAATTATAAAACGGTGGTTGACTATGAAGATACCAAATACTTCTCAACAAATCTGTCTTCAACAACCAAATATCAACGTTTTGCCAAGCAACATTCAAAAAACGCATGTCAAATTTAAAACCCATGAAAAACAATGAAATCCTAGAAACTAAAAAAATGAATATTAAAATAAAAATTAAACTTCTATCATTGTTAATTTTTTTAATTATACTACCAATCTTCATCATATAAATATATAATTTATCTTAATCTACTATCAAAAAATTATCTATCAAGTTGTTTGATAATTTTTACTATCATTTCATTAAAATTTACACTTGGCTTCCAACCGGTAGTTCTGGTTAATTTACCCGCATCACCTAGAACAACACTTTTCTTTCGAGTTAATAATTTTTTATCTAAGATCACATATTCTTTCCAATCTAGGTTAAAATAACCAAAAGCTTGTGTGACAAAATCCCGAACAGAGTGTTTTATTCCTGTAGCAACCACAAAATCGTCTGCCGCTGTTAAAGCGATAATACGATGAGATGCCTCCATATAATCTGGTGCGTAACCCCAATCCACTTCGGCATCAAGATTTCCTATTTCTAATTTTTTTTGTTTTTTATTTTTAATATCTATAACTGCCTGTATTATTTTCCTAGAAACGAAATTTTTTTTACGATACTCTGATTCGTGATTGAAAAAAATTCCAGTTGAAGCAAAAAGTCCATAATTAATACGATAAAATCTACACAACAATACGCCGTCTAATTTACTAAATCCATAAAATGAATCTGGATTAAATAAAGATTTTTCATTTTGTAATCCACAAGCTGAATTTCCAAAAATCAAAGATGATGCCGCATAAAATATTTTAGTTTTTGGACTATATTGTTTAATGGCCTCTAAAAAATAAGCGAGCGAAAAAAAATTTATCTTAAAACTTTTGCTTAACGATAGTAAATTGTCTTGATTTTTATCCTGAGAGGAATTATGAAAAGCGGCTAAATGATAGACTTCGTCAGGTTTTATTTTTTTAATTAAACTAAAAATTTGTTTTGGACTGGTGATGCTAATCTTCGTCCTCCATTTTACTCCTTCAACCCGAACGCTGTTTTTATCAATTCCAAGCAAATTATAATTTTTTTTTAATAATAAATCAAACAAGATTTTACCATCTTGCCCATTCACTCCAATTATAATCGCCGTTTTTTTCATAATATTTCTAATTTAGGAAGAGGAAAAAACAAATGACCACCAGCTTTAAGATAATCTGATTCACGATCAATAATATGTTTTTTAAAATGCCACGGCAATACCATAAAATAATCTGGTTTATTTAACCGTGCTTCATATTCAGAAATGATAGGAATTTTTGTTCCTGGTGTCACGCGTCCAAACTTATACTCATTCACTTCCGCAATATAGGGTATGTCTTTAATTCCCAAACCACAATATTGAAGAATTACATTACCTTTTGTAGAAGCACCGTAACCATAGATAATCTTCCCAGTTTTTTTAAGCCCGTCGATAAATTTCAGAAGCTCTTGTCTGTTAGCTAGGACATTCGCTCTGAAGTCTTTATAAACTTCCAATCCGTTAAATCCATCCGCCTGTTCTTTTTCGATAATTTGATTTACTAATTCAATATTTTCATTAAAATTGGAATCATTCTTAGCAACAGTAATTCTAAAACTACCTCCGTTTGCATCATTAAATTCCACATTAATAATTTTGAAACCTACCTTGTCCATTATCCATTTTATCTGTTTTAAACTATAATACTCTAAATGCTCATGACAAATAGTGTCATATGAAATATTTTTAATCATCGTAGGCATATAGCTTTGTTCAAAAACCCACATTCCGTCATCGTCTAGAATACTGTGAATCTGACTCACAAAGTCAATCGGACTTTCTAAATCATAAAACATAGCAA
>CAINUM010000103.1 GCA_903853785.1 Candidatus Magasanikiibacteriota bacterium
GATTTTGACGCCGTCTTTATGTGTCTGCCGACCCCAGAAAAGGTTGGTGCTAAAGGAGAGTCTGATTTGTCATATTATTATCAGGCCGCCGAAGATTTGGCAAAAAATTTGATTAAACGAAATAATGGCGAACAGACTAAATATGTTGTAATAATTAATAAAAGCACAGTGCCGATTGAAATGATCGATGAGACAGAAAAAATAATGAAAAAATATGATGTTAAAAATTTTGGCTTAGCTTCTAATCCAGAATTTTTAGTAGAAGGCAAAGCGATTTACGGATCATTAAAACCGGATAGAATTGTTATTGGTGCGTGGACTGAGGAAGATTTTAAAATTGTAAGGAATATTTATCAAAGATTTTATGATTCTCCAACCGTAAAATATATTGAAGTTAATCCAAAAGAAGCGGCAGCTGGGAAGTTATTAGCAAATTATTATTTATTTAGTAAGTTGGCGATTTGTTACGATGTAATTGGACGCACTTGTGAATCCTTCGAAAATCTTCACTTTGAAAATTTAAGAAAAATAATTAGTACAGATCCACGTTTGGGAAGTTGGGGATTGTTCGACAGTTTTTTTGCTGGCGGAAGTTGTTTTATAAAAGATACAGCTTCGTTGGCATATCAGTTGGAGCAAAAAGGTGTAGACATTTCATACACTAAAGAAGTTTTGCGAGTAAATAATCATCAGTGTGATAATTTTTATAATAGAGCAAAAAGTGAGGCGGAATTTGATTTTAAAGATAAAACGGTATCAATTTTAGGTGTGGCATTTAAGCGAGATACTAATGATGTTCGAAATTCGGGAGCGATTGAAATAGTAAATAAATTAATAAATGATGGTGTAAAGGATGTTAGAATTTATGATCCAGCAGCTATAGCAATGTTTAAAAATGTTTTTAATATAGAAAAGGATGCTCGTTTTGATGTGATCAGTTATTTTGAATCAGAAAAAGAAGCATTGTCTGAATCTGAAGTTTGTATGATTTTGACAGATTGGCCAAAATTTCGTGAAGTGGGAGAAGTTATTAAAAATGTATGTTCCGCACCATATTTAATAATGGATGGTCGTCGTATGTTAGCTACACAATTTGATGAATTACAAAATTTGGGATATGATATTATTGCAGTCGGAAGCCCATTTTTAAAAGGAAAATAAATTATATGTCTAAATTAGTTGTAACCGGCGGAGCAGGGTTTATTGGTTCACATGTTGTCGATAGATTAATTGAACTTGGTCATCAAGTAATAGTGATTGATAATTTGTTATTAGGTAAAAAAAGTTTTATAAATAAAAAAGCAAAATTTGTTAAAGCCGATATTCGTGATTTTAGAAAAATAAAAAAATATTTTTCTGGAGCAGAAGCAATATTTCATTTGGCAGCCGATCCACGTTTACCAATTTCGATTGAAGACCCAGTTACAACTCATGAAATAAATGTTACCGGTACAATAAATGTACTTGAAGCTGCACGAAAATGTGGAGTTAAAAAAGTAATTTTTTCTTCTTCATGTGCGGTGTATGCCGATACGGATATTTTGCCAATAAATGAAAGCTCATCCACAAGTCCACTTAGTCCGTATGGATTACACAAGTTGATGGGCGAACAGTACTGCCGATTGTATTCAAGTTTGTTTGGATTAGAGACTGTGTGTCTGCGTTATTTCAACGTATTTGGTCCACGTAAGCTGGCAACTGGTTCGTACCCTATGGTTATTCCAATTTTTCTCAACCAACGTTTAAAGGGCAAATCTTTGACCGTAGTGGGCGATGGTACAGCCACTCGTGATTATGTGTATGTTACAGATGTGGCTAAAGCTAATGTGTTAGCTTGGCAATCAAAAGTAAAAGATGGTAGCCCTATCAATATTGGTTCTGGTGTCCAAACTAGCGTAAATGATATTGCCAAATTAATTGGTGGTCAAAAAATAAATTTGCCACCACGTGTTGGAGAAATGAAAAAAATTCAGGCGGATAACACAAAGGCCAAGCAGTTGTTGGATTGGAAACCAACAGTAAAACTTGAAGATGGTATAAAAGATTTAAAAAAAGAGTGGGGAGTGGAATAAAAAAGTTATCCACAGAGAATATTCGAAGTGAAAATAAAATTGTGTTATAATATCTTTAGCAATGAGTATATGAGGGGGAACGAAATCTCGGATTGGCAAAATGCTACCGAGATTTTTTTTATAAAAAATATTTATTTTTTAACTTACATTAACTATGCGTAATAAAATTACGATATGGTTCGGGGTAGTAGTTTTAGCTTTAGTCGTCATTTTTGGTACGTATAGTTGGTTTTTGGGAAAACAGGCGAGAGTGTTGTCCGGTACCGCAAGGCCGGATTTTCCATTTTCGGATTATAGCAAATCTCAACTGGAAGCGTTGTATCCACAAAATCCAGAAAATTTGGCTCCAAATATTCAGACACCAGAGGAGACTCATGCAAAATTTTTGGCGGCTCTAAAAAAACAGGATTTTGACGCAGCCGTGAATTGCTGTTTTAGGGTGGGTGATAGGGAGAGGATGAAAGAGTTTTTGATAGGTGTTAAAAGTAAGGGGATGCTACAATTAATGATAAGTGATATAAGAGAAATACAAAAAGATTCTGAAAATAGTTGGGAATCAACATATATTTATAGTGGTACGCAGGGTAAAGAAAAAGTAGCGAATTTTATGATATTTACGAAA
>CAINUM010000104.1 GCA_903853785.1 Candidatus Magasanikiibacteriota bacterium
AAAATATTAAAATTGGTAAATGTAATGTTGATGAAAATGGCGAATCTGCAGCCGCCTACAATGTTATGAGCATCCCAACCTTTTTGTTGTTCAAGGATGGTGTGGTGATCGATCAACTTACGGGTGGTGTGCAAAAAGAAAAGCTAAAAGAAATGATTGCTAAGTATTTATAAAAATCTAGAAAATCACCTTTAAAAGGGTGATTTTTTGTTTGCTAAAAGCGGGGAGTAAGTGTATAATATTTATGTAATATCAATATAGTTTTAATTTAATATAAAAATTTATGAATTACTATTTGGCTGTTTTCAAGAAGTTTTCTGATTTTAGTGGACGCTCAAAAAGAGCTGAGTTTTGGTATTTTTTTGTTTTTAATTTTAGTATCAGTATATTGATTAGTATTTTTGGTATGCTCGCTGGGAAAAGTTTTGGTAATGCTCTTAGTATTTTGTATAGTTTAGTAGCGTTTGTACCGGGATTGGCTTTGAACTTTAGAAGATTGCATGATATTGGCAAAAGCGCTTCGTGGTTGTTGTTGATATTGCTCCCGCTAATTGGTCCTATTTGGCTTTTAGTTTTGTTTGCTCAAGACAGTGCTCCTGGCGATAATAAATACGGTCCAAATCCAAAAGGTATATTAGTTAAATAATAAGTGATTATAAGACCACTTTTATAAGTGGTCTTATTTTTTTTTAAACATATATTTTGGGTCAATTTTGCATATTGCTTAATCGCCAAAATCTGGTAAAATAGACCCGTTATGAAAGATTTCGTTCATCTGCATGTCCATTCACATTATTCATTGTTGGATGGACTTTCTAAAATTCCAGATCTTGTAAAAACGGCTAAAAAGCACGGTTTTTCGGCGTTGGCACTTACTGATCACGGTAATATGTATGGGGCAATTGAGTTTTATCAAGCCTGTGAAAAAGAAGGCATTAAACCAATTATTGGAGTAGAAGCATATGTGGCAGTTGGAACTCGTTTTGAGAAAGATCCAAAAAATCGTTATCGTCATTTGATCTTGTTGGCGCTCAATGATATCGGCTATCGAAATTTAATGAAATTAGTGTCGCTTGCTAACACCGAAGGGTTTTATTATAAACCAAGAATAGATAAAGAAATATTAAGGAAATATCATGAAGGTCTAGTTGGTTCTTCAGCATGTTTTGGTGGGGAAATAGCTCATATTTTACGAAAAGAAAATGATTGGGAAAAAGCTAAACAAGTTGCGCTAGAATATCAGGATATTTTTGGTATAGGAAATTTTTATTTAGAAATGATGGATATACCAACTTTGGAAGGACAGGCGGAACTAAACGATAGCTTGCGCCGTCTATCCAAAGAAACTGGTGTGCCGCTGATCGTCACTCGTGATAGTCACTATCTCAATTCGGACGATAATGAAGCTCAAGATATTTTGACTTGTATTCGTGACGGAAAAACTATCGACGATACCGATCGTCAAAGTTCATCTGCGATCGATACGTCATTTTGTTCTGCAGAAGATGTATACGAAAGATTTCCAAATGACTTAGAAGCTCTTGAAAATACTGCTAAAATTGCGGAGCGTGTAAATTTAAAATTAGAATTGAACAAATGGCTATTTCCACATTTGGATTTACCACCAGGTAAAAATTCAAGTGAAGTTTTGCGAGAAATGGTTTATGAAAAATTACCACTTTTGATTGAGGTAAATGATGCGGTGCGAGTGCGTGTCGACTATGAACTTGGGGTTATTGCGCAAAAAGGGTATTCAACATATTTTATTGTAGTGGCAGATTATGTGCATTATGCTCGAACTCACGGTATCGTAGAAACGACTCGCGGATCCGGTGCTGGTTCGATTGTGGCTTATGCGATGGGAATTACGACTGTTAATCCATTATATTTTAAATTACCATTTGAACGTTTTTTGAATCCTTTCCGTCCAAGTCCTCCCGATATTGATGCGGATTTTGCCGACGACAGACGTGATGATATGATCGCTTATGTAACGCAAAAATATGGTGCGGATAAAGTAGCGCAGATTATTACTTTTGGAACAATGCAAGCCAAAGGTTCGATCCGCGATGTTGGTAGAGCTCTTGGCTATCCGTATTCTTTTTGTGATCAGGTTTCAAAATTAATTCCAATGGGTGCTCAGGGTTTTGGTATGACTATTGCCAAAGCAAAAGATTTAGAAAAAGATTTGATGGATTTGTATAATAAAAATCCTCAAGTACACAGACTGCTCGATTTAGCACAAAAAGTAGAAGGCTGTGCGCGTCACACTTCTATGCATGCTGCTGGTGTGGTGATTGCACCGACACCTCTGGTTGATTTTACGCCGATTCAATATGAAACTGGTGGAGATAAGATTACTACTCAATATGAAATGCACGCGGTGGAAGCGGCTGGTCTTTTAAAATTTGATTTTTTGGGTATTCGTAATTTATCCATCCTTGGTCGCGCGGTAGAAATTATCGAAAAAACAACCGATAAAAAAATCGACATTTTTTCAATTCCTTGGGATGATAAAAAAACATATGAAATGTTGGCGCGTGGTGAAACCAACAGTGTTTTTCAATTGTCTGGTTCAGGCATGACGAGATACCTCAAAGAATTAAAACCGAGTACTATTTTCGATATCACCGCGATGGTGGCGTTGTTTCGTCCTGGTCCAATGGAACAGATTCCAGAATATATTAAACGTAAACATCATCCAGAAGCAGTCGAGTATCTAGATCCGCGCATGGAGGATTATTTGGATCAATCTTTGGGTTTGATTGTGTATCAAGACGATGTGCTTTTAACTTCCATTCATTTGGCTGGTTACAACTGGGAAGAAGCGGATAAATTTCGTAAAGCCATGGGTAAGAAAATTCCTGAAGAAATGGCGAAGCAAAAGGAAAAATTTATAAAGGGTTGTCGCACATTTGGTAAATTGCCAGAAGCAAAAATTCATAAATTGTGGGAGATGATCGAACCGTTTGCGGCATATGGTTTTAACAAAGCTCATGCGGCTAGTTATGGTGTAGTGGCTTATCAGACAGCCTATCTCAAAGCAAATTATCCGGTTCAGTATATGACGGCGGCTTTGATTGCTGAAAGTGGTGATATGGATAAGGTGCCAGAAATTATTCGTGAGTGTGAAAAGATGGGTATTAAAGTGTTGCCACCAGATGTGAATGAGAGTTTAAAAAACTTTGCGATGGTTGGTTGGCAAAATGGAGGAACGGCTCATATCCGTTTTGGTCTTAGTGCTGTTAAAAATTTGGGTGAACATATTGCGGACGCTATTTATCGTGAACGAAAAAATAATGGCACATATAAAAATTTAGAAGATTTGTTGAAACGTGTACAAGATAGAGATCTAAATAAAAAATCTGTTGAAAGTTTAATTAAGTGTGGAGCGATGGATAGTTTTGGTTACGACCGTGGTGTTCTACTTTCAAACATCGACAATTTATTATCTTTCTCAAAGGGTTTTGGTGAACAAAAAAATTCAGTGCAAAATTCACTTTTTGCTGGAACTAAAATTGATTTTGTTTCAAAACTTAATATCATACCGGCACCATCAGCAACGTTGGATGAAAAATTAATTTGGGAAAAAGAATTACTTGGGTTATATATTACCGCTCATCCGTTTGCTTCTTTCCAAGCAGAATTGAGTGGTTGTCTGACACCGATAAACGAACTTCAGAGTATTGCTCGAAGTGAATGGGTGATCGTAGCGGGTATAATGGATAGTGTAAAAAAGAAAATTACTCGCAAAGGAAAACAGATGAGTTTCGTAAATTTGGAAGACACTACAGATAAATTAGAGTTATTGGTTTTTCCAAAAGTGTATGAAACTACTAAAGATATTTGGGTTGAAGGACAAATGGTAGTGGTGGTTGGTAAGACTTCAGAAGAAGAAGGGGACAACAAGTTGTTTGTAGAAAAAGCTTATGCACTGAACAAGGCAAACGTACGAGAGTTAGCCGCACAACTTGGTTCTGGCCAAAAGAAAAATTCGGTAAGTCAGTATATGTCGAGCGAAGCGGCGGATAGTTTGGCTTTTGAGATAAAATTAACTACTGCTCAAGTCAAAGAAAAAGCCGATGCAATAAAAAGTTTGTTAGCATTATTTCCTGGTGATGCTCTAGTATATTTGTTAGTTGATAATAAAAAAATTAAAACATCGTTTAAAATCAACGCAACCGATCGCTTCAAAGAAAAGTTGAGCGAACTGTTGGAAGATTAAATCAAGCACAAAAAAACACGGTGGTAAGTTACTTTTTAAGCGGGTTGTGAGCCCAAGGCTCATCCTTTTAACCTCGCGGTTAAAAAAAGCGTAAAAGTGACTTATTACCGTGTTTTTTGTCTTTAGCCTATTTAATTTTCTTTTCAAACAAATTTTTAATCCAAGTAATCTTCGAACTATTCAATTGAGCTTTAATATGATTTTTTGCCGCATGAGTTTTCACGAATTTCAACCAATCTTGACTCGGACCCTTGCGATTTTTGTCAGTGACAATTTCCACCACATCACCACTTTTCAAAAATGAATCCAAGCTCACCATTTGATCATTTACTTTGGCACCATTACACTTGTTGCCAACCTCAGTATGTATGTGATATGCAAAATCCACCGGTGTGGCATCTTCTGGTAAATCAATCACGTCACCCTTCGGAGTGAAGACAAAAATATGATTGTGAAAAAAATCCACTTTCATTTCTTCTAAATCTTTGATGTTATTCAGGATTTCCTGTTGCATCTTGGCTAATTCCTTTGCCCAATTTAGATCTTTTTTTGATGGACGTGGACCTCTTTCATCATAAGTCCAATGAGAAGCGGTAATACCAAACTCTGCTTCTTGGTGCATTTCTTTAGTGCGGATTTGAAATTCTACAATTTTTCCATCATCACAAAAGACTGTTGTGTGTAGAGATTGGTAGCCGTTTGGTTTAGGTTGGGCAATATAATCTTTGATACGTCCTTTTAGTGGTCGCCAAAGTTTATGAATAATACCAAGACAAGCATAGCAATCACCAACATCTTTTACAATGACACGAACAGCGACGATATCATAGATATTGCTAACTTCCCAGTTCTTTTTTAATAATTTTTGATACAAACTATAAAGTTGTTTTTCTCGACCGTGAATATCAAGGTAATTGATATCGGCCCCTTTTAATTCGGTTTCCATTGTCTTGATTATTTTATCAAGATAAACATTTTTCTCACTAATATTTTGATCGCGAATCGCTTTTACTCTTTGAAAATCTTTTGGCTTTACATATTTAAAAGACAGATCTTCGAGAAGCCCTTTGAACTCACCCATGCCCAAACGGTTAGCAATTGGTGCGTAAATTTCTAAGCTCTCTAGAGCGATACGTTCACGTTTTTTTTCAGGCAATGATTCTAAAGTGCTAAGGTTGTGAACGCGGTCGGCAAATTTAATAATCATTACTCGAATATCTTCAGCCATTGCCACAAACAATTTTCTTAAATTTTCGATGTATCTTTCTACCCCGCGATATTTCAATTTACCGAGTTTAGTAATACCTCGAATCATGTTTGCAATATCACTACCAAAGTTTTTTTCAATTTCTTCTAATGTAATCTCGGTGTCTTCAGGGACGTCATGCATTAAAGAAGCAATTACAATATTTGGTTCAGCTTGAATCTGCGACAAAATATGAGCCACGCACAGGGGGTGGAGGATATAAGGTTCTCCAGATTTACGAAATTGTCCGGCGTGAGCTTTGCTGGCAAAATCATAAGCTAGCTGAGCGGTTTCAACATCAGTAGGCTGGCAGTATTTTTTTAAATTTTCCACCAAGTCTTCAATAGTCGCTTTGGTTGGAATATTAACTTGTGAAAATAAAAATTTATCCATAATTTCAAATTCCGCAGGAATTTATGATTTATTTATATTCTAATTATAGCATTTTGTTGGCTAATTGCAAATATAATTAGCCATTTATATTGACAAAATGGCTAAAATATGCTATATTACTTCTGTTTATAGCGGATGATTGCTCCAATTTATTTTGGGGAGGAAAGTCCGAACGTCCTTCTTTGAAAAAAGAAAAAAGATAGTGGGTAACACCCACCAGTTTGATGGAAACATCAAACGAGGGAAAGCGGCACAGAGACAATACTAATTTCGATTCGTCGAGATAAAAGGTGAAAAGAATATGGAGGTTCTGATTCTAGAAACAGAGCTACCATATACCCATCGTTGTGAGACGATGTGGTGCCAAGCCCTGTCTGGCGCAAGAGCAGCCTTGAGGTTGAAAGATTTCTTGGAAAAGTTCGCTCGCTCATGATTTTGGCAGTAATGTCAAAACTAGACAAATGATCATCGTGTTATTTATCACTTGGTAAACAACATACAGAATTCGGCTTATAGCTATAAACAAAAAAAACCGTACTAAATCAGTACGGTTTTTTTGTTTAATTTTTAAACTTCGATAATCACAGGTAAAATCATCGGACGTTTTTCAGTTTTAGTATATAAGAACTGTCCAACATAATCACGAATTTTATTTCTGATATTATTTGTGTCAGCCCATGAAAGCGGGTCACTGTCGATCACAACTTTTTTTACACGATGTCGTAAATCCTCGATAAGTTCTTTGTGTTCTTTTAAGAAGACAAAACCACGGGAAATAATATCTGGGTTCTGAATCATTTTACCAGTTTTAGAATCGACAGTCGCGATGATTACTACCATGCCATCTTCAGCAAGAAGCTGGCGATCGCGCATTACAACATTGGTTTCGTCAGACACGCCTAAACCATCAACGAATACATAGTCGGCTGGAATTTTTTCTTTAGTTAAAACACCAACGCCGTTTTGAAATTCCATAACTTGACCATTGTCACCGATAAAGATGTGATCTTTTGCGAATCCAGTAGATTCAGCCACTTTTGCATTGTAATGTAGCAAGAAATGGTTGCCTTCAATTGGTACAAAATATTTTGGATTGATAAGGCGGATCATTAATTTCACATCATCCGCTTTAGCATGTCCACCAGCGTGCACATCCATCATTTGATAATGAATAACCTCAGCCCCTTTTCTAAAGAGAGTATCTTTAAGGCGTTGAACCGTGCGTTCATTTCCAGGAATTACTGAAGATGAAAATACAACCGTATCACCAGCCATGAGACGCACTGAACGATGTTCTCCGTTGGCAATGCGCATTAAAGAGGCATTTTTTTCTCCTTGGGCACCGGTACAGATAATCATCACTTTGTTTGGTGGGAAATTATCTACATTCTTTATGTCGATAATTGTTTTAGGGTGGAATTTGATATAACCCAATTCTTTTGCAATTTCAATATTACTTTTCATAGAGAAGCCATCAACTGCAATCACGCGTCCTGTGCGTTCAGCAATTTCGACGATTTGTTTGATACGTGATAATAAAGAAGCAAAGGTTCCGATAATCAAACGTCCTTTAGCTTTGCCGATAATTTCATCTAAATTTGTTCCAATTTCAGATTCTGAAATTTGGTGACCATGCTGAGATGCATTTGTAGAATCAGTTAAAAGTGCAAGCACACCTTCGCTACCAATACGTGCAATTTTTTGCAAATCGGCTGGTTGGTCACCAGCTACTGGTTGATAATCAAATTTCCAATCACCAGTATGCACTACAACGCCTTCAGGAGTTCCAACTACCACACCCATTGAATCTGGGATGTTGTGGTTTAGATGGAAAAATTCCAATTCAAACACACCTAATTTTAATTTATCATTTAAACTAATATTGTGAATGTTGAGTGGAGAAAGATTTTTGTAATCTTCTTGGCGTTTTTTGATAATGGCATTTGTCAAAGGCAAACCATACATTGGAGGATATCCAAGTACTGGAATCAAATGAGGAATACCACCAATATGATCATAATGGGCATGAGTAATAATTACACCTCGAATATTTTTTTCTTTACCTTTGAGATAGCTAATATTTGGGATAATGTAATCAATACCAGGCATGTCTTCTTCAGGAAATTGTAGGCCCATGTCGATAATGATAATATCATCACCATATTCGATAAAAGTACAATTGCGTCCAACTTCTTCAAGACCACCAACTACCATGATGCGTAATTTTTTGCCTTCATTGGCGGCGCGAACGATAGGAGTGGATGGGCGTAAATGGTGGGTTGGAAGAGCTGGTTTAAAAGTTGAATTAGCGGCTGGAGTATTTGAAACTGGAGCGCGAAAAACGCGCGGTTGATAAGTTCCTTGTGGTTTGTGTGTATTTACCAATGGAGGGCGAGAGACAAATGGTCGTCTAGCAGGCATTGGATTTGACGGAGTTAACGGATTTTTTTGCGGTGTCATCATAAATGTATAATTGAGTAAAATAAATAAAAAGAAGATGGTTCTGCAGTGGTGCAGAAAATAATAAGAGTTGAATTAAATTGTGGGCAAAAGAGGACTTGAACCTCCACGGGATTGCTCCCACAGGCTTCTGAGACCTGTGCGTCTACCAGTTCCGCCACTCGCCCGTGAGACTATTTGATTTCGCGTTTAGTTTTGATGTACCAGTCGTTTAGAGTACTAAAACGATCGGCTGGGCTTACTAAGTTGGCAATATTAATGCCGTGAATATCTTTGTTTACAGCCATGATATAGGTTGGGGAATATAGAAATACTGCTGGCAAATCACTGACCAAAATATCTTGGAATTTTTGATAAAGTTTTGCCCTCAAATCAGAATCAAGAGTTGAGCGAGCGTCTTCTAAAAGTTTGTCGGCATCACGATCTGAAAATTTTGCTAAATTTAAACCAGGGTATTCACTTTGTGATGAATGCCAGAATGAGTAAAGATCTGGATCAGCGCCGATCATTTCACCATATATTAAAACCTGATAGGTTCTATCCTTGAGAGCATCGCGAACAATTTGACGACTACCTATAGTTATAATGTTTGTTTGAACACCAATTGCTTGCCACATTTTAGCAACCTGTTCGGCAGTTTTTAAATATTCTGGAGTGTCGGCTGTGGTAATAGAAATTCTTAAAACATCGCTTTTACCAAGTTGACGATAAAAGGTTTGACCGGATGCCATTTCAGAACGAATCATTTCATTAATTTTGTTTTCTTCTTCTGTTGAGATGGTTGGTTCCTCTGTATTTTTTGTAGCCGTAGCGGGTTGCTTACTGGAGATAACACTCTTTAAAATTTGATCGTGGCGAATCTTAAAATATTCTTCAGGTTGAAGTCTAGGCCATTTTTTTTCTAACAACTGATTTGCAGCAGCAAAATTAAAAGCGATTTTTTTGATATTACTGTGATAACCTAAATTCCCGTTTGATATTGGTGCATCAATCGCAATACCGTCTCCATCCAAAGCTTCTTTTATTAAAGTATTTTTATCGATAGCTTGAGTAAGAGCCATTCTTAAATCATCATCTTTTAATTCTGTCATTACACTCTTGTTAAAAAACAAAGCAGTATATTGTGGTAATTGGAGATTGAAAATATTTAAATTTTTACCACCGACTTTATCTTTTAGATTGTGAGGAACAAAACTTACAGCTAAAACATTTTGACTGCGTAAGGCGGCCACCGCTTCGGTTTGATTATTAAAAAATTTAAAATTTAGATTACTTAGGTATGGTTTTTTACCGTAATATTTGTCATTGTTTATCAAACTGTAACTCTGAATGTTACCAGTATTGTCCTTAACCATTTTTTCAAATTTCCAAGCACCAGAACCAATTGGTTGTAGGTTGAATTTGGCTAATCTAATATTAGATGGTGGAATTTCAGCCCAAACATGTTCTGGCAATATTCCCAGTGTTAAAGCGTCCAAAAATGGGGCATAAGGCGTTTTTAAAGTGAACCGAATAGAATTATCGCCGGTTTTTTCAACTCGCATTCCTTGAAATGAAGTAATTAGCGGACTGCCGGTTTCTGCGTTTTGTAAAGTTTCAAAAGTAAATAGAATGTCATCGGTCGTAATTGGTTCTCCGTCTGACCACTTAAGATTTTTCTTCAATTCAATGTTGTAAGTTTTTTGATCTGGAGCTATTGATAAATTTTCAGCCAAATCAGGAACGATTTTTTTATTGTTATCGTATTTAAATAATCCAGAATACATTAATGAAGACAAATCGGCATCGACATCATTGGTAGATGAAAATAGAGGATTGATATATTTTGGTTGTCCAATCAATGCTTCAGAATATTCGCCACCAACATTTGGAGTTATGAGTGAATGTGTGGCAATAGCGTAAATGGACCAACTCAACAATGTAAGTAATAGTATTCCAGACGCAGACCAAATAGCTTTTTTTTCAGTATTACTTAAAAAACTCCCCAAATATTTTAATTGAGACCAGCTTGGGAATGTATTTGATTTTATTTGCCTGAGAAGTTTGAGATCGTAATGACTGCTCGGGCCGGACTTCTTTGAGCGTTTAAAACGCGCAAACAAAGAGGAAAGATTCCAGCTCATGAAGAAAAATTAATATTTTTGAAGCTGTACAATTTTAGATAACTAAACGTACAATGGAAACTACAAAGAAGGCAACAACAGTTCCAATAGTAATGTAATGTAAAATTTTGTCTAGACCACGTTTGGTACTATAGACATTGCCAGAGCCACCAAATACCCCACTTAGGCCAGTGCCTTTTTGCTGCAAGAGTACTGCGACGATCAATATAATGGCTAATATAAGCTGAAT
>CAINUM010000105.1 GCA_903853785.1 Candidatus Magasanikiibacteriota bacterium
ATTTAATATAAATATTACCCCACCTGTGCATAACTTTGCTTTACACTATTTCATTTTTTTGTAAAAGACATTATAATATACACATCGGTCGAAAGAAAATATTTTTTACAACAATGCTTGTCTTGTAAAAAATACTTCTAACAAATTTTTTCTCGCACTCGCGAGTAGAAAAAATTAATTTCTCTCAACTTTATGAGAGTAAAAAAATGGAGGTGAAAATCTATGCCAAAAGCAAAAGCAAAAAAGGCTACAAAAAAAGCTGCTCCTAAGAAAAAGGTAGCTGCTAAAAAGAAACCTGCTGCAAAGAAAAAGAAGAAATAGTTCTTCTAAAAAATCCGCTAATTTAGCGGATTTTTTGTTTATTTACGATTAATTGATCTAATCTTGCCATATTGACCATCGAAACCCGCCGTCTTCTCCACCTTTCCAGAGCGCATATTTTTGATTGCATATAATATATCTTGATTTGATATATTTTTTTTTATTATATCAAGAGAGGCTTCTAATAAAATAAAAAATTCATTACCAATCTTCGAAATCATATTTTGGTATTCTATTTTTACTTTTTTACTCTTCACACCGACTCCAAAAACTTCTGAAATAATCTCACGCAATGGTATAATATATTTAAAAGGTATATAATTTTCTTTTAAAATATTTTTTTCTGATCTATCCGCTAAATCATCTACTCGATGTAAAACACCAATAGTTAATTCTTTTTTACATTTTGGACAAATATTTTTGATATTTTTACTAGCTTTTGGTGACATGTTAATACCACACAAACGATGACCATCGGCAAAATACATTCCTTCTTCCGGATAAAATTCTATAGTATACAAAAATCTACTTTTATCATTACTTTTTATACTTTCAATTAAGTTATTAAAGGTAATATCACTTTGTTTTTTAAAAACAAACACATTAGCTTCTCTACCTAAATTATCTAGACTATGGGCGTCAGAATTTGATACCAAAACAATATTGTCTAACTGTTTTAGTCGTCTATTCATCAATGGATCGCTAGATAAACCAGTTTCGATAGCAAAAATATGTGGGGTTAACTCCTCAAAACACTCCTCTAAACTATCATAGCCAGATTTTGAGCCAAATATAGCAAACCATGGTGTCCAGGCATGGGCCGGAATCATTACAAATCTAACATCTATCTCTAAAATAATTGCTAATACTTCCTTGGCAGATAACCCCATTATTGGTCGTCCATCAGAGTGCAAATTAACATCTCTTTTGGCTAATTCTAGATTAAATTTTGAAACAGCATCAATACTTGGTGCGATTAAAATGAGATGAAGTCTTCGTACTTTATCTTTGTGTCTATAAACACACGACACTTCCGTAGTCAAGATAAATTTAGTTTCACTTTGGTCATTTTTCAACTTATATAGGCCAGTATTTTTTATCTCTTTTAATTCCGTTTGAATATGTTTAAACCAAATCGGATGTGTAAAATCTCCCGTCGCACAAATATTAATTCCTTTGATCTCACAAGTTTTGGCAATATTTTGTAAATCTAAAAGTGGCGAACAGGCGCGCGCGTATTTTGAATGAATGTGTAAATCTGCAATTTGTTTAATCATATAATGTTGACTAAGTCTTTAAATAAGCTTACATTAGATATTATTCACAGTCAATTTATATGGGCTCAATATATAATAAAGAAAATTTGGAATCAAAAATAGCTACCATGTCACTGGAGAAGGTAGAAAACCTCCATGTTTTGGCAGACTTTGATAAAACATTCACCAAAGCTACTGAAATTAATGGCAAAAAAATATCATCTCTTATTGGGCAATTACGAGCGGGAGGTTATCTCACAACAAACTACTCTGAAGATTCCAACGCCCTTTTTAAACATTATGGCCCCTTTGAGCATGACCAAACTATTAGCCGCCCTGATAGACTTAAACTTATGGAGGAATGGTGGATCAAACATACTGAGCTCCTGATTAATAGCCGTCTCAATAAACGCGACATGGATGATGTGGTATCGAAAAATTATATAAAATTAAGACCTGGTGTTGATATATTTCTAAATTTGCTTAAAAAATATAAGGTGCCAATCGTAATCATGTCTGGAGCACCTGCCTATATGATTCAGAAACAACTAGAATTGGCTGGGCTGTTATCTGACAATATTCATATTATCGCTAACTGGTATGAATACGATCAAGCTGGTTACGTTATCAATTACAAGAAACCAGTTATTCATTCTTTAAACAAACACGAAACAACTGTGCGTCAGTTTCCTTTCTTTGATCAACTCAGAGAAAGAAGAAATGTTATTTTACTTGGTGACCAAATCGATGACTTAGGAATGATTGAGGGTTTTGACTATAAAAATCTGTTAACTATCGGATTTGCCAACGAAAAAACTGACGAAGAAAAATTCGCCGATAAATTTGATATTTTGATAACCGAAAATAATGATTTTGGCTTTATCAATAATATTCTTGTAAATATTTGTCTAGGTTAGATTGAAATAAAAGAATTATGAATGTCAAAGTAATCAAAACTTCCTTATTTAAAGAAAACGGTGACCTATTTTCTTTTTTGGACAAATATTTGCCTAAATTAAAAAGCAAAGATATTGTAGTGGTCACTTCTAAAATTGTAGCTTTGTCAGAAGGTAGATTCTGTGTTGTTAAAACTCAAAAAGAAAAAGATGAAATAATTATAAATGAAAGTGATTGGGCAATGAAAACAAAATATGTTTGGCTTACTATAAAAGACGGTGACGTTTTGGCCAATGCTGGTGTGGATGAATCAAACGCTAATGGAAAATTAATTTTATTACCTAAAGATAGTTTTTTATCGGCCAAGTTAATACGAAATTATTTATTAAAAAAATATAAATTGAAAAATCTTGGCGTCATCATATCCGACAGTCGTCTTTTACCATTACGTGCAGGAGTGGTCGGTGTGTCACTTGGTTACGCTGGGTTTAAAGGAATCAAAAATTATATTGGCAAACCGGATTTATTTGGCAAACTTTTTAAATTTTCTAAAACCGATATTGCGGACAGTCTTGCCACTGCCGCTGTTCTTGTTATGGGCGAAGGACTTGAACGACAGCCGCTAGCAGTTATTTCTGGTGGTCCTGCTCAATTCACCAACAAGATAAATCGGAAAGAATTAAAAATAGATATCCAAGAGGATATCTATAAACCATTATTTGAAAAAATATAATATTTATATCTTAAACGGCGGCTCGGTAGTCGCTGTTTTTATTTCTCCACCCGTTGCGGTTTCAAACGTAAACGATACCGCACATAATGCGATTGATTTATCCGCTAAAGGCGCTGAGGCTCCATACTTAACGTCACCGACAATAGGATGACCAATGTGTGCCAACTGTGTACGAATTTGATGTGGACGTCCAGTTTTTAAATTTATTTCTAATAGAGAATTATTGTTGTTTGATTTTATAACTTTGTAATCTAATTCTGCATATAACGAATCTTTTGTTTCTTCATCAAAAACGGTAACTCTATTTTTTTGTTCATCTTTTCGCAACCAATTTATTAAAGTTCCTTTTTCTCTTTTAACTTTTCCCTCTACCAAGGCTTGATAAACTTTCTGAACTTTATGGGAACGAATTTGTTCTGAGACACGGGATGCCCCTTTGCTAGTTTTAGAAAATAATACTACTCCACTTACTGGCCTGTCCAAACGATGTAATAATCCCAAAAATACTTGCCCTGGTTTATTATACTTTTCTTTCAGATATTCTTTCACCTCATCCATCAAACACTTATCACCGGTTTCATCTCCTTGTACCAAAGTACCCGCTGGTTTAAACACCGCGATTAAATGATTGTCTTCGTACAAAACTTTAACCATATTATTTTACTTTCTTAAGCCACAGACTTTGCCCAGTACACAACGCAACAGCCAACGCATCTGCCGCGTCATCCGATTTAATTTTATCTTTTATTCCCAAAATTATGGCTACCATTTTTTGCATTTGTACTTTTTCTGATTTTCCATATCCAGTAATGGCTTGTTTAATTTGTTGTGGAGTAAACTCGTCAATTATTAAACCGGCCTGTCCTGCACAAAGTAAAATGACACCGCGTGCTTGGGCCACTTCAATGGCGGTTGTAACATTTCTAGCAAAAAATAATTTTTCAACTCCCACTACTGAAGGTTGATATTTTTTTATTAAAAATTCTACAGCTTCATATACCTCCTGCAACCGTTCTACAAACTTTTTTTTCGGAGAAGTATCAATACAACCAAAATCGATCGCCCGCCATTCCCCTGTTTTCATTTTCTCAATCACCCCATATCCCATTCGCCCAAAACCAGGATCAATACCTAATATAATTTCTGGTTTAAGCATAAAATATTTTAACCGGCATTTGTAAAGTAATCTTCTACATCATCGTTGTCTTCAAATAATTCAAATAATTTTGAAATCTGTTCACGCACTTCATCATTAATTTCAACTTCATCTTTTGGAATATATCGCAAACCAGAATCATCCGGCTCAATACCAAGTTGTTTAAGTTTGATAATAACTTTAGAATAATTTTCTACTTTGGTTTTTATTTCAACCTGCTCCCCTTCAGTGGAAATATCCTCGGCACCTGCTTCTATCATATCCATCTCAAAAACATCATGATCCGCTGGAAGTTTAGATGTTTCTACCTGAATCAAACCAAACAAATCGAACATCCACATTACACTACCACTACTACCAAAAGTTCCACCATTTTTGGACAATATATGTCTTATGTCCGCACTGGTACGATTTTTATTATCAGTCAAACATTTAATAATAATTGCCACTCCACCCGGTCCGTAAGCTTCATAAACCGCTTCTTCAATAAGAGCTCCATCACCAACATCACCAGTTCCTTTTTTAATAGCGCGGTCAATATTATCCTTTGGCATCGCTACACTTTTTGCTTTTTCAATTGCCATGCGTAAAGAAAAATTGGTATCCACATCAGCTCCACCGCGCTGAGCTGCCAGAGTTATTGCTTTGGAATACTTAGCAAACATACTACTTCTCTTCGCATCCTGTTTCCCTTTACGCTGTTGAATATTGTGCCACTTTGAATGTCCTGACATATAAATATAATTAATTCTCAGTAATTTTATCACATATTAGCTGAAAATCAAGACTGCTCATTGACAAAACTTTGTAAAAAAGTTAGTTTACAGTGCTTAATTCTAGTGATAAATGGCTTCTCAAAGCCAAATATTCGTGACTATAATTGCACTTTTACAATCGGAATATTCAGAAATCAAGAAGGGGTCAGATGATAACCACCATCGATGTCATGCGTCCTGGCGATAGCGGAGGAACATACGTCCTCACCACCCCTCCAACCCTCACCAGTCAAGGCGTGTTTCAAACGAGGGCGAGCGCTCTTAGGTTGTCATTACAGCAGATCGATCGCCTGCTTTACTCTGGCACCGATTTAGCTTTCATGACAGCGCAAACCATCCAAATGATCGCCGCTGAAACCGGTCCGCTCTGCGAATTGGAGGATGACGTACGCTTTTCTTTCCTGTCATTCTTTGAGATTGCAGAGTTTGGCAGACGTAACGATTCAAGGGGAGCCTTGATTCAACGTGGCGACATGGTCACCCAACAGCTTGGTGGTGGAGCATTCTCCCGACAATGGCGTCGCAGATTCCACGCCAGTGTGCTAGAACTCGCCGCCGAAATGCGGATTCGAGAACAACTGCATGCTGTCGTCTGTCTCGACACTCCACTCCTAACTCTGGATGCGCCAAAGGACAACAACGGCGTACCGAGGCTTCTCCGAGATGCCGACTGGATGCGATACCTCGTGGAGAATGGAAAGCTCATCTCGACTTCATTCCACGTCTGTCCGAACCCACTCGGCCGCTGACAGTCCGAAAACCCATCTGCAAAAGTGCATACGCCACCGATTAAAACCCGGTGGCGCTTGTGTTTTTATTCAATTTAAAAATTTTTTCTACAAAAAAAACACGGCAAGTTGTTTGAGCGGGTTATGAGCCAAGGCTCATCCTTTCGACCTCGCGGTCGAAAAAAGCGAAAACAATTTACCGTGTTGATTGTGGAAGGAATTATTTAGCAACAACTACTTCTTTCTTGAACCCAGTACCAGCTGGAATCAAGCGTCCAATAATAACATTTTCTTTCAAACCTTCGAGATAATCGATCTTTCCTGTCAAAGCAGTATTGATCAATACCTTTGCAGTCTCTTGGAAAGAAGCAGAGGATAAGAAACTCTGAGTAGACAACGCAACACGTGACACACCAAACAACAATTCTTTGGCCACCGATGGTTTTGTACCATTCTTCTTAGCTGTTGCGTTAGCATACATGTATTGAGCCTTCTCAACCACTTCACCAGGCAACAATTCAGTCTCACCAGCTTCTTCAACCTGTACACGAGAGAACATCTGACAGATCAAAAGTTCTACGTGTTTATCATTTACCTTCTGACCTTGAGAAGAATAAATATTCTGAACTTCTTGTAAAACATAGCGTTGAACCGCAGGACGTCCTTTTAGTTCAAACAATTCTTGTAAGTTGATACTACCGTCAGTCATCTGTTGACCCTTTTCAACCATTTCACCTTCTTTAACATACAACTTGAAACCTAATGGAATAATATATTCGCGAGTCTTAGGTCCGTTGTAAGATAAGACCATGTTGTTCTTACCGAGTTTGACTGTGGTCTGATATTTAGCAGTAACTTCTTCACCTGACGCACCACGTACCAATAGTACTTGATCTGGAGCAACTTCATCACCATCTTTGACCATGACTTCGTCGCCACCGTCAAATTTGATCTTTGTTTCTTCCATGCCTTCAAAATGAACTTTGAGAATTTTCTGACCACGGCGGCCTTCAAAAATCTTTTTACCAGTAGGAGAAGTAACAATCTTTCCGTCCGCATCTTCGATTTCAACTTTACCGTCTACTTCAGACAATACAGCTTTGCGTTTTGGAGGACGACACTCGAATAATTCTTCAATACGAGGTAAACCTTGAGTGATATCCACACCAGCGACACCACCAGAATGGAAAGTACGCAATGTAAGCTGAGTACCAGGCTCACCCAAAGATTGAGCAGCAATAATACCTACAGCTGTACCAAATTCTACCGGTTTGTTATGAGCTAAATCAAAGCCATAACATTTGCGACAGAAACCTTTTGGTAATTTACATTGTAAAACACTGTGGACATGAACTTCTGTGATTCCAGCTGCATCGATTGCACGAGCAGTTTTATTATCAATAATACCACCGGCTTTTACAATCATTTCATCACCAGATTTAACATCGGAGATAACATAACGACCCCAAACGCGATCAGCCAATTTTTCACCCATTTCTTTGGATTGAGCAACTGTAAATACTTCACCGGTTGTGTCACCACAATCTTCTTCTAAGATAACAACATCTTGAGAAACATCCACCAAACGACGAGTCAAATAACCAGCGTTAGCAGTACGAAGAGCGGTATCGGACAAACCTTTACGAGTACCGTGTGAAGAAATAAAGTATTCCAACACATCAAAACCTTCTTTAAAGTTTCCTTTTACCGGCAATTCGATAATGTCACCAGATGGAGATACTACCAAACCTTTCATACCGATAACCTGACCAAGCTGACCCCAAGTACCGCGGGCACCAGATTCGATCATGGCGTATACTGAACCATTTTTGTCCAAATTCTTTTGGTTGTTTGCAACGATTTTATCTTTTGTTGCTGTCCAAATTTCCAAAATTTTGGCATGGCGTTCAGCCTGAGTTAACAAACCTTCTTGATATTGTTCTTCAACTTCCAAAACTTGTTTATCGGCAGCTTGAGTCAAAGAATCTTTTTCCTCAATCTTCGGAAAATCGGCAATACCCAAAGAGTATCCAGATTTTGTTACATAGCGATAACCAAGATTTTTTAATTCATCTAAGAAGTGAGCGGTAGTTTCTTGACCATAACATTCCAAACAGAAACTAATCGCTTCGGCCATTTTCTTTACAGTAATAACTTCGTTGTAGTAAGCAACTTTGTCCGGCAAAATTTCATTAAATAAAATTCTTCCTAGTGAAGTTTCTACCAAATGATTTGTTCCTACTGGAAATTTATTCATTTCAACTTCAGTGAAACGAACCTTAATTCTTTCGTGTAAAGTAATCACACGACATTTGTAAGCCAATTTTGCATCCTTTGTTGAAGAGAAAAATCTCTTTACTGGAGCTGTATCACTACTATGATAATTTGTGAGATAGAAACATCCCAAAGCAATATCCTGTTTAGGAGTAATAACTGGTTGACCAGTAGCTGGTTTCAACAAGTTCTTTTCAGCAGCCATCAAATTTTCAGCTTCCCAACGAGCTTCAGCAGTCAAAGGCAAATGCACAGCCATCTGATCTCCATCGAAATCGGCATTAAAAGCAGTACATACTAATGGATGCAATTGAATAGCTTTACCTTCTACCAAGCGAGGGTGAAAAGCTTGAATACCAAGACGATGCAAAGTAGGGGCACGATTCAAAAATACGCGAGTATTTTGAGTTAATTCTTCCAAAATATCCCAAACTTCATCATGTTCAGATTCGATATAGCGACTTGCACTGCGAACATTGTGAGCAAGTTCACGGCGAATAATTTCGCCCATAATAAATGGTTTGAAAAGTTCGAGAGCCATGCGTTTTGGTAAACCACATTCATCAATGTTCAATTGTGGACCAACGACGATAACTGAACGACCAGAATAATCTACACGTTTACCGAGTAAGTTCTGGCGGAAACGACCTTGCTTACCTTTCAAGATATCTGCAAGTGAACGTAATTGACGTTTCTGACCAGTAGCTGCTAAAACAGTTTTAGCGTGACGTGCATTATTATCAATCAAAGCATCAACTGCTTCTTGCAACATGCGTTTTTCATTGCGGCAAATAACTTCTGGAGCATCAAGATCCAAAAGACGACGCAAACGATTGTTACGATTGATTACGCGACGATACAAATCATTCAAATCGGAAGTAGCAAAACGTCCGCCATCCAAAGCAACCATCGGACGCAAATCTGGAGGAATAACTGGAATACATTTCATGATTGTCCACTCTGGGCGAATCTTGTTGATATTCAAACTATTCAATAATTTGTGACGACGAGTTAAGCGTTCTAATTTTGCACCTTTAGAAGTTGTCTGTTCATCCAAAATCTGTTTAATTGTTTCTGGGATATTAATTCTCTCAAGCAAATTATAAACTGCTTCAGCCCCAATACCCGCTTCAAATAAATGTCCAAAACGTAAAGACAATTCTTGATAACGATTTTCGGATAATATTTTTAAGACTTGTAATTCTTTTAATTCTTTATCAGCTGCCAAGAAATCTTGTTCCAAAGCTTGTTGTTTACGATCAGTTTCTTGTTGGATTTTTTCCAAAAATTCTGCACCCAATTTTTGATCATTAGCTTTTTTGATTTCCACTTCAGCTTCATGTTCGATTTGTTTTTTCTTGGATTTATATTCCTGACGCATCTGATCACTAGCTTTATGTTTTCCTTCTTCATCAACATGAGAAATAATAAAGGCAGCAAAGTAAATAACTTTTTCCAAAGCTTGAACAGGCACATCCAAAATCAAACCTACTTTAGAGGGTACGGAGCGCAAGAACCAAATATGAGCTACAGGAGCGGCCAATTCGATATGACCCATGCGTTCGCGACGAACAAGCGAAGTAGTAACTTCTACTCCACATTTATCACAAACGATTCCCTTGTAACGAATTTTTTTATACTTACCACAATAACATTCCCAATCTTTGGTTGGCCCAAAAATTTCTTCCGCAAACAAACCACCTTTTTCTGGTTTCTGTGTGCGATAGTTAATAGTCTCTGGTTTGTTTACTTCACCAAAAGACCAGGCGCGAATAGTTTCTGGAGATGCGAGGCGCAGGCGGATCGCATCGAAGTTTGCACTTTTAGTCAAATCTCGGTTCATAAGAGAAAAAATTATTTATTAGAAGTTTCTTGTTGACTATTTAAGTCATCAAGAGCGTTTTCATTTTTCTTGTTTTGTTTTTGTTCTTCAGCTTCAACTTCTTCTACATTCTCATATACACCAGATTCATTTTTCTTTAACAATTCTACGTCCAAACCAAGACCCTTAATTTCACGAACTAACACATTGAAGGATTCAGGAATATTTACACGTGTAATTTCCTCACCTTTAATAATAGCTTCGTAAGCTTTCGAGCGACCTGGCACATCATCAGATTTAATTGTTAAAATTTCTTGCAAAGTGTGGGCTGCTCCATAAGCTTCCAAAGCCCAAACTTCCATTTCTCCAAATCTCTGTCCACCAAACTGTGCTTTACCACCCAAAGGCTGTTGGGTAATCAAACTATAAGGACCAATAGAGCGTTGGTGAATTTTATCCTCAACCATATGGTTCAACTTCAACATGTAGTTGTAACCAATAGTAGTTTTGTGATCAAAAGGTTCTCCAGTACGTCCGTCATAAAGTTGAGCTTTACCAGTAACTGGTAAGCCAGCTTTTTTCAATTCTTCGTAAATTTGTTCTTCTGTCAAACCATTCAAAACTGGAGTTGCCACTTTATAACCAAGAGCATTAGCGGCAAGACCCAAATGAGTTTCGAGCAACTGACCCAAGTTCATACGTGAGATAACACCAAGTGGGGAAAGTACGATATCAATTGGAGTACCATCTTCCAAGAATGGTAAATCTTCAGAAGGAACAATCTTAGAGATAACACCTTTGTTACCATGGCGACCAGCCATTTTATCACCCACCTGAATTTTACGCATATCAGCCACTGTAATCTGTACTTGTTTGATAACGCCTGGTTCCAATTTATCACCAGCTTCTTCTGAAAATACTTGGATACCAATAACTTTTCCATGTTCACCATGTTCAAGATATAAGGAAGAATCACGAACGTCGCGAGCTTTTTCACCAAAGATAGCACGCAACAATCTTTCTTCAGCAGATAATTCAGTTTCACCTTTTGGAGTAATTTTACCAACCAAGATGTCACCGGATTTTACTTCTGCACCAACACGAACGATACCTTCAGAATCAAGATTTTTTAATTTTTCTTCAGAAACATTTGGAATATCAGAAGTGACAACTTCCGGTCCAAGTTTTGTTTCACGAACATCAATTGTGTAATCTTCAATATGAATAGAAGTATAGCGATCCTTTTGTACAACACGTTCGGATACGATGATAGCATCTTCGTAGTTGAAACCGTCCCAAGCCATATAGGCAACCAAAACATTTTGACCAAGAGATAATTCATCTTGAGCAATACTTGGACCATTAGATAAGAAATCACCTTTCTTTACTTTCTGACCAACTACTACTGTAGGGTGTTGATTGATACAAGTAGCGGCGTTGGCGCGTAAAAATTTATTTAAATTATAAGTGTGTGTATCTTTTTTACCTTTCAATACGACATGAGCACCGTCACATTCAACAATCTCACCATCTTCATCTGCAATAGCAACTTGACCAGAATACACGGCTGCTTCGTGTTCTACACCAGTACCTACCAATGGAGGTTCGGGTCGAATACAAGGCACAGCCTGTCTTTGCATGTTTGTTCCCATCAAAGCGCGAGTCGCATCATCATGTTCCAAGAAAGGAATACATGAAGTAGCGATACTTACAATCTGAGCAGATGATACGTCGATAAATTCTAGATCAATTGTTTTAGCAACACCTGGTTTTGAATTTACACGAGCAGGTACATATTCATCAATAAAATATCCTTCATCATCAGTTTTTGTTTTTGCAGAAGCTGTAATATATTTTTCTTCCTTGAAGGCACTCAAATATACAACTTCATTTGTAACGCGTGGTTTAACAGTGATTGAAGCAATTTTTTCTTTAGACAATTTTAATGCAATTTCTTTGGTAATTTTTGTTCCATCTTTTACGCCACCAATATCACCACGCAAAACTTCGCCTTCAGTCAAAGAAGCGTCATTTTTTACTTCACGCAAAACTTTGCGATATGCGGTTTCGATAAAACCAAATTCATTGATACGAGCAAAACTGGAGAGGTGATTAACCAAACCAATGTTCGGTCCTTCGGGAGTAGCAATTGGGCAGATGCGTCCATAGTGAGTAGTATGTACATCACGAACTTCAAAACTTGCGCGATCACGAGACAAACCACCAGGTCCAAGTGCGGACAGACGACGTTTGTGTTCAAGTTCTGCAAGTGGATTGTGCTGATCCATAAACTGTGACATCTGAGAACTCATAAAGAATTCACGAATAGCACTCATTACTGGACGAGCATTGATAACTTTGTTTGGTACAAGTTGTTCTACATCATATGTACTCATACGATCTTTTACAATACGTTCCATACGAGCCAAACCAACACGGAAGCGATTTTGTACAAGTTCACCAACAGCACGAATACGACGATTACCTAAATGATCTACATCATCCGGTTCTTCCTGAGTTACATTCAAGCGAACAATTTCTTTAATAACAGCTAACAATTTTTCAACAGACAAAACACGATTTTCTTTGTTATCATAATCTTCAGATTTGGAAGGTAAATCAAATTTAGTGTTGAATTTATAAACACCAACACGACCCAAATCATATCTTTCAAAATTGAAGAACATGGAATGGATCAAACCTTTTGCATTTTCAGCAGTAGCCAAATCACCTGGACGAATACGTTTATATACTTCGATCAAACCTTCATCCATATTTTTTGCCAAATCTTTTTTCAAAGTAGCATCAATATAATCTATAGTAGGATGATTGTTTACATCTTTAAAATATTCTCTTATTTTTTCTTCATCATCAAAACCGAAAGCTTTCAAAAGAGAAGTCACCGCTACTTTACGTTTGCGGTCTACTTTTACCCAAATAGCATTGTTGATATCAGTTTCAATTTCAAGCCAAGCGCCACGATTTGGAATAACCTTAGCACCATAATATCTACGTCCGCGTTCACTTTGAGCAGTAAAGAAAGCACCAGCACTGCGGATCAACTGAGATACGATGACGCGCTCGATACCATTAACAATAAAAGTACCGCGCTTTGTCATCATTGGCACGTCGCCCAAATAAATTTCTTGAGATTTTGTACTGCCGGTTGCCTTGTTGGTCAATCGAGCAGTAATTCGCAAAGGAGCCTCGAAAGTTACATTGCGTTTTTTGCAAGTCACTTCATCAAAACGAGGTTCATCTAAATAATAGTCTTCAAAATAAAGTTCCAAACTGCGACCAGAGAAATCAGTAATTGGAGAAACTTCTTCAAACAATTCTTTAATTCCATTTTTAACGAACCAATTATACGAATCCAATTGCAATTCAATAAGATTTGGCAATGGGATAGTATTTTTTACTTTCGTAAAAAACTTTCTATCTTTTTCCTTGAGTGCTTGACGTTTGAATACAGGCATAAGGTGAAGTATTTAAATAAATTTTTTATAAAAAAGTGATTATGGAAAATTTTAAACAAAAAAAGTGCCAAAAAAATAGGCTTTTATGGCTTTTTCGTTATATTTTAGCGGAAAACGGCAAGGTTAGCATGATAAATTTTTTATTGAATTACC
>CAINUM010000106.1 GCA_903853785.1 Candidatus Magasanikiibacteriota bacterium
GGCGATGCAGCATCATCCCGATCGACCGGGTGGAGATGAGAAAAAATTTAAAGAAGCTAATGAGGCATATCAAGTACTATCCGATTCTGACAAGCGAGCAAAATATGATCAATTTGGTTCAGATTTTGAACAGCAAGGTGGTTTTGGTGGCGGTGCTAATTGGGATGATTTTATGCGTCAAGCACGTGGTGGCCAAGGTAACGGAGGTTTTCAATTTGATTTTGGCGGAGAAGACCTTGGAGATATTTTGGGTGGCATGTTTGGTGGTGGTGGACGCTCTCGTAGTCCAAGACAAGCACGCGGTAGTGATATAGAAGTTGATGTTGAGCTTGATTTTAAAGAAGCCTCTTTTGGTATTGAAAAAGAAATAAATTTGCGAAAGCAAACGACCTGTGATGTGTGTGACGGTGATGGCGGAGAACCGGATAGTAAGATGGAAAAATGTTCGACCTGTGGTGGTCAAGGACAGGTAACACAAAATCAAAGAACTTTTTTGGGTACAATGCAAACAATTGTTCCGTGTCCAAATTGTCATGGTAGGGGAGAAAAACCAAGTAAAAAATGTAAGACCTGTGGAGGCGATGGAATATTGGCTAAAGCAAGCACTATTAAAGTAAAAATTCCTGCTGGTATAAATACCGGAGAATCTTTGCGTTTGTCTGGATATGGTGAAGCCGCACCTCACGGAGGTCAAACCGGGGATCTGTATGTACGTGCTCACATTAAACCTAACAAATATTTTCACCGCGAAGGTTTTGATGTTTATACTGAAAATGAAATTAGTTTTACTCAGGCGGTGCTTGGTGATAAAATAGAAGTAGAGACAATCGACGGGCCAGTAACTCTCACTATTCCAGAAGGTATTGAATCTGGACAACTTATCAAAATGAAAGGGCATGGAATATCTCATTTAGGCCGCACTTCTCGCGCCGATCATTTTGTAAAAATAAAAATTCGTGTTCCAAAGAAAGTCGGTAAGGATGTTCGGAAAAAATTAGAGGATTTAAAGAAGGATTTATAATATTCATATGCCGTTAGTAGAAAAACCAAGAGGGTATGATAAAATCGTTGGAATAGGAATTGAGAAATTAGTTTCAGGAACTTCTTCTCCAGAAGCAGGTATCAAACCAATGGTGGCAAAAGACACCTACATGTATTTTGATGACACAGAAAAAAGCCCAAACTTTGTTAAAGCTCAATATTATTTAACAAAATTAATCCACAAACTGTTTCCTGCCAATGTTCCAGATGTATATTTTACTAGCATTAATGAAGGGGATAAAATTACTATGGACCAAAGAGTAGAAGTTGTAGATGGAGAAAGAACAAAAAGAAAAGAAAAAGCTGATCCGTTTACTAGCAAAAGGATCAATGCCGTACAGGATATTTTTAGAAATCTAGGTTTAAATTTTGATCAATTTGATTGGAATTTTAATGTAGATAAAGATGGAAATATTATATATATGGACTCCTTTCGTCCTTGGTTTGATTTTGAAAGAACTGGCGCCCCTATCTTGAAACTAAATGTAGTGGCCGTCAATAAATTGATTGAAAATATCAAGGATGCCAGATCAAAAGAAGAATGTACTAATTATTTGGAAAGAATAAAGTTTTTGTATGATCAGGAAATGGATGTTTTAAATAAACAAAATAAAATCATAGTTTAATAGTTTTAAATTATTAGTTGATAAAGTATGTCAGCGATGATATACTTTTTTTATATGCAAGAATTATCTGATAAAGAATTGGTAATATTGGCCGTAAAAGGGGATATGAAAGCCTTTGAGCAATTGGTTTCACTTTATGAGAAGCCTATTTTTGGCTACATATTTCGTTTCGTTGTGCACAAAGAAAACGCGGAAGACCTTACTCAAGAAACCTTCATTAAGATTTTTAGAAGTTTAAAAACCTTTGATCCAGAGTATAAATTCAAAACTTGGTTGTTTACCATAGCTACTAATACGGTCTACGATTGGCTAAGAAAAGCCAAAAAGAACAAAGAAATGTTTATTGTCGATGATCCTGATATTGATTTTGAAACAATTGACGATCGATGGTCGTATAAGCTTACAGAGGACAAAGAGCTCGTTGACAACGCCCTAAAAAAAATCAAACCTGTTTATCAGAGTGTAATCGTGCTGTTTTATCGTGATGAACTATCGTATCAAGAAATCGCTGAAATTCTGAAAGTGCCTGTCAATACTGTAAAAACTTACATGTATCGTGCTAAAGAAGCTTTAAGCGAAGAATTAATTGAAAAAATATGACGAACGAAGTTCCACAACAACTACACCGCGATATTATGCGATCGGTAAAAATAGTGAAAAGACGCTATTATTTATTCGGACTGTTAACTGGTTTTTTTGCCAGCCTCTTGGCAATGATATGGGTCGTATATATGAGAATGATAGAGATTGGAAGCTTTGACTTTTTTACAGTCTTAGCAGAATCTCTTCGAATTGATGTAACCTTGATTTCAGATTTCAAAGAAGATGTCGTTGATTTTCTTCCTATCAGAAGTCTGAGTTGGTCATTCGCTTTATTAATTATAGTATGTTTTCTATTCGGATTAATATTCCGATATAGAA
>CAINUM010000107.1 GCA_903853785.1 Candidatus Magasanikiibacteriota bacterium
TTCCGCCAATTTATTATCATCAATAGTTAAACCTGCTGCTGTTTTCCAAACTGTACCACGTTCGGTAATTGCACTTCCACCATCTGAGGTAATATTACCACCTAAAATTGCTTCAATACTTGTGATTGAAGTAGCTGTTGGAGTAGTAATAGTAGGTACTACAGCACTACTAATTGTTGTAACTATAACTTTTTGTGGAGTTGATTGTAAACTTAATCCTGAGTTGCCTTCGGCAACAAAGTAAACATTATAAGTTGTATTACCCGATAAACCTGAAACTGCTGCTACATATTCTGTTGAACCGGATGTGTTTGTAATATAGGTATCCTATTTGATTTATAAGTTTTTTTTTATTATCTTTGACCCAAAAAAGATAATGAAAAGTGATATTGATATATTAATTGCAGGTTCGTTAGAAACAAAACGGGCACTTGCAGTAAAAATGTGTTTATTGGGTTATTCAATTTCAGAAATCTCTAAGTTACTTAATGTATCTGACGGATTTATTAAGAAGTGGCGTGCGTTATATAATAAAGGAGGTGCAGTTTGTTTTCGAGTTTGCTATAAAGGGAGAATCGGTCTATTGACAAATGATCAAATGCAGAGTACTTTAGAATATGTAAAAAGCAAATCCACTTTCGGGCTATTAGACATAATAGCCTATATAAGAGATACATACGGCATAGAATTTAAATCAAAACAAAGCTATTATGATATATTGTCAAATGCTGGAATGAGTTGGAAAAAGACTGAAAAGATTAATCCAAAGAAAGATGAAGCAAAAGTAATTCTTAAGAAAGAAGAAATAAAAAAAAACTCAACGACAGAAAAGAAGAAATACAATCCGGGGAACTGGTCGTTTTAATGGAGGATGAATGTCACTTGCATTGGGGTGATTCATTGGGTTATGTCTGGGCATTAAGAAATAAAAAAACAAAAGTTCCAATATTAAATGAAAAAGAACGACAGACGTATTACGGAGCAGTTAATTGCCTTACTGGTGATTTTCATATTTTCCCATATAGTGCTGGTAATGGAGAAAATACAGTAGATTACGTAAAAAAGATACTGAAAATATATGAGAATAAAAAGATAATGATATTGTGGGATGGAGCTAGTTATCACCGTTTTTCTGCTTTCAGAGATTATCTTTCAGAGCTTAATCGTGATTTGCCACCTGAAAAATGGCAAATTACCTGTGAATTATTTGCTCCAAATGCCCCTGAGCAAAATCCAGTTGAAGATATATGGCTACAAGGGAAAAACTTTCTGAGAAAAAACTTTGTTGAATATAACACATTTTCAAAGGTAAAAAAAGGGTTCTTGTCTTTTCTTCAAAACAGAAATTTCAATTTTAAAAAATTAATAATGTATAAGGATTTTATCACTTATTCTATTTAGGACTACTATATATTGTAAAACTTTCACCGTGAGCCTTCGGTCATCCGCATCTTTCCCACTCGATATTAAGCCCGTACCTTTGCATAAAAAAGCAAAGGCATATGAAATTAAAACGAAGGACAAGAAAAGAGTACTGTAAAATAGTAAAAAGGTGGCGCAAGAGCGGAATGACACGGAGATCATTCTGCGATCAGGAGAAACTCAACATAACCACCTTTGGGGGTTGGGTCAAGAAAGCAGGCGGAGAATCGGTTATTGGAAGCCCGAAATTAGTTCCTTTGCAAATAGACGATTCTCGAACTTTTCAATTTAGCGGATTTGAAGTTGAGTATCCCAATGGCGTTCGCCTGCGGTTGAGTTCAATACCGTGCATGGAAGACTTGAGCCGCATCATTCACCTATACCATGAGCCATGTTTTCGCTGAACGATTCTTTGAGTTATTTCTATTTCAGGGATGCCACCGACATGCGAAAGGGCTTCGATGCGCTTTGCGGAGTGGTTCGCTCTGAAATGTTACGCAACCCAATGAGTGGCGAGGTATATATTTTTATGAATCGCACCCGCAATACCATCAAGATTTTGAGGTGGGAATCGGGGGGCTTAGTAGTCTATCACAAGCGGCTTGAATCGGGTCGTTTTGAAGAGCCTATATATCGAAATCAGGATAAAAGTTGCCACCTCAAATGGGCAGAATTAGTGATGATGGTACAGGGTATTTCTATGCAAAATAGGGTGCAAAGAAAAAGATATAAAAAACCATAAAAACTTTATTAATAAAGGGTTTTATGCTTGTGTATATCAAGTATTTTTCGTACTTTTACACTGTGATTCAAGCAAAAAACATATCATTTTTCTCTCCCAAAATCGAATTCTTGCTGCAAGAAATCGAGCTGCTTCGTGTCCTAATTTCGGAGAATGAAAAAGTGATTTTGGAGAAAGAATGTATCATTTCCCAAAAGAATGAAATCATTTCAAACAAGGACGAAATCATTTCAAAAAAGGATGAAGCCATTTTCGATCTTACTTTTCAGCTGCAACAATATCGTAGGGCTATATATGGTTCAAAATCGGAACGTTTCGTGCCCGAAAACCCAGATCAATTACGTCTAGCGTTCGATTTAGGCGAAGAACTACCCGTAGTGCCAGAAAAAGAGCAAATAACTTATGCACGTCACAAAAGAGCCAAGAAGCCTGCCATACCAAACGCAAGACTATCCATACCAGCTCATTTGGAACGCATTACAGAGATTATTGAACCAGAAAATATACCAGAAGGCTCAAAAAAGATGGGTGAAGAAGTTACCGAGATAATGGAAATGAAGCCAGCCAAGATTTATGTTCGCCGCATTGTTCGCCCAAAATACGCATTGCCACTTGAGGCGGGCGTTATGATTGCCAATCTGCCGTCACTTCCACTTCCACGCAGCAATGCAGGACCAAGTTTATTGGCACACTTAATCGTTAATAAATATGTAAACCACCTGCCATTCTACCGACAAGTGCAAATGTTTAAACGCGATGGTATTGTGCTGGCAGAATCAACCATTAATAATTGGTTTGCAAATACAGCCGATTTACTGGAACCGCTTTACAATTCTATCTGGAAGATAATCAAGGGGCTCAACCACTTGTTTGTAGACGAGAGCACCATTCCAGTGTTAAATATCGACAAGCCTGGAGGCACAGTCAAGGGTTATCACTGGATTTTTAAAGGGATTGACCCCAACTTGGTTTTCTTTTATTACAACAAAGGTTCACGCGGTTATCACATATTGCACGAGGTTTTGCCTGGCTTTCAAGGAGCTGTGCAATGCGATGGCTATGGAGCGTACGACGATTTGGAAAAAGTTAAAGGAATTATTACCATTGGGTGCTGGGCACACGCTCGGCGCAAGTTTGAACAGGCTTTGGGCAACGACCCCAAGTTGGCTGGATACGCTTTGTTGAAAATTCAGGAACTGTATGAAATTGAACGCCGTGCAACAGATGCCAACTACACGTATGACCAAATAAAGGAATTGCGTGAAACGGAATCATACCCAAAGCTAAAGAAATTTGAAAGCTGGTTATTGGAACAAATTCCAACAATTCTGCCCAAAAGCCCAATTGGCAAGGCAATCATATATACTTACGGGATGTACCCAAAACTGGTTCGTTACGTGCTAGATGGAAGATACCGAATTGACAACAACTTGGCCGAAAACGGAGTGAGACCATTGGCGGTGGGACGCAAAAATTATCTTTTCTGCGGCAACCACCAATCCGCCGAGCGAACAGCCATCATTTATTCCCTGATGGGAAGCTGCAAAGTGAACGATGTAAATCCTGGGGAATGGCTCACAGATGTGCTGAGCAAAATTCAAGACCAAAACATCCAAAAACTGGATGAATTACTTCCACACAATTGGAAAGTAAATAGAACATAATCAAGACCGATAAAAGTGAAAAGCCCATAAAATAGATTCTGAATCTAAGTTATGGGCTTTTCGGGGGAAATAGTGTAGGTGACGGAATGATTACTTTGTAAAGCACAGTAATACAGATTGTTTTGGCTGTAGTTTAGAATAGCGTAGAAAATATTATCTTAGGGGTTTATTTGATTATTGTTAATTATAAAAAAGAGAATAGAACGCTGATTTTCGCTGATTGAGCGGATAAAAAACTGATGAGAAAAAATGCAAGCATTTTTGATTGGAGCACAGAATCAATTGACGTAGTCCGCTCGGCTTTGCCGCTTGGTTTACCAAAAATTTATAATCCGTTTTAAATCCGTTATAAATCAGCTAAATCAGCGTAAATCTGTGCTCCATTTTTTGATAGTTTACGCACAA